>JAJTCJ010000041.1 GCA_021323165.1 Bacteroidota bacterium | reverse complement strand
GCTTTTAACGTACGTGTTAAACCTCTTCTGAAACCGGCAAGGTGAGTTCCGCCTTCGTGAGTATTAATATTATTAACGTAAGTATGAAGATTTTCAGAATAAGACGTGTTATACATCATTGCTACTTCAACAGGGATCCCGTTCTTTTCGCCTTCCATATAAATTACATCTTCGATAAGACGCTCACGTGTTGCATCAAGATATTCAACAAATTCGCGAAGTCCGCCCTGAGAATAATAATCCTCCGAAGGATGATTACCTTCAGCATCTTTTTCACGTTTATCGGTAAGAGTTATATGAATTCCTTTGTTCAGGTAAGCAAGTTCACGCAAACGTGCAGAAATGATATCATAATGATATACAGAATGTGTAAAGATTGACGTGTCTGGCTGAAAAGTAACGATAGTACCTCTGTAGTCGGTCGGACCAACTTCTTTAACCGGATATAAAGGCTTACCTATATTATATTCCTGAATGTGTTCTCTTCCGTTACGGTGAACATTCACAGTAAGGTGAGTAGAAAGTGCATTCACACAGCTAACACCGACACCATGCAAACCACCTGACACTTTATATGAATCCTTATCGAATTTACCACCTGCATGCAGAACTGTCATAACAACCTCTAATGCCGATTTCTTTTCTTTAGGATGCATATCCGTTGGAATCCCACGTCCATCATCCTTCACAGTAATTGAGTTATTCTCGTTGATCGTAACGAAGATATTCTTACAGTGACCGGCCAAAGCCTCATCAATGGAGTTATCCACTACCTCATAAACCAAATGGTGTAAACCCTTTAGACCGATGTCTCCGATATACATCGCGGGACGTTTACGAACCGCTTCTAAACCCTCTAATACCTGAATACTGTCAGCCGAATACTGAGTCGACTGAGCGTTTTTTTCGTTCACTGTTTCTTCCATAATATCTTAATTGATTGGTGCCTGTTCTTAAGGCTAACAAATATACCTCTTTCATGCTGAAATATTGGCTTTTCCACAGGAAATAATAGAGGTCATTTATCAACATTTCGTTCATAAAAATTTACAGGAAAATTTGGTTGTTTTTATAATTATATTAGCATCAAATAACATCCTCAGAAATGAAAGAAATCGAGTTTATATTATACGTAAAAGACCAGGCAAAAAGTAAAGATTTCTATACCGCATTATTTGAATCGGAACCTGTATTAAACGTCCCCGGAATGACTGAATTCATGCTTGCTGAGAATGTTAAACTCGGACTTATGCCTGAGAGCGGTATAGTGAAGATCCTTCAGAACAAAACCCCGGATCCTGCTACAGGAAATGGAATACCGAGATGCGAGCTTTATCTGAAGATCACTGATATAGAAAAATACAGCAATAATGCGCTCGCAGCGGGTGCAAAATTAATAGATCCTGTTACGCCACGTGAATGGGGTGATCTGGTATGCTATTTTGCAGATCCTGATGGACATGTGATCGCTTTCGCGGAAACGATAAGGCATTAAAAGGAATAAGACAATCCGGCCATAAATCCAAAACGTTGTGTCGGATAACGGTACCACTTATTATAGCTTTGAGAAGCGATATTATTAAAATTAAGGAAGAAACCCAGCTTTTTAGTGTATCGGTACTCAATCCCTAAATTCGCGTCAAATACCCCTTTTAATTCTTTTGCGACCACCTTGTTGCCTCCGATAACTAATGGATCTTTTTCAAAAGTCTTCGCGAACTGATTATCGATATAAAAGAAATCGGCCCTCACAACGATCTTATCTTTTAAATTATAGTTGGCAGAAAGTGTGATCTCCACCTGAGGCTTGAACCATGCTCTCAGCTCAGTCTTCATTTTATAGTTGTAATAATCACCGCGTAAATTTATACGAAGCTTCTCACGATTCTGATAACTCACTTCACCCCTTACATTTAAAACCTCTGCATCATCGAAGATCACATCAAACTTATTCTGAAGCACATCGCTGAAATCATTCACATACATCATCATATTATTTACACTGGCATAAGACACACGCGTTGTGTATGCTATCTTGGATGACAATGTCCCTTTTAAACCTCCATAGAAATCGAATTTGGTATTTGTATTGGCTGTGGTAAGCTCAGATCTGACAAAAGGGTTTTCATCTGTAATAGCTTTAAAACTATTCTTCTTTAATCCACCTGTAACACCTGCATAAGGAATAATTATATCCTCGAAGATATTATAGCTGAGTTCGACATTAGGATAAAAATAAAACTTTGATTTGCCAAGTATATCCATGGCTGCAGTTACGCCCAGACTTGCATGATACTTCTCACCAGCTGCTATAAAATTCGGATTCAGTGCAATGATAGTATTATCTGTTGTGTCAGATTTTGTTTTATAATTATAATAATCAACCAATGCGTTTATTTTCAATGTTTCACCACTTACGGCAGTCTGCAGGAATCCATCCGCTTTAATATTATTCTCTGAAGATTTGTAAAGATCCATCAGGTTATAATAGGAAAGGCGAATATCATGATTAAAACGTTCAGGCTTCGCGTAATGACTTCTCAACTCAGTGCTTGCAGAAAACAAATTAAAACGCTGCACTGTTTCATCCTTCGCGAGTTTATTTATTGTTGCATCATAACCATAATAATGAAACACATTTCTTTGATAATCGAACGTACCCGACAAAGTATGTTCTTTTAAAAATTTCTTTCCGTATAGTCCGATCTGGTTATCACTGTAACCTGCATAACCGTAATTCTTAAATGAAGGCTTTGAGAATGCACCGGTATTCTCAAAGTTCTTATATGTGGGAGATGATGACAAATGCTTTAAATGAATGCCATAAGCAATCTCTTTTGAACGTAAATGATTATACCAGACTTCACCATAAGGCGTTGTATAATTCCCCATTCCGATCTTTACAAGACCGTTATATAATTTTGTTAAGGGTTCCCCTGAAATTTGTGCAGGAACTATGGGTTCAACAGAAAAAGGTGTATTGATCCTTTTTGAATCAATTGTATATGGACCAACAGGGATTTTTTTAGTGGAATCACTTACTTCGGGATTGTCACTGATCTTATTTGCATCGGTTATTGTAGGCTTGAATGACCCTGTTCCAATTATGATCATGGAGTTAAGAGTATCTTTTCCCTGAGCAAAAGAAACAGAAGTTTGTAATAAAAGAAAGCAAGCAAAAAAACAACTTATGGTTTTGAAAGAGATCTTCTTATTCATTTTTATTTTCTCCTTCCTTTGGATTTGATTCATTAAACAACTTATCCTTTTCATTTTCATTGCCGTTAAATTCGATCTGGAGAGGCTCAGTCATTTGTTTAGTTTGCTTGGCAGCTTCTTCGTCCGCAATGATCTTATTCAGCTTATCCTGTGCAATCTTTATAAGTTCAGGAGTTTTTGAATCATCTATTACAGTCTTCAAAGTTGTCTTTGCCTGGAAATTATCTTTCAGAGCTACAAAATTATCTGCAAGCAATATGAAACATTTTGACACCCAGTAATCATAATCATTTTCACCGATGAAATCATAAATTGCTTTTTGTGATTTTTTATAATCATTCTTTAAATAATAGATATAGGCAACATTATATCCGGCCTCTGCTCCCATTTCATTTTTTGCAGTATTGGAAAGAGCTTTAAACTCTGCAAATGCTTCATCATATTTCTGCTGTGCCAGCTGAGATTGTGCAATATTATAATGCGCTTCATTCTTTAATTCTTTACCGGGATTTTCAAGTGCTAATACCTTCTCAGCATAAACTATTGCATCCGGATAATTTTTCAATTCATAATTTGTTCGCATCAACCCTATCTTAGCTGAAGAAAGATTTTTTGGATCCTCAGCGATCTGCTCCAATTGTTTATACCAATCCTGAGCCTGGATATAATTTTGTTTTTTAAATGAGATATCAGCTCCGCGTGCAAGCGCCAGTTCTGTAAATTCATTTTTGGCCTTAGAGATCACATATGAATATCCGACAAGCGCAGCATCCGTATTCCCAAGCCGGTCATCAGCATCTGCCTTCATAGCCGTAGCTGGAAGACGATAAAAACCTTCAGGGAATTTTTTTATATAATTATCGAAGTCGGAGACAGCTGTTTTATAATCACGGTCTTCATAATGATTTCTTCCGGCAATAAAACTTAAAGAATCCAGTTCCATCTGAGGTATTACCGCTCCTATAGAAGCAAGATAAGTCTCTAAGCCCTGAACATTTCCTTTAGCCGTATAGATCTTCTTCACATTCTCGATAGCGGCAGTGGCCTGCTCTGATTTGCGGTCACGCTTTATCAGCTTTTCGAAATAAACAAGTGCATTATCATCATCATTCTTCAAAAAATAGATCAACCCGACTTTACCTAAAACATCATTCATGTAAATACTGGAAGGATATTCATCCATGAATTTTTTATAGGATGCAAGTGCTATATCTGCCTGCCCGTTCTTTTCATACGTTAAAGCCAGTTCGTACTTAGCCCGCTGAATAAAAGGAGATTTTGAATAACTGCTAATAAAGGTCTGAAGATCTGTTATCTTCTCGGTATATTTTTTCAGAACTCCATTCGCCATTGACTTCTGAAAAAGTGCGTAATCAGCATTGATCAGCTTCATTTTATAAGACTGGTCGTAATAATCCGCAGCATTCACGTAATCGTTCTGCATGAAATACCCGTCACCTATCCTGTTCAATGCATCATTGATCTTTTTCTCTTCTGCTTTAGGCTTGAATGTTACAAATTTCCTGAACCAAAGATTACTTCCTTCGTATTCTTTAAGCTTGTAATATGAATAAGCAATATTATAATTAGCATCACTCAGCTCACTCGTACCGATAGAACCCGGCTCTGCAATGTAAGCCAGATATGAATCAACTGCTTTTGTATAATTCTTCAATCTGTAATTCGATTCCCCTTTCCAGTAAACTGCCTGGGCATTTATTACCTTATCGAATTTATAAGTTGTTGCTTTATCGAACATCTTAATTGCCTCATTATATTCTCCGTTATTAAAAAGATCCACACCTCGATAGTAAGCAACGCGCTGATGGGCCTGTTTTAATTCAGGAGTCGGCACTTTGATAGCTTCAATGGCCTCAATAGCTCCTTTATAGTTTTTTGTTGTTGTAAATACATTAACAAGGAAAGTATAGGCTTCATCTATTCTTGATGAGTTCGGATAATTCTTAATGTATTGCTGAAAAGCCCTTATCGCTTCATTGTAAGGATTATAAGCAAGTTCGTAACAAAGCTTAGCATAACTGTAAAGAGCATCTTCCTGGATCTTCTTATCAAAATCAAGCTTGGAAGCTTCAGCGAAAGCAGTACGGGCATTCTGTTTATTGTTTAATTTCAGGTAACAATCTCCCAGGTGATAATAAGCATTCTGCACAAGTGAATCACTCATGTTTGTAACACCCGTAAAATAATTTACTGCTTCTTCATAATCTTTGATCTTATAAAAAGCATATCCCAGCTCATACTGATCAGCACGGGGAAGTTTTCCTACTGCTTTTTCATATTTCTTTAAGTATGGGATCGCTTCACTGTATTTCCCTAGACGGTAATACGAATCTCCTATCAAACGTGCTATTTCCGGAGCGCGTTTTGTCCCGGCAGAATCAAGCAAAGATGGAGCATAAGAGATCACCTGCTCGTATTTCCCTTGTAAATAATACAATTGAGCAATGTAATAAGGAACAACCGGACCAAATGTCTCATTTTGCTGAAGTTTCACAAAATCTGTGAGCGCTGTTTCATAGTTCTTCTCTGTATAAGCAATGTGGGCATAATAATATTTGGATGCTGCTGCGTAGCTGTTATCCACATCTTTGATCTCATAAAAATCTTTTTTGGCTTCCGCGAATTTTTCAGTGCTGAAATAGCTGTAACCGCGTTTAAAATAAAATTCAGAAAGCTCTTCGGTTGTAAGGTCGTATATATCTACCTTTTGAAACCACTCGATCGCATCTCTCCATTTCTTTTTACGATAATTATGCTTTCCGAGATAAAAATATGCTGCTTTTACTTTCGGACTTTCAGGATGATCTTTTACAAACTGTTTAAGATATAACTCTCCATCCTTGTTAAAAAGCTCAATTGCACAAATGGCATTATAATATTCTGCATCAATACGCACAAGTGAATTAGGATCAGGATGAGAAGCAATAACGTTGGTGAAACTTTTCTGAGCAGCTCCGAATTTTTCCTTTTGATAAAGTTCTATCGCTGTCCGGTATTCTGCATCCTCATGTGTATAGATGACTGTTTGCTGCGCAATGGCGTTTACAAGCGACAGAAAAGAAATAAATATAAATACAAAGCCTTTTAGCTTACTCATTTTTCGAACGGATAGATAATGTGTAAAATTAGTAAGGATAGGCCCATATCAATTTCCTGTATATGGAAGTTATTAACGCACAACTGTTGAAAGTATTGCTTCTTCCGCAAATTAAAACGGAACATCCACTATGGCATTAGATACGATCATTAGTCTAGATAAGGTTTCGATATTTCAGAAGCACAACCTTGTGCTGAATAACTTATCACTAAATATTGACAAAGGAGAATTTGTTTACCTCCTAGGAAAAACAGGAAGTGGAAAAAGCAGTTTGCTTAAAACCTTATATGCTGATCTTGACCTGACAGAAGGCTCAGGAACTGTTGCAGGATTTGATCTTAAAAAAATAAAGATCCGCGAAATTCCTTTTTTAAGAAGGAAACTTGGGATTGTATTCCAGGATTTTCAGCTGCTTACCGACCGAAGCGTGAATGACAATCTTATGTTTGTCCTTAAAGCAACAGGGTGGAAAGATAAAGCTGCAATGCAGAAACGAATGCAGGAAGTCCTTGACAAAGTACATTTGAATACAAAAGGGTTTAAAATGCCGCATGAGCTCTCAGGTGGAGAACAGCAGCGTGTTGCAATTGCACGTGCATTACTAAATGATCCCGAACTTATACTTGCCGATGAGCCTACAGGAAACCTTGATCCTGAAACCTCCGAAGGAATCATGAATTTATTACTTGAAATCTCCCGCAGCGGAAGAGCAGTGCTTATAGCAACACATGATATTATGATGTTCCGCAAATTCCCTTCACGCACTATCAAGTGTGAAGATGGTAAAGTTGTGGATTCGAAAGTGAATTAGGTTCCATTAAAATTTATTTCAACACAAATTGTGCTCGCATTAAACTGTAGAGTTCTACTAATAATTTTGATTAAAATAAAATCTTAAGGTTGGCTTGAATCAATTCCCCTCTTGAGAGGGGTTAGGGGTGTGTTTTTAGAATCAATCAAAACAATTCCATCAGCTTCTTCACATTTGCTTCATTTGAAAAACACTGTCCGAGAACCTTTTCCCTTCTTTGTTTTTCATTCATATCAAAATGCTTCTTAAATAGTTCCGGTAATTCTTTAACTATTTCTTCTGCTTCATCGTGAATGATACACAACTTCTCCAGCCCTGTATTAATCACCATCGGTGAATTAACCATACAATGCCTTCCATTGAATAATGCCGCAAGTAATTTCAGCTTGATACCGGTTGCCTGAAAAGTAGGCAATATATTTATCTGAGCATTTCGGATGAGCTCGTCAATTTCCAAGGTGTTTATGTTTGCCTTTATCTGAATGTGAGAATGTTTCTCGGCCGCAACCTTCAATTCCTGAGAGGGTTTTCTTCCGGCAATGACGAACGGAATTTTAATTTTAGAGAAAACATTATTTACAAGAAACAATGCTGCTTCATTATTTTCACCCACTTCGAGATTACCATGATATAAACAAAACTCACCTCTACCCCCACTTATTTTCACACCATCATTCGGATGAAAAGCTGTTATATGATGAACATTCTGATACCGCTCACTCAAATGATCTTTGTCCGCTTTTGAGATCGCAGCAATATAAGTTGCTTTACTTAGTACTTTTTCAAAACGTTCAAGCTTCTTTGCTTCCATCCTGAAATATGTTTTTCTGAAAAAAGACTTCTCTACTTTTTCAAGATTTTTATAATAGTCGTGTTCGATATTATGCGTGCGGACGATCTTGATTCTTTCACTCAGTCTTTCATCGGACAAATGAAAACAGGAATGCAAGCCTTCAAATAAAATTGTGTGCTTATCACGTAACAAATTCTCGATAAGTTTTTCCGATGACCTGGTTACTACTACAAAGGGCAGCGTATTGAACAACAACTGCTTACTCATATTTCTTTTGTAATAGTAAACTTTTTCACAGATGCTTTCCAGGCTCCGTGCTTCCGCTCTGCCGTATTCGTAACAATGCAGATGAATTCTGATTCCTTGTGCATGTAAGGCTTTCAATTTATAAAAAACATCTATTACTCCGCCATAATTAGCAGGATAAGGAACATCAAATGAAATAATATGTAAATGTTTTTCCATTTATTCGTAATGCAACTTGGGACTGCAGGCTGTCATTCTGAGCCTGTCGAAAAACCTGCGTAAGGCTTATACCTTATCTAAAAATTCCACATAAACTTTCTTCAGAACTTTTTCTTCTTCTTCCCAATTTAATACAGAGGCTGCAATTTTACAGTTTTTTTTCCATTTGAGAAGTAAGTCTTCACTGTTCAATATAAGATTTATCTTACCGGCAATATCTTTTGGATCATGAGTATAAACAACATCACCTATATCCCAATCCAGAACTACTTTTTTCACCTCAACCAAATCACTAGCAAGGACAGGAACTCCGGCATGTATGTAATCAAACACTTTATTCGGCAGACTATATTTATAATTAATGTTTGTGTCTTTATCCAATGACAAACCAAGATCAGCATGACGCGTATATTGTATCAGCTTTTCAAAAGGGACTTTCCCTGTGAAGATAACTTTATCATTAAGCTTATTCTTCTCCACCATTTCTTTCAGCACATCTATCACATCTCCTATCCCGACTATCATCAACACTGCTGTTTCAACATCCTGCATGGAAAGCACAGCTTCTTCAACACCTCGGTCGACATTTAACCCCGCGCCTTGAACTATAATTATCTTTTTGTTCAAAGGAATATTAAGTTCTGATCGTGTTGCATCCTGAATACTTTGCTGGACAGATAGAAAAGGAATATTCCGAACCACATTCAGCTTTACATTATATTCCTCACAATATATTTTCGCTATGGAATCGTTCACTGTAAAGACATGTTTTAATTTGGGAAAGATCCAGCGTTCGAGACGTTTCCAGGCATTTTTCTTTCCGGGATTATTTTGAAGTTCCGGTACTTCACAAAATAATTCATGACTGTCATAAACAAGATTAGCTCCTGTTAATTTTGACACCAAAAAATTGGGAAGAAGTGTATCCAGGTCATTGGAAACAAGCACTGCGGCATTACGAAACATTAAAAAGAAAAAAAGACGGATCTGGTATTCAGCATAAAACAAGGGCCCTTTTTCAAACAACAAAAACATTCTTGAAGTCGCATATTTCCTTTTAGATAAAGGAAGACTCTTCCTTTGTCTTCTGCCCACCAGTGTTACATCAAAGCCCATAGAGTGCAACGTACTGCAAACCTTGTGTACACGCTGATCGGTACTCAGGTCATTAATTACAGAAACAATTACTTTTTTCATTGATTTCGCAAAGATAGATAATTAATCTGCGGCCTTTTTTTAAAATAAATCAGGCAAATCTAACAGTACATATTGCAGTATTAAGCCTCGAACAGTTCCAGTTATCACCATTATGTTATGAATAACTTTTCATCTGAATTATTGCTCCTGATTTGTTAAATGTTGAATTTTGAAATCATTATATACCTTGTCATGAAAATTTTTGAAAACAAATCCTTGAAGCAGCTAAACACATTCGGCATTGACGCTTCGGCACGATTCTATACTGAATGCGAATCTCTGGAAGATATAAAAGAAGTTCTATCAAACACAAGGTTTGCAGGAACCGCAAAAATGATACTTGGAGGCGGAAGCAATTTACTTTTCACCAAAAATTTTGACGGTTTGGTTCTTAAGAATAATTTAAAAGGAATTGAGCTGGTTGATGAGGACAATGATTTCTATTATGTGCGTTCAGGGGCAGGAGAAGTGTGGCATGAATTCGTGATGTATTGCTTAAAGAATAATTATGCCGGACTTGAGAATCTGTCTCTGATACCCGGTAATGTTGGCGCTAGTCCTATGCAGAATATTGGTGCCTATGGTGTTGAGATAAAAGATTCATTTCATGAGCTTCATGCTTTTCATATTAATGATAAAGCCCTGCATATATTCACTAACACGGATTGTAAGTTTGGATATCGCGAAAGTGTTTTTAAACGTGAACTGAAAGATCAATTCATTATCACTACAGTTACCTACAAGCTGAGAAAGAAGCCCATTCTTAACACCAGCTATGGAGCAATTGAAAAAGAGCTTGCTGACATGGGTGTTCAAGAACCAACAATACAAAGTATCAGTCAGGCAGTATGTAACATACGCAGCAGCAAATTACCCGACCCGAAAGTTATTGGTAATGCGGGAAGCTTTTTTAAAAATCCTGAAGTGCTTAGAAGCAAATATGAAGAACTGAAAAAGGAATTTCCAACTATAGTGGGATACGATCTTGAAAATGGCAATGTTAAACTGGCAGCAGGTTGGCTTATCGAACAATGCGGATGGAAAGGAAAATCATACGGTGATGCCGGAGTGCACAAGCTACAGGCACTCGTACTGGTGAATTATGGCAACGCAAAAGGATCAGAGATCTTTGATCTTTCTACTAAAATATTAGAATCGATAAAAGATAAGTTTGGTGTTGATTTGGAGAGAGAAGTGAATATTGTTTAAGACTTATATGTCTCTTTTAGGTTTGTCGTACCAAGCTTGCCCGAGGGATCTTATTTTGTGCGCTGGCCTCTTCAATCTAAAACAAAAACCCCTGAAAAGCAATTTTCAAGGGTTCAATATTTATAGATATGTAAAGAGTGAATTACAACTCCAACAAATACTTTGTCTTCAATACATTCAAATGATGAATTGCATGTCCGGCAACCATAAAAATAACTGCTCTTACAGAAACATCTTTCCCATTCGCATTACCCATCTCACTTAATTCCTCCTCTTCGAATGTCTTGAACATTGTAAGGTTCGCTTCACGAACAATTGCAAACTCATGCCCCAGTTCATACAATGTACGTTTGTGAAAGTTAGAGTTCGCTACAAAAGCATTTTCGTCAAAACCCGGTAAAGCCGTTTTATCTTTTCTTGCAAAACACATTGCACGGTAACCAAAAACTCTTTCCGTATCTATGATATGACCTATAACCTGTTTGATGGTCCATTTACCATCTGCATAAGCGTAATTTTCTTTGTCTTCAGGGATCTCAGAAATGATTGCCTGAATTTTTAGAACCTGATCTTTCAGCTCTTTTATCACATCATCGCTTTTTACAAGATCGATATAATGATTATAATACTCAGGAGCTTCTTTGGTTGATGGTCTTTTCATGATCTACTAATTACAAATTTGAGCGAATTACGAATCTGGGTATGTTTTGATATTATTATTGTTGGTGATTGAGGTTCTCGAAACCACGATACTAATGTTTATCCTCTTATGAACGTCATCCCGTGCCTCGACAAGGGATTTTCATGAATGCTTGCAGGGTTCTTCTAATAATCTTAAGTTAACACCACCCCTAACCCCTCTCTAGAGGGGAATTGATCCTGCTCAGTTTATAATTACGTTTTAAGAGCCAAATTATTAATGCTAACCGTCTCCGAACTACCAACTACTAACTGAATACTTATAAACTATCCAACTCCTTCTTCACAAACTCAGCAAGTTCTTTCACATAACTCTGAGAGAAATTGAATTCCACTCCTGCAGTTTTATATATTTCAGGGATCGATTTTGTGTAGCCTAATCTCAAGGCTGCTTCATACTGATCCAATGCTTTTTCCGGATCGTTCTTATAATTTCTCCATACTGCTATTGCTCCAAGCTGAGCCATGCCATATTCAATGTAATAAAAAGGAACTTCGTAAATGTGAAGCTGGCTTTGCCATCCGCGTTTTCTTATATCTTCCAATCCTTTCCAGTCAACAACATTACTGCTGAATTCAGAAATTGTCTTTGCCCATGTATCCATTCTGTCTGAAATGGAATGATCCGGATTTTCGTATAACCAATGCTGGAACTTATCTACTGCCCCGATCCACAATAAGGATTTTAATGTCTGTTCTAGCTGCTCCTGCTTCGCACGTTTCAGTTCATCTTTATCATCATAAAACACATCCCAATGTTCCATTGAAATTAATTCCATCGACATAGATGCAAGCTCTGCTACTTCTGATGGAGTGCTTTTGAAATCTGTTATTTCAAGATCACGTGTTACAAATGAATGTATTGCATGTCCGCCTTCGTGCACCATTGTGATCACATCACGCTGAGCACCTACAGAGTTCATAAAAATAAACGGTACTCCTATTTCGTATAAAGGGTAATTGTATCCTCCGGGAGCTTTTCCTTTTCTTGATTCAAGATCAAGATGTCCCATTGATTTCATGATCTCAAGATATTCACCGAATGAATTCCTTATCTTATAAAAACATTCGATACTTCTGTCAATCAGATCTGCTCCTGTTTTTACAGGCATTAAAGCCGCTTTTCCATCAACATCTACATCCATGTCCCAAGGCTTAAGCACATCCAGATTTAATTTCTTTTTGCGTTTTAAATTTATGCTTTCACTTATTGGTAAAATTTCATTAGATATCGATTTATGAAAATCAAAACAATCCTGAACCGTATAATCAAATCTTCCAAGCTCCGCGAACTTATAATCGCGGTAATTTTTGAAACCTGCATTCACACCCACCTGGTGACGTAGTTTTAATAGCTCTGTAAACAACTCATTGAGAGTGTCAACATCTTTTGCTTTACGTTCCTGGATCTTAAAGAATATTTCTTCTCTTACTTTTCTGTCCGTTTCTTTGAGAATATTTGCAGCTTTTTGCAAGGTGATCTCCTGACCTTTCCAGTTGACTGTCATTGCAGCGGCAATTGCACCGTATTTCTGAGAATCGGTCGCGATCTTTGTATTCAAAGGAATATTTTCCTCACGATAGATCTCAAGTGCTTTTTTAACACCACGCAGATAAATAAGATATTCAGGCTTGTTTAATTTGGGAACGAACTCAGAAGCAACTAACTTTTTATTAAGTTCATTATTATAAGGAGCGATGTGAGGTTCGATCTCATTCACAAAATAATTGAATGAATCAGTAAGTTCCTGATCAGTTGTATCGCAGGTCATCTTAATATATCTCCAGGCCATTTCCTCACTGATCACTGCTTCCAGCTCGCTTCTGTCTTTCAGCCATTTTTCAAGATCCTTTACAGAAGAAATTTTTCTTTGCATCAGATCTTTAAAATAAGATTCTATTCCGGGCCATGTATCAATTGAAAGATCCTGGGGTAAAAAATGACGGACAGGTTTGCCGGGAATCGCAATTGGTTTTGCTTCCATGAGTAGTATATATTGAGCCTGTTATTGGGAGCTGATCGTTGATTCTGAGAAATAAAAAAACCGGTGCTTATGCAGTGCCGGTTTTTCTTACTCCTTGTGTTTTTACTTTTGTACCGGCAGTTTTAACCGGCTTTGCAGTAGCTGTTCCTTTTGATTTTGCTTTCACTGCTGCTTTTGCATCAGCTGCTGCTTTAACTTTCGGCTTGCTTTCTTCTTCCTTCTCTTCCTTCTTATCAAGCATTCCTTCTTTCTGAAGAATATTATACCACATCAACACTTTTTTTATATCTGATGTATAAACTCTTTCTTCATCATACTCAGCAAATGCTTTTTTGAAATAAGATCTTAGGTCAGCATCAGCTGATTTATGATCAATAGCCGCAGCACCTTTTTCCATATCAAAGATCTTTTGAAATACCTCTTTCAAAGGAACATCATCTCCGGTTGAGTAGATGCTTACATCTTCCAGTGAACTCACTTTGTTTGTAGAGTGAGCAGGTATTCTTTTTTTATCAACCAGTGATTCTACGATCAATCCGTTTTTCGACTGAGCGATCACCTTATATAATCCGCTCATTCCTGCAATTGAAATAATTCCGCTTAAATTCATTTTCTCCTTTTGTTTTTTAGTTATCCAACCCGTTAATAATTATGCAAATGTAAAAATTATTGCCTGATTTTACTTCGCGATCATCATTTTATAGGTGTAATTTTTATTATTTATAGTTAAGTGATAATAATACAATCCGCTTTCCAGTGAATTCACATTGGTTTCAAATAAATGTCCTCCTGCAGGCATCTTTTCAGATACAATCATTTTTATCTCTCTGCCAAGCATATCATACAACTTCAGGCTCACCATTGCATGTTCAGGAATATTTAATTCAATAATTGATCTTCCTGCCGCAGGATTCGGGTAAATTAAGATCCGGTGATCATTGTTACTGATCTCATTTACTGTCACCGGCTGCATTCCGTCATACATGACCTGGGCATTAACCGCTGAAGTCTGAAGATCGGTAAGACTATCACCTGCAATCAGAGCAAAAGCAACTTTTACTGAATCACCACCACTAATAACAAATGGTCCTGAACTCACTACATCACAAACATCAACTCCCGTTCCCCCAACACCTGCATCACTGCGGTTTGTGGAAAGCGTTGTATATTTTTCCGAGATCTGATAACCTCCTGTATTAAGATCCACACCACCGGCTCCACCGGCAACATTATCAATCGCGTAATGTTTTACTCCCGCGGTGTTTGTTAATAATTTTATGCCACAATATTTGCCGGCTGCTCCGGTATAAAATACGTAACCCATTTTATTTGCTGCATCAAAAGATGCTCTGTTTGAACCGAATGTAGCAGCATCAATATCCCAGTCCGCGAAGATCCCGGCATACAGATTATTCAATGTAGATGTCCCGGTATTCCTGATCACATACTCCACTATTACATATTTTCTGTTGCCAGCCGATGACCATGCATAAGCTTTATGATGTACACTTACAGGCAAAGCACCTGTAGCAGAAGGAGCATCATTAAATGTACCGTCAACATCAAATTCCGAGAATACATCCGGAACAACTCTATGAGCTGTTACCACAGTTTGAAAATCCGCATCAGATGCACCGGCAGTTTCACCTCTTACAACATTTGAAACCTTACTCGGGCTTGTACCGATCATCAATCCTGCTTCATATAACAATGTGCCTGCTCCCATATAATTGAAACCTAAACCTCCGGATTGACCGTCAGCTCTGTAACCTATTCTACCGGTACTTGAAATAGAAGTGAAAACATCATTAATAGTTATATTCACGTAATCCACATTAACGATCACTGTAAAATATTCTGTCTGGCTGTAAGAAGTAGCAGCATCCGTATATGTCAGTCTGAATGTTATTACCGTATTTAATGGAGCTGTTGGCTTGATGCGTACCTTAAACGGATCACCATTATTATTTGCCGTAGCTAGGGTGCCCATTGCTCCAAGAGTTGTATTCCCATCCACAACTGTAACATTCGCTCCTGTGGCACCTATCGCTGCAAGAGTTACAACCACATTTGCTGCCGGAGCAAGATAATTCACAAAATCACCGCGGATCTGAAGTGTATCATTTCCCAAGAATGTTTCATCATTTCCATCCGAAATATTTCTGCTTGTATTTACAATAGATGGAGAGGAATTTACTGTTAAGGCCTTGAAAAGATTAATGCGTCCTTCACCCAATCTATTGCTGTATGTAGCGCTATTAAGAGGATAGATATTATCGCATGTCACCTTTAACTTCTCACCAACCTGCAATGCAGTGTAGGTAGGATTAAAGGCTTTAATGATAGCAGCTGCCCCGGCAGCAACAGGAGACGCCATGGATGTACCGCTCTGAAACGAATAGGTATTCACTGGATATGTAGAATAAATACCATCCCCGGGGGCACTTACATCGATGTTATATCCAAAGTTCGTAAATCCTGCTGCAATATCGTTATCATCAGTCGCTGCTACACTTATAACATACTGAAATGAAGCAGGATAAAAATCCTGATTAAGCCCATCATTTCCTGAACCTGCAATTATCAATGCGTTCTGGTTAATAGTAGCATAGGTAACAATATCCTGGCCGAACTGGCCGCCACCACTACCGCCCCATGAGCAGTTGATGATCTGGCAACCATGTGATGCTGCATATTGAATTCCTTCATAAGCCGCGACAAGAGCGCCTGAATTATCCGCAATTTTTACAGGCATGAACTTACATTTAAATCCTATACCTGCAATTCCTGTTGCATTATCTGTTGATGCAGCTGCAATTCCTGAAACATGGACACCGTGCTGACTGCCTGTCCAGGATGGATTATTATCATCATCCCCAAGATCCCAGCCAGTAAAATTATCGGTAAAACCATCAAGGTCATCATCACTTCCATTAACCGGATCAGCATAATTATGTTTTGTATTGTTTTTAAGATCGTTGTGATTAAGCTCTGTGCCTGTGTCTGTTATACCTATCACAATATTAGTATCTCCTCTTGCTGTGGTTGTATTTACACCCCATGCTGCCGGAGCCTGGATCTTATTCACGGCATACTGCATTCCAATGCCCGGATCATTAGGCGTGTAACAGGTATGAGGAACATAATGAGGTTCGGCATATTCAAATATTCCAAGATTATTGAATGTATTAATTACTTTTTCCAGGCTGACATCAACTGAAAATTTAAATTCATAAATAAGTGTGATATCAGCGTAAGCTTGACCCTGTGCATTTACTTTGCGTTCAGGAGCTTTTTCATGCGGGAATTTCTTTTTAAGTCCGTTTCCTCCAACACTTGAATACAACTGAATAAAACGCGGTTCATTGATCTTATCGAAAGAACAAAGTGAACGATAAGCATCCTTGACCTTTAAGATGATTGTCTTTTCCAAAAAGTCCCCGGATTTAAGCCCCGCAGGCATTACAAAATGTATTGAAGGAACTTTTGCAGACTGAACAGATTTCTGTGCAAATAACGAAGTGCCCGCTAAAGTTAAAAGCAAAAGCAAGCTTGATTTTTTTGTTGATTGTAGCATTTACTGGATTTAATTTAAAGCAAGATAGGTATGTTTTGTTAAAAAACAAATCATCATTCAAAATCAGGAACCATCTGTAAAAACTGGTAAGAATTATTCTCGTAATCCATTTTACAGCAGAAATGATCCATGCCATTTGTTACAATAAGGTAGCTTACCTTAAAGGACATATTGTAAGCCGCGATCTGATGAAAGGTTTCCTGACTGATCTTTACTTCAGGAGCTTTGCATTCTATCATTAAATAAGGTTGTCCAAACTTGTTGTAAATAAGAACATCTGCCCGTTTCTGAAGCTGATTATATTTGAGCCCTACCTCTACGGAAACAAGTGAAGCAGGGTATTTTTTTTCTGAAACAAGAAATTGAATGAAATTTTGTCTTACCCATTCTTCTGGAGTAAGTACAACAAATTTCTTACGTATGGTATCGAATACGTAAACAAGATCATCCTGTTCCTTTAACCTGAATTTATATGTTGGTAAATTAAGCTCCTGCATTGAATACAAAGAACTGCGTTTCTAAAAACGCTTTGTTATTTTTTTATTAATAATTCTCAACATCTACAGAATCAGCCCTGTTAATTTGTATTTTCGCAACAATAATGGGATCGATGAAGAATTAAAATCCAGAGAGATTTGTTCATCTTAGCTGTCATCCCGTGCCATCCTTCGACTTGCTCAGGATAGGCTTGGGATCTGTTAATTAGAATCTGCTCACATATATGAGATTCCGTTCAAGCAAGGGATGGTATTTTCAAACAAATGATAATAAGCTAAGTTATCCGAAATATGAAAAGTAAAGAAGAAATAGTTGCAAACTGGTTACCACGTTACACTGGTACAGAATTAAATGAATTCGGTAAATATATCTTACTAACAAATTTCAATAAATACGTTCGCAAATTTGCTGAGTGGAACGGTGTTGAAGTTAAGGGTGTGGATATGCCCATGCCTAATGCAACAGCAAATGGGATCACAATTATAAATTTCGGAATGGGAAGCGCAAATGCTGCAACCATCATGGATCTTTTAAGCGCGATTGAACCGGAAGCAGCTTTGTTTCTTGGAAAATGTGGTGGTTTGAAAAAAAAGAACAACCTGGGTGATCTTATTTTACCTATAGCTGCAATACGCGGTGAAGGTACTTCTGATGATTATTTTCCTTCTGAAGTTCCTGCTTTGCCTGCTTTCAGCCTTCAAAAAGCAATTTCAACAACAATAAGAAATCATAAAAAAGATTACTGGACAGGAACTGTTTATACGACAAACAGAAGAGTTTGGGAACATGACGAAGAATTCAAAGATTATCTGCGCTCTATTCGTGCAATGGGAATCGATATGGAAACTGCTACTATTTTCAGTACAGGGTTTTATAATGAGATCCCAACCGGAGCATTGCTTTTAGTAAGCGATCAACCCATGATTTCAACAGGTGTTAAAACCACTGAAAGCGATAAAGTGATCACTACTAATTTTGTTGATGATCATCTGAAGATCGGGATTGATGCATTGAACGAGTTAAAGAACAATGGATTAACCGTGAAGCATTTGAGATTTTAGCTAGTCAGGAGAACGGAGTTGGACTGCCTCCTCGCAAATCCTGAAATAAGTTCAGGATGAAGCTTCACCAATAAACAGTCCCGATAGCTATCGGGACGTAAATTCGTTTTAAATTAGTATCAGTACAATGGATTTCAATACAATAATGTCAGATCTTAAAAAGAAAGCATACCGCCCGGTATATTTTCTGATGGGTGATGAACCTTATTTTATTGACATGATCTCTGATTATATCGAACAGAATGTTCTGGATGAAAGTGAAAAAGAATTTAACCAGACAGTTCTTTACGGACGCGATGTAACCATTGCCGATGTTATCGGAGCAGCAAAACGCTTTCCAATGATGAGTGAGTATCAGGTGATCATCGTTAAAGAAGCTCAGGATATCAAAGATCTGATCAAGAAAGAAAAAGAAGATAAAAAAGATAAAGCAAAAAGCTCTTTTGAAACTTATATTGAAAGTCCTCTTTCTTCAACAATTCTAGTTTTTTGCTATAAATATAAAAGTATAGATAAACGGACAGCAGTTGCCAAACTGATCGAGAAAAATTCCGTTCTCTTCGAATCTAAAAAACTGTATGATAACCAGGTTCCGGACTGGATCAACAATTACCTTAAATCAAAAGGCTTTACTATCAATCAGCGTGCAGCAGGATTGCTTAGCGAGTATCTTGGAACAGGACTTAGCAAGATCACAAATGAACTTGATAAGCTAATTATTAACTTACCACCTAAAGCAGAAATTACTGCTGAACACATTCAAACTAATATTGGCATCAGTAAAGATTATAATGTATTTGAATTGCAAAGTTGCATTGGAAAAAAAGAAGTTCTGAAAGTTAACAGGATCATTAACTACTTTGCGGCAAATCCAAAAGATAATCCGATGGTAATGACCGTATCTTCTTTGTATGGTTATTTCAGTAAAATATTAACCTACCATTTTCTTACCGATAAAAAAGCGGCAGCCTCTGCCCTTGGAGTGCATCCTTTTTTTGTAAAAGACTATGAAATTGCGGCTAAAAACTATAGTGTAGGGAAATTAAAGTCCATTTTCAGCTATTTACGCGATTATGATCTTAAATCAAAAGGGGTCGATAACGGTTCCGCAACTGAAAGCGAACTCCTTAAAGAGATGGTTTTCAAGATATTGCATTAAATTCCCCACTAGGTTTCTGGTTCGTAAATAAATCTAAATTAATTCCGCTATTCCCTTCAATTTACTCAATTCCGTTTGTAAATTTGTAACTATATAACGCTTGCCGTTGCTGGACTTCTTCCGAAGTATGTGCTGTACGACACCGATAAAAATTTTTGAATACAAATGAAAAAAGGAATCTATTGCCTGGAGGGGTTGTGGGATTATAATTTAAAAGATAAATCAACGGTTCAACCTATATTAGAATTGCTGGAAAAAAGCGATATCTGCAAACACATGTATCATTCATGTGCTACCAAAGATGAGCTCGAATTCTTTTTGAGAAAATGGAAGCAAAAAAAGATCAATTCGAAATTTCCGATTTTGTATCTAGCCTTTCACGGAAACCGCGGTAATATTCTGATAACTCACACCAAGCCTTATTCACTTGTTGAACTTGGAAATATCTTAGAAGGATCATGCGCAGGCAAAGTTATATTTTTCGCATCCTGTGAAACCCTGAATACAGATGAAAGAAAGATCCAGTCTTTTCTAAAACAAACAAACGCAATTGCAGCAGTCGGATACAAACAGGAAGTAGAATGGATGCTCGCTACAGCATTTGAATTATTGGTGCTAGAAGCATTTCAGCAAGACAAGTTTGACAGCAGAGGTATTCAGAATATCGAGGAGAAGATAAAAACTGAATATGGCAAGCTCCACCATAAATTGTATTTCAGAATGGTCATAAATAAACATTTATACTTCCCACGCAAAAGAATTCTGAAGCCTTTATCAATTCCGGTTAAAGGCAGAAAGAAACCTGCGAAACGTTTGAAATGCTGAAAGCAAATTCGGATTTGATATTTTTTTAAATTCGCTTTCGTTGATCATAAACTTCACTAATCCTTGATTCCTACCAAGCCGTTTCGCTATTCGTTCAAATTAGTAATTCGTAGAAACCGTTATCCTTAGATTTGTATATTCGCATCATAATTCGTTATTCGCACCTATGAATCATTGGTTAATAAAATCCGAGCCCTTCAAATACAGTTGGGAAAAATTTGAAAAAGATAAAAAAGCTGTCTGGGACGGTGTAAGAAATTATGCTGCACGAAACAATATGCGGGCAATGAAAAAAGGGGACCTCGCTTTTTTTTATCACAGCAATGAAGGACTCGAAATAGTTGGTATTGCCAAAGTAGTAAAGGAACATTACCAGGATCCTACCACTGAAGATCCTGCATGGAGCGTGGTAGAATTCGCTCCCTTTAAAAAGCTGAAACGCCCGGTTACTCTTGCTGAGATCAAAGCGGATAAAAAACTGCAGAACATGCAGATCATCAAACTCTCCAGATTGTCTGTATCAGCAGTCACAACGGAGGAATTCGATCATATACTGGCACTTTCTCAAACGAAGTAAAAACTAACCGATATTTAATTCTAAATACATCATGTCTCTTTATTAGTTTTAGCTCAATTGAAATTTTCCTTTAGAAATTCGTCATAGGGCTAAATGTCTCCGAACTCCATTCTCCCGACTACGGACTAACCACCGTTTATATCACAAAAACAGCCGGTCATCTCAAGGATTCCGCATTCCGGAAAATAGGACGTGGCATTTTGCAATAAATTATTACATTTACACGCCTTTAAAAAAAAGGCGTTTTTTATTATAAAATGCTGCAACCATGAATTTTAATAGATCTCTTTTTATTTTCCTTTTTATTTTAATTGCTAAGATCACTTCAGCACAAACGGGCACTATTCGCGGATTTGTTTATTTAAAAGATACCGGTGAACCAATGCTTTTCACCAACGTAATTTTAAAAGGGACCACTATTGGAAATGCAACAGACGTGAACGGTTATTATTCTATCACAAAAATTCCTCCGGGAAATTATACCGTTATGATCGCCTCTGCACTTGGTTATGATACTCTTCTATTACCTATTACTATTAAAGCCGGAGAGATCCTTAATAAGAACCTAACGCTTGTTAAATCAAATGTTAATTTGAAAGTGGTTGAGATCTCTGCTGAACAGGAAGCTAAACAAACTGAAACATCCGTTTCGGTAAATAAAATTGACCCAATCGTAATTAAAAAGCTTCCAACAGTTGGTGGTGAACCGGATCTTGCGCAATATTTACAGGTATTACCTGGTGTTATTTTCACTGGTGATCAGGGCGGACAACTCTACATACGTGGAGGATCTCCAATCCAAAACAAAGTATTGCTTGATGGTATGATCGTTTACAATCCATTCCATTCGATCGGACTTTTCTCTGTTTTTGATGCGGACATTATTCGTAACGCAGATGTTTACAGTGGGGGTTTCGGTGCAGAATACGGTGGAAGGATCTCTTCTGTTATGGATATCACCACACGTGACGGAAACAAAAAAAGGATCTCGGGTAAAATTGCAGCAAGTCCTTTCGGTTCTAAAGTCTTGGTAGAAGGGCCTCTTAAAAAGCTAAAGGAAAACTCAAGCTCTTCCATTTCTTTTATCCTTTCTGCTAAAACATCTTACTTACCTACTACTTCCAAGCTTCTTTACTCATACGTTGATCCGAATGGTTTGCCTTTCAGCTTCAATGATTATTATGGAAAGGTTTCTTTCAATTCAAACAACGGAAGCAAGCTGAATCTTTTTGGATTTAATTTCAGTGATCGTGTTAGCTATAAGGCTTTACAGGATATGAAATGGGATGCATTCGGTGGCGGTGGTAACTTTCTTGTGGTTCCGGCAAATTCTCCGATTCTTGTGAACGGAAATTTCGCGTATTCTCAATACAAGATCTTATTGAAACCCGAAGTAGAACAAGCAAAAAGCAGCGGTATCAAAGGATTTAACATGGGAATAGGTTTTACCTATTTCATGGGTAAGAACGAGTTGAATTACGGACTTGAAGTATTAGGTTTCACTACTGATTTCGATTTCTATAACTCAGCAGGACGCCATCTTTCACAAAATGAGAATACAACTGAGATTGGCGGATACGTAAAATATAAATACGTATCAAGACGCAAAAAATTATTGATCGAGCCCAGCTTCCGCATGCAGTACTATGCTTCGCTTTCAAAAGCATCGCCAGAACCACGGATTGGTTTAAAATGGAATGTGACTCCGCGCATCCGCGTGAAAGCTGCAGGTGGGATCTATTCTCAGAATCTTATCGCTGCTAATACTGACAGGGAAGTTGTTAACTTGTTTTACGGTTTCCTTTCAGGACCGGAGAATCTGCCATCTGAAATGGTAACCGAAGACGGATCAGTTAGAGACATAAAGCACAAATTACAGAAAGCAAATCACTACATCTTTGGAATGGAATTCGACCTCACACGTCATATCGATTTTAATGTAGAGGTTTACAGAAAGGACTTTACTCAGCTTACCAATCTTAACCGTAATAAGCTTTTTGATGAAAGCGAAACAGACAAGCCTGAAATGCTAAGAAGAGATTTCATCATTGAAACCGGAAGAGCTCAGGGTATCGATTTCGTTCTTAAATATGACTACAAACGTATTTACATCTGGGTTGTGTACTCTCTGGGGTATGTTACCCGCTGGGATGGTGTTCAAACCTATCGTCCCCACTACGACAGAAGACACAATGCTAATATAGTTGCTTCTTATACTTTTGGAAAAGACAGAAACTGGGAACTGGATGTTCGCTGGAATATCGGATCAGGATTCCCATTCAGACCAACTTCAGGCTTTTATGAAGATCTTAATTTCCAGGATGGAATCACAACAGACTATACATCAACAAATGGAGACCTGAACTATTATTATGATGACAAACAGGTTAAGGAACTTCCATGGTATCACCGTATGGACGTGAATATTAAGCGTACCTTCCAGCTGTTCGAACACACCAAGATCGAGGCAGCTGTAGGAGCAACCAATGTTTACGGACGTAAGAACGTATTCTATTTCGATCGTATCCAGTACAAACGTGTTGATCAGTTGCCGATCTTACCAACTGTAAGCATTTCAATGACGTTCTAGTAAAGGCTTTTGCCATTAACAATAAAATTAGGTAATAATTAAATTTCTTATTTTTGCATATTGACTTAGCTACACAGGTAATTAAACCTATTAGCTATAGCTATTATCGAATATTTTATTAATAAAAAAGTAAATCATGAAATTCAAAGCATTCCTTCTTTTGTCTGTTATAGCTTGTATATCATTACAACCTGCAGTTGTTTCAGCTCAGAAGTTTGTAACGAAGGGATCTACTCCGCAGGCACATTCTCTCTCGGTATGCAGTGATGGAACTGTAATGGCCTGGGGTGACAATTCGATGGGGCAATTAGGTACGGGCAATAACATCAGCAGCACTTTCCCAGTTTCAGTAACAGGGCTTTCACATGTCTCGACAGTTGAAGCTTGTTCCACTTCATCTTTTGCGCGTTTAATTGATAGTACTGTTTGGGCTTGGGGTGATAATTATTATGGACAACTTGGAAATGGAAATAACACAAATAGCAATATTCCAATCCAGATTACTTCACTTAGTAAAATTGTACAGGTTGCTGGTGGAGCGTATTATGCTCTTGCATTAAAAAACGACAGTACCGTTTGGGCATGGGGCGGTAGTTATGATGGAGCTTTAGGTCTCGGAACAACTTATAGCAGCAATGTTCCCGTTCTATTGGATACGCTTACTGGCATAGTAGAAATCTTTGCTAATAGCGATTTATCCCTTGCATTACAAAGCGATGGGACTATATGGGAATGGGGATATCGAAATTCCAGCAATGTACCCGTGATCGTAAAATCACTACCGGGTACTATAAGTATTACTGCTCATTATGCATTAAAAAATGATGGTACAGTATGGAAATGGACTGATGCTGTGCCAACCCAACTAAATTCTCTTTCAGGAATCGTTGAAATTTCTACAGGCTACAGTCATAATATAGCTCTTAAAAACGATGGTTCAGTATGGACTTGGGGTTTTAATTACGAGGGCCAGCTTGGTACAGGAAATAATACAAATAGTACTAATCCGGTCCAAGTTAGTTCTTTGACCGATATTACATCTACTTATGCAGGTGGTCATCAATCTCTTTGTCTGAAAAACGATGGAACTCTATGGGCTTTTGGAGAAAATGCTTCTGGACAACTTGGTGATTCTACAACAACAAACAGAAATGTCCCGGTTCAAGTATCGGCTTTATGTATGATCTCATCCCCAACATGTACGGCTAATTACACAACACTCTACGATTCTACCCTTAATAATTTTACATTAACAATTGACTCCTTAACATCAGCTACCGCAGTTTCTTATTACTGGAATTTTGGCGATGGAACAACCTCGGCCTTAGCTAATCCTACGCATGTATATTCGGATGATTCAGTGTACACTGTTTGCATGGAAGTTACTAATGCGTCTGGCGCATTCTGCTCTTATTGTCACGAAATTGGAAAGGACTCTTCAGGTAATATTATCCGTGCAGGAGGATTCAGCCTTAATGTTCAGAATGGAAATATTGCAACGGGAATTCAAAAATCGGTTAGCATTGATGAAGTGATGATTTATCCAAATCCGAGCAATGGTTTATTTAGTATTAAAACCAATAATACCAATGCCTACATTGAGATCTATAACTTGTTGGGCGATAAAATTTATGCATCATCTCCTTCAAAACAGCAATTATTAGAATTAAATTTTCTTCACTCCCAAAAAGGCCTCTATTTAGTTAGAATCTTGGATGGGAAAACAATTCAGACCAAGAAATTGATTATACAGTAAGATTACTTTCTAATTAAAAACAAAATTGAAACATCCTTAAATGTTTCGTTTTTGTTTTTAAAAGGAATTCAAGCTTTCTTTTCCCCCTAAAACTCTCATTTTTACTATCCCACAAAACATTTCTTCACAGGAGGAATAATTCGTAATTTTGTACGACCAATAATATTGGCAATCCCCACAGAGGCTTTGGCAAAAAATAAAGAATTATTCGGTCATAATCTTTATAAGCACTTATTTTAATATGTCATCTACAGCCAAATACATTTTTGTTACAGGAGGCGTTACATCATCTTTAGGAAAAGGAATTATCTCTGCTTCTCTTGCAAAGTTATTGCAGGCACGTGGATACACTGTTACGATTCAAAAACTTGATCCTTACATCAATGTGGATCCAGGAACACTTAATCCTTATGAACATGGTGAATGTTTTGTAACAGATGATGGCGCTGAAACAGATCTGGATCTTGGACATTACGAACGTTTTCTGAATGTTCCTACTTCCCAGGCAAACAACGTTACAACAGGACGTATCTATCAATCGGTTATAGAAAAAGAAAGACGCGGTGACTATCTTGGAAAGACCGTTCAGGTCATTCCTCACATCACTGATGAAATAAAGAACAGAATTAAATTACTCGGGAAGACCGGAAATTATCAATTTGTAATTACTGAGATTGGTGGAACTGTAGGTGATATCGAATCACTTCCATACGTTGAAGCTGTTCGCCAGTTAAAGTGGGAACTTGGAAGAGATGCAATGGTATTGCACCTTACATTGCTGCCTTATCTTTCTACCACCGGAGAATTAAAAACAAAACCTACGCAGCACTCTGTTAAATTACTTCTTGAATATGGGGTTCAGCCAGATGTGCTTGTTTGCCGTACCGAACATCCTATTAATAAAGAAATAAGAAATAAAATTGCACTCTTCTGTAACGTAGCACCAAACGCGGTTATTGAAGCACGTGACGCAAGTACCATTTACGAAGTTCCATTATTAATGGAAGATGAAAAACTTGATGTTGCCGTTCTTAACCATTTAAATATGCCTGTTTCTGAAAATACGGACATGGCAAAATGGAAAGAGTTTCTTCACAAATACAAAAACCCAAAGCACGAAGTAAAGATTGGTCTGGTTGGAAAATATGTTGAATTAAAAGATTCTTATAAATCTATTTCTGAGGCATTCATTCATGCAGGCGCAACCAACGACTGCAAAGTGAATATTGAATGGATCCATTCTGAAAGTCTTACCGATGAGAATGTTGCTGAACGTTTCAAAGGGCTAAAAGGAATATTGGTTGCTCCTGGTTTCGGACAACGCGGTATTGAAGGAAAAATTTCTGCTATACGTTATGCACGTGAGAACAATGTTCCTTTCTTTGGAATTTGTTTAGGCATGCAGTGTGCTGTGATTGAATTCGCAAGAAATGTATTAGGCTTTAAAGATGCTAATTCAACGGAAATGAATCCCGGAACTACGAATCCTGTGATTGATCTTTTAGAAGCTCAGAAAAAAATTACGAATAAAGGCGGAACCATGCGACTTGGATCTTATCCATGTAACGTAAGTCCGGAAACCAACGCTTGGGAAATCTATAAAAAGAAAGAGATCAACGAACGTCACCGTCACCGTTATGAATTCAATAACGAATATCTTGCAGATTACGAAAAAGCAGGGATGACTGCATCAGGAATAAATCCTGAAGGCGGACTTGTTGAGATCGTAGAGATCAAGGATCATCCTTGGTTTGTAGGTGTTCAGTTCCATCCTGAATATAAAAGCACGGTAGCTAATCCACATCCGTTGTTTGTTCACTTTGTGAAAGCAGCGATAGAAGTAAAAAAACTGGTTCACTAGAATATAAAGCTCCGAAAGGGGCTTTTTTTATACCCTTAATTGCTATTGAGTAAAGTCTAAAAATCAATATCTTTGATAAATGAGAATTTCTCTTCTATTATTATTTATTATTCTCCCTACTTTACTTTCGGCTCAAGCTTCCGACAGCGTAAAGGTGATCGGAATTCATCCTGCTGTTGGGAAATCCATAAGCCGGAATGAAAAAATTCAATACAAACTTTTTCCTCAATATAAAAACGAATCATTCGAGCAAGCTGAAGTATTAAAACTAAATGACAGCACTTTTGTACTTGCAGTGAAACCGGTTAACGGAAACAGCATTAAATGCCCGATCACAATTGCAGAGCTGGATGAACTTTTTTACCAGATTGATAAACCTGTAACCAGGAAAAAACCTTTGGATGATGATTATGTGAAAGAACTGGAAGAAAGAAAAGAAGCTGAAAAAACGAGGGCAAAGAATGACAACTCAGAATTCTGGTGGAATTTCCTTACCCAGATGACCATTATTACCTTCGAAACCCTTATTGCAATTGGGTTAACGAATTAACCTATCTTTGCGCCCTAATTTCAAGAGCTCACATAGGCTCGCAAAAACTTAAAATGGATAGGAATTCAATTATTGGTCTGCTATTGATTGGCGGAATATTAGTCGGCTGGATGTTTCTTGCACAGCCAAATGCAGCTGAAAAAGCTAAATTACTTCATGCACAGGATTCTATAGCCAAGTATACTCTTACGTTACAAGCGAAAGAAGAAGCTCAGAAAAAGGCTGCTCAGACACAGCAAAAAGCCTCACTTACAGCTGCTTTTCCAAAAGATTCAACCGGACAGATCAATGATTCGGTTAAGACCATAATCAAAAAACAACTTTACGGTGATTTTTACGAAGCTTCTAAAGGAGAAGATAAAAACATCGTTCTTGAAAACGATCTTATGAAAGTGAATGTAGCTGCTAAAGGCGGCCGCATTGCTTCTGTTGAATTAAAGAACTATAAAACATTTGATGGAAAACCTCTGGTTCTTTTCTATCCTGATTCATCAAGACAGGCAATCACTTTTGAAACAGGTTCCAAAAAACTTTCAACTGATACCATGTACTTCTCTACTGAAGATGCAGGAATCAAAGTTGAAGGAGAAAACACAAAAGACATTTCTTTCCGTTTGTATGCCGGTGACAAAGCCAAATATATTGAATACGTCTATTCTTTGAAAGGCAACGATTATATGATGGGCTACCGCATAAACATCGCGGGAATGCAGAATATAATTTCTCCATCAGCAAAAAATGTGACATTGGATATTCAGATGAAAACTCCTGTTCAGGAAAAACATCACGAAACTCAATCAACATCTTCAACTATCTATTACGAAAATAACGAAGGCTCTGTTGATAAAATCAGCGAGACAAGTGAAGAAAAGCTTACTCTTGAAACTCCTTCAAAATGGATAGGTTTAAAGCAGCAATTTTTTACAAGCGCATTCATTGCTGATAATACTTTTGGAACAAACAGTACAATTGAAACTAAGAACGAAAATACGTCTTCACGCTTTGTTAAAGATTTCTCTGCTTCTCTTATCATTCCTTACAATCACTCATCTGCAGAATCGTTCGGAATGCGTGTGTATTTTGGCCCTAACCATTATCAGACATTAAAAAAATACGACCTTAACCTTGAGCGTCAGATAAATCTTGGATGGAAGATTTTCGGATGGATCAATCGTTTCCTTGTGATCCCGATCTTCAATTTCCTTAGCGGATTCAATATGAATTACGGTTTGATCATTCTTGTTCTTACCATTATTCTTAAACTATTGCTTTTACCGATCGCTTACCGCACTGTTCTTTCTTCAGCAAAAATGAGGGTATTAAAACCGGAGATCGATGAATTAAATGAAAAGCACAAGGATGATGACCCTATGAAAAAGCAGCAGGCGACAATGGCTCTTTACAAAAAAGCCGGTGTTAACCCAATGGCAGGATGTATTCCTGTACTGCTCCAAATGCCTATCCTGATGGCTTTATTCAGCTTCTTCCCTGCTTCTATTGAATTACGTCAGCAAGGATTCCTTTGGGCACACGATCTTTCTACTTATGATTCAGTTTACAATTTTGGTTTCTCAATCCCATGGTACGGTGATCACGTGAGTTTATTCGCTATCCTGATGACCCTTTCTACCTTGTTATACACATGGAGCAACAGCCAGTTAATGGGAACTAGCAACCAGATGCCGGGAATGAAATGGATGATGTATTTGATGCCTATTCTTTTCTTAGGTTTCCTAAATAATTATTCAGCGGGATTAAGCTGGTATTATTTCCTTGCAAACATGATCACATTCGGACAAACATGGGTAATGCAGAAATATGTTATCGACAGCGATGCTTTGCACAGAAAGATCCAGGAGAATAAAACAAAACCTGTTAAAGTGTCTAAATTTCAGCAGCGCCTTGAAGCGATGACAAAAGAAGCACAGCAACGTCAGAACCCAAAGAAAAAATAACACAATGATCCACAAAGAAGGTTATCCATCAATTATTCTGACAATTATTGTTGTCGCTTTAATTACCATTTTAACGCATTACTTTGCGGCAGATTATCATGTAATTATCATATTAGGACACTTACTGTCTTTGTTCCTGCTGGTAACAATATTGCAGTTCTTCAGAAATCCTTCACGTAAGATCATTATTGATGAGAATTCAATTGTCGCTCCTGCTGATGGAAGAGTTGTTGTGATCGAAGAAACAGTTGAAACAGAATATTTCAATGATAAGCGTTTGCAGATCTCAATTTTCATGTCCCCTATTAATGTGCATGTTAACCGTTACCCGATCGCAGGGATTGTTAAATATGCTAAATATCACCCGGGATTATTTCTTGTTGCATGGCATCCGAAATCTTCTACTGAAAATGAAAGGACAACAATTGTTGTGAAGCACAAAAATGGTCAGGAAGTTTTGTTCCGCCAGATTGCAGGAGCTCTTGCAAGAAGAATTGTTTATTATTCTAAAGAAGGCGACAATGCTGTTCAGGGTGCAGAATTCGGATTTATTAAATTCGGTTCCCGCGTGGATCTGTTATTACCGACAACCGTTAAGGTGAAAGTGAATCTTGAGCAGAAAGTGACCGCCAACACCACTGTTATAGCCACTTTCAATTAATCTTAACAAGAATTAACGTACTTATTTCATTTTAAAGTCTTTTTTATCTAACTTTATTATTCGAAAAATAAAATTTAGTATTAATAATTAACCCCTGATATCATGAAAAAAATATTTTTGTTAATTGCATTTACAGGAATCCTTGGTGTTGCTGTTGCTCACGAAGGTGACGATAAAAAGAAAAAAGAAGAAGCTAAAAAAGAAAAGTCTTGCTGCAAAGATAAAACTGCTGCAACCTGCCATGAAAAAGCGGAAGTTAAGGCAACTTGTACTGAAGGCCAAAAAGCTGAAGGAAAATCATGCTGCAAAAAAGGAACTGCAACAGCAGAAGCTCCTGCAACAGAAAAGAAATAATTTAATTATTCTTTCAAAAGAAACCCGACAGAAATGCCGGGTTTTTTTTTATAGTATATTTTTTAACTCTGTAAGACAGCTGATCTCATGGGTTACCTTTTCCTCATGACTTATCTTTTCAGGATTATAAAACACCTGGTCCATTCCGCAATCTCTCGCACCTATAATATCAGCCTCCAGGCTATCCCCGATCATAATACTGTTCTTATATTCTGCCGCAGTCAGATTAATTGAGTATTCGAAGATTCCTTTATGCGGCTTTTTAAAACATGCCTTATCAGATGTAATTACATTGCTGAAATACTTTTTAAGATTACTGTTCTCAATCTTAACGTGCTGTACTTCTTCAAAACCATTCGTTATAATATGCAATTGATACTTCGAAGAAAGATAATCAAGAACGTCAATGCTGTGAGGCATCAGGTTGGACTTCTTAGGTGCATGTGAAACATAATCATCTCCGAATTCTTCAGCAAGCTGATCATCAATAATTCCGAAAAGACTGAATGCTCTTTTAAAACGCTCAGATCTCAGAACATTTCTGTCTATTAGATCCCTGCTGTAGTCCAGCCAAAGCTGATCATTAATGACTTTATATTTACAGAAAAAATCATCAATTGAAGTAATCCCCCGTTCTGCAAGTTTATATTTCATTGCAAGTTCACAAATGGTAACATATGAGTTACTATTCATATCCCACAATGTATGATCAAGATCAAAAAATATATGCTTATAAAGAGTCATTGAAGAGGAGCTTGAAGGACGAGATAGAAACCGACCAGAAAAGAACTGATGTAAACATATAGATAAGTATCCGCTGTTTACCGTCAAAATATCTTACTGCGAGGAAACATCCCAATGGGATAGATAAAAGAAAGGGTGTAAGAAATGCAATCCCCAATAATCCAAAACGCATTTTTACCCAAACAATAATTTTATTCTTTTTTGTAAAAGCTTTTTTAGGCTTAATCTCGCCTTTTGCTAATTTTTCTGCTCTTCGCTTTTTAAGATAATCAACAATTTTACCGCTAAGAAGTACAAATATCGTTGATCCGGTAATCCCGCCAAGAGTAGTAACAAATACGGCTTCGAAAAAAGAAAAGCCAAGACCTAATGCCATGGGAACCGCGCCAAATACAAATTTAACTGTACTTAATAAAAACACTGAAGCTATTTCCCACCAGGAATCCATCTTATAAAAATTAAATTTTATGGCCGTAGGCAAGATCTCCGGCATCTCCCAAACCCGGAACAATATATGACTGTGCGGTTAATTCTTCGTCCACTGCACCACACCAGAAAGAAACATTTTCAGGCAAATGTTTTTTTGCATAATCAAGGCCTTCACTACTTGCAATTACGGAAACAATATGTGTATGACGCGGTCTTCCTCTTTTCATTAACGCCTGATAGGCAAGAACCATAGACGCTCCGGTAGCAAGCATAGGATCACAAAGTATCAAGGTCTTATCAGTGAGATCCGGTGCAGAAAGATATTCAACATGAATATCAAAACTTCCATCCTTGTGATGTCTTCTGTATGCCGAAATAAAAGCATTATGACCTTTATCGAAGTAATTCAATATTCCCTGATGAACAGGAAGTCCAGCTCTTAAAATAGTCGCTATCACCGGCTGTTCAGAAGGTACTGACACGTTTGCAATTCCAAGGGGAGTTGTGATTTCACGTGTCTGAAAACTGAGAGTTTTGCTGATCTCATAAGCTATGATCTCACCCATACGTTCCATATTTCTGCGAAAACGCATACTGTCATCCTGAACTTTTACTTCGCGTATCTCAGCAATGAACTGATTGAACAATGAATTTGTTGAACCTAAAATATGAACCATAAATTAACTTTTTAGAGATTTTATCCAGTTTACCAGTTTCGGCAGACGGTTTTTTTTCACTTGTAAATATACACAATCTTTCGCACCGAAATTGTTATAAAAACGGGCAACGGATTCCACAGAAGAGCCTCCAAAATCAAGTATACATTCAGATTCTGAATGTTTTTTTATAAAATGATCGAATAGTAAGTGCATATAACCGTGTGTTTTTCCATACTCCGTTACCCCGCTTTTTAAAAAAATATACCTGTTCTTATATTTAAGAAAAAAACCGGCAGCACTCAATGTTCCATCGGCATGGTAAACTGCAATTGACTCAGCACTTTTATTCTTCTTAAAAACATCCATCAGGTGAAGTAAGCGCTGATAATCTTTTGCTGCAAATACTTCCAGCTCTCGACCTTTAGTGTGTTTAAAAAGGTCAACTATTTCATTCGGATCGATTCCTTCTTTGATTTGAGCCCCCGACTTGATCGCCTTTTTTATACTACGTTTTGCATTCTCAGAATATGTTTTGAATACACTTTCATAAGATCTATTCAAATCAAGGAACTGGAATTTTCTTTCTTTCTTTTCTATTTCTTTATCAGAGACGGAGTTTTGCTCGTGCATGCAAAATTCCATGTATTTAAATTGATCAGGAATAGCTTGAATGAAATCACTTACTAATTTTTCAGAGGGTTCAGTCTTAGAATACACTCCGAAATACCTGGTAAAGAATGGCTGATAAACATATTTGATCCTGTATTTAGATCCCCAAACAATTGGAAAAACAGCTTCGTAGTCGTTTGATATCAATCCACTCCAGTTATCGCAAACCGAATCCAGATAAGCCGAAGTAGCAAACACGGAAGAATTTGCACTTGAATTAATACAAGCATCCCATTTCTTTTTATCTACTTTTTCAGAATAAACTATCATTTGGAAAATTCTTTAGAAAAAGTGGTAAAGCAATGCTGAGTTTTGTTCTCTTCTATAAAAGCCTCAAGCTTTATTATTGAATATCGCGATAACGCTTTAGGATGGCCTATCACAACCATATGCTTTCTGTTTTGCAATTTTAATTTCCTTAGAGCAGCTGATAACAAATGAGAATTATAACCATCAACTGAAACAGGATTATTGGTAAATTTTGTCAAAAGCTTTTTTCTATATCCCGGTGCAGGCATGGCATTGCCATCTCCTAAGGGCTTGTGTAAATAAGGATCCTTGCGGCCAAGTAAGAAAAGCTTCCAGAAAAAGAATGGAGAATTTTTGATCGGACTGATAGGTACTTCAGTAAAGAATCCATTTGCTTTTTCTTCGGTTACGTCATGCTCAAAATGATAAATGTCTTTATCAGGAGCATTTCTGAAATCATATGAATATTGCTCTGAAGAATAGAAACCATTTCTGAAAACACTGCTGTCGAGAGTGATCTTATTCTCTCTGAATGCTTTCTCCAACTTCGAAAATGGCTGAAGACACCAGCCACCGGCCCGAAAAGCGAAAGGCTCTTTTCCGGTAATTTCGGTTATCACGTTTTTATAACGTTTAACAATATCCTCTATCTCTGTTTCATTAAAATCACTCAGCTTATAACGATTTACATTTATCACCCAGCGTTCTCCATCAAAATAACTGTCTTCCCAATGCGGATGAATATGCAGCTGAATGTCATGCCCATCTTCACTTAGCAGTTTTACCTGTGAGATGATAGCTTCATAATCTTTTTTTAATTGCGGAAATCTGATTTGATATTCTTTCAATTTTAAGATGAAACCGCAATCAACAAAGAATACAAATTGAACATTATGTTTTTTAGAAATTCTTATAAGCTCAGAAGTTGGATAGATAATGCATTTCTCCACCGTACCGTGGTTCTTCCCAAAGTATATTTCATAATCAAGTGTTATATAAACATTCATAGAATCAAAACCATATTAACACTTATTGCCCAAAAGGTGTATACATTGTCACTCCACGCTCATTATATTCCTTGATCATTACTTCAAGCATTCTTTTGGCATCAATAAGCATACTTTCTGCCTCTCCTATTTTTCCGCTTACCAGCACGCCATGTTTTTCAAACAATGGTTTCAACGCATCACAATTTCTCTTGGCTGAATAAACAGGATTATGAACTTTGGTCTGCATAATCTTCTCATTCCCTTCACTATCTATCATCTTAACATCAAAAATCTTTTCATCATACACAGGATATTTAAAGTCTACGGCATCCTCAAGTGTATGAAGATTTGTACATGCCCCATTCAGCGTTGTTCCTAACATCAATATTTTCCCGTTCCTTTCACAAAGCTTTCGGAAAGGAGAATTTTCGTTATACGGGGTCAATTGTCCAAAATGTGAATCAGTATAATATTCAGCCAGGGGACCTTTAGCTGCAACAGGATCCGTAGGATGGAAACTTCTCAACACTCCTTCTATATTTCTAAAATGCTCGGTTATACTTCCCATTTGAGAGATAGTTGATTTAATATCAAAAAAAGGATTTTCTTCCAGGTGGGTTTTATTGCGGCCTTTCGCAGGAAATGTGGGGAACAACAATGTGCCTTCCGGTCCGAGAACTTCGGTAAGTGCTTCAATCACTGACATTGGGCCACCTTTTACAAATCCGATCTTACTTAAACTGCTGTGAACTAAAAGCGAATCGCCTTTTGATACACCTATGTTCTTAAGATCAACGATCAATTGTTCTTTTGTAATTCCAGAATCAGATCTCTCCTGGTTATGAATTTTTTTTCTCCGTTGATTTTTCTTAAATGATTTTAACCATTCAAGTAAAAACTCCGGAGCATATTTCAGAACGATCTGTTTAAGCATTATCAATTAATTTATTGAAGCGTATTGTATCATTTCTTCATAGACAGCTTTCCAGCCTTTCCACAACTTCTGATCATTAAGGGTATCATTATGCCACAGACTTATAAAACTTCCGTTCACCGCTTTCACCTCATCAATTAATGGGATGATTTTTTTCATTGCATCTTCAGGTTCAACCTTCATGTAATACTTTAATGTACCCTCCATCACTGCAAAAGGATGCACCTTTAAATTGGTTTCCAGTTCCATATCAAGATCATAAAAATTGAAAGGAGTGCAAATACTCGCCCTGAAACCAACCTGGGATGCAAAACCCATTGTATAATCATGCCTGATATCGAGATCTATTAGATTACGATATGTATCCGGCAATGTTAATTTCAAAAAATGTTGACGGCTATGAGTGATCTCTTTATGAAGGATTCTGGATAAACGATCTACTTCTTTCTTCAATTGTTCTTTACTTTTATTCGAACCATAAGAAGGGTGTATTCCTACAAGTGAATAATCTCCAAGCATTTTAATGAGAGATTGAAACTTTTCACTTTCAACCGGCAGATTTTTATCATTCACGCCATAATCGCCAAGAAGTATAAAATAAATACTCTTAAACTTATATTTCTTAAGCATCTTTAGCTGAAAATCATACGTATCGTACGGATCTTTTTCTAATCCCAACAAGACTCTATTTCGTTCTGAAATTTCTTTGAGATCAAATTTTATTAATGATTTTAAATAACCGCCAAGGCTCCTGGTAAAACCTTTTTCACGGTATGCATATGCATTATCGATATCAATAGTAGAAATGAATTCATATTTCCTTAGAGGAAAAATCAGATCCGGAAATCGCTGTGATAATATGTCTTTGATCCAGCCCGACCAAATATTTACAACTGGTTTTTGTAAAAAACCATTGATAAAAGCCAGACTGTCTTTCGCATCAAACCGGTCGTGTTCATCTCTGATGTGCGGCAGGTACTCTTCGTAGCGGCTTACAAGAAAAAAGCTTGCAGAAAAAACATCGAATGGTAATGCTGAAGACTTACCTGTTGCAAAAAACACTTTACAATTTTTATAATCGAATAAAGAAATGTTCTGTTCTGTAATCCCGTTTTCAAGGAGTAAATTCCGGGAAGTGAAATGAACTTCATCTGCAACAGGATTCTGAGAATAGCTCATTTTAGCCCCTCCTGAAATACGAAAAGCCTCCACACTTTCAGTCAGCTCAAAATTAATATGAAGTATATCTTTAAAGATCAGGTTAAAAATATATTTATTCCGATGGGTGATCTTATCTGTATAAATATGGAGCATGAGAATAGGACAATCTAAAGTTTGATTATTTCATTACAGATAAATTCTGCTGCTTTGCCATCTCCAAACAGATCGGCAAACTTCAGGTTTTTGGCATTTCTAAAATCATTAAAAGCTTCAATTATTTTTTTCTCATCAGCATCCACTATTTTTGCAGAACCACATTCAACCAGCTCAACCCACTCTGTTTCAGAACGAAGTATTATACATGGTTTTTTAAAAAAGAATGCTTCCTTTTGTACACCTCCGCTATCAGTCATAACGAGTAATGCATTCTTCTCAAGTGCGATCATCTCCAGAAAAGAAACAGGTTCAATTATTTGAATTAACTTATTTAACTTAATATTACTGTATAGTTCTGAAGAAAGATTTTTAGATAACAATTTGGCTGTGCGTGGATGCAAAGGCAAGACTATCTTAACTTTATTTTCCGTGGCTATCTTATGCAGTGCACTGAATAGCGAATTTATACGTTCAGGCTCATCCGTGTTATTGTTCCTGTGGATTGTTGCCAGAATAAACTCATTTTTCTTTAATTCATTCTTCGCAAGAATATTCGTTCGCTTTTCAGCAACTTCTGAAAAATAAAGGCTGTTATCATACATTACATCACCGCAATGAAAAATCTTTGGGTTATCTGCAGAAAATGGAGCCTGATTGTTTTCTTTGAATCCCTCTTTAATTAAATTTCTATATCCGGTCTTAGTTGGAGAGAACAGTAATGTTGAAACATGATCACACATAATTCTGTTCACCTCTTCAGGCATTGATTTATTAAAAGATCTTAATCCCGCTTCAATATGAATTACCGGGATATTTATTTTGGATGCGGCAACCGCACCGGCAAGAGTTGAATTTGTATCTCCGTATAAAACGATACAGCCGGGCTTTTCTTTCAAAAGAATTTCTTCTATACCTTCGATCATAGAAGCAGTTTGTTTTCCATGACTTCCTGACCCTACGTTGAGATTATAGTCAGGGCGCGGGATATTAAGTTCATCGAAGAACACTTCTGACATATTGGTATCATAATGTTGTCCAGTATGAACAATGATTTCCTTAAGCTTGTCTGAAAACGAATTCGTTATTGCCCGGCTTAATGCGGCTGCCTTAATAATTTGCGGGCGGGCTCCAATGACAGTTAAAATCTTTATCATACGGTTTTAATTCGGTTACCGGGAATTATAACATCCCTTCATCAGCAAAACTATAATAACCGTTTTCTGATAATATCAGGTGGTCGATCAATGGTATCTCCATTATCTTTCCGGCCTCTTTTATATTCTTTGTTATTCTTATATCAGCTTCACTCGGCTTTAAATTCCCTGAAGGATGATTATGACAAATTATGATCGAACTTGCATAATGCTCTACAGCTGCCTTAAAAATTATCTTTGTATCTACCACCGTCCCTGCAACTCCGCCTCTGCTGATCAATTCTTTTTTTACTATAGCATTTGCCCTGTTAAGAATTATCAGCCAGAATTCCTCATAAGGAAGATCGGACATATTTCCTTTCAAAGCATCATAAGCGTCTTTGCTGGTTGTGATCTTTTCACGCTTCACAACCTCTGTTTCTTTTCTCCGCCTCCCGAGTTCAAGAGCAGCCACAATACTTATAGCTTTTGCCTCTCCGATTCCTTTGAATTTAGTTAGCTCTTTAACACCAAGCTTTCCAAGTTCATTCAGATTATTCTCTACAGTTGATAATATCCTTTTGGACAATTCTACTGCAGTTTCACTCCTGCTTCCCGACCCAATAAGTATCGCGATCAATTCTGCTTCAGAAAGTATCTGCCTTCCTTTTCCCATCAGCTTTTCTCTTGGGCGATCTTCCTCTGCCCAGGATTTGATATTTAACGTTTCATTCTGTTCATTCATAAAATATTGAACGTTTTAAAGGTAATAAAAAATAGTACAATTTGGAATAAAAAAAAGGCTCCGCGCATAGAGCGGAGCCTTTCTATTTCAAGTAAAAGAAATATTGTAATTCTTATTTTTTAAGCGCGTTAACTTTTTTAGTCAATTTAGACTTCAAGTTTGCAGCTTTATTTTTATGAATAACGTTCTTTTTTGCCAGTTTATCAACCATAGCAACAACTTTAGGAAGTTTTTCTGTAGCCGATTTTTTGCTTTCGTCAGCTCTTAATTCCTTAACTGCATTACGCATTGTTTTAGCCTGGTAACGGTTTCTTAAACGTTTAGCATCGTTAGAACGAATTCTTTTGATACTGGATTTGTGATTTGCCATCTTTTTTTAATTTGCAGTTATTGACCCAAATAATCAATAACCATTTTAATTTTACTTCTTTAGTAGCCCGTAGGGGAATCGAACCCCTGTTTCCAGGATGAAAACCTGGCGTCCTAACCCCTAGACGAACGGGCCAATCATTTTTGGGAGTGCAAATGTATAGTAAAATTCTTTTCCTGCAAAATATTTTACTCTTTTTTACAGAAATTTCTAATCAATAGTGTCATTATCCGCCTGAAAACGGAATCCCAACCTCTTTCCTGTCTTGATCTGCATACTTTCACTTGCTGCTTGCATGTCCTGAACAGAAACTTCCTTCACAGCATCAAATGGTGGTGTGAAGAGGTCAAAACTCAGACAATACAGGATAGAAGACTCCAAAACACCCTTTATTTTTTCGGTATCCACTACTGCATGCACAAAATCGTTGTATAGAAAACCTAACTGACGCTTTCCTTCAACAAAATAATGGTTTTCCTTATTAATGAACATCCGTCCTATTACATATCCCAGATCATTCACCCTGTTATATACAAATGAATCGTTAAGGAAATTGTATATATTGATTATTCCGCAAAAAGATCTTGAATGGTCTTCTTTAATGTATGAATTCTTCCAGATCGGATGAGATTTATCAAACTCAAACACATTTGTATGCATTGCAAAGATCAAAAGATCTCCGGCTACCCTTAATTCAAATTCAAACTCTCCCTTTTCCTTGTATTCAATGATCACTCTTTTATCGATCTCAGCAGCTTCTTTTTTATACTCAGCAGCAAGGGCCCGGGCCGTGACTTTCATAGCTTTAAAGGCCTGAACGGTGTTGGCATAAACATCCTGTTTCACACTCGACTTTTCTTTCAAGATGCGTAATATCAACTCTCGTGGACTCTGCTTTTCCATTGTTATTTATTAATAAGCTTTTGCAAAAATCACCCTTTGAGCAGATGGTTTGCCCGAATAAATGCAAACACCTGCCTCCTGTTTATTATTCAAAGGAATACAGCGTATGGTAGCTTTTGTTTCTTCTTTGATCTTCTTTTCCGTTTCGCTTGTACCATCCCAATGCGCAAGCACAAAACCTGTCTTTCCCTCGATCACTGTTTTAAATTCTTCGTAAGTATTTACCGCAGTGGTTTTCTCCTCACGAAATGCAAGTGCTTTTTGATAAAGATTATCCTGGATCTGTTCCAGCATATGAGCAACTTTATTTTCAATATCGGCTTGCTGTAAAGTTTCCTTTTCCATGGTGTCTCTTCTAGCAACTTCCACAGTCCCATTCTCCAGATCACGCCCGCCAATAGCTATTCTTACAGGCACTCCCTTCAACTCATATTCAGCAAATTTCCAACCCGGACGTTGATTATCCCTGTCATCGTATTTAACTGAAATTCCTTTTGCTTCCATAGCGGCTTTCATCTTCAAAACAACCTCCGAAATTTGTGCCAGCTGTTCCTCCCCCTTATAAATTGGAACTATAACCACTTGATATGGCGCTAATTTTGGCGGCAAAACTAAACCTTTATCATCAGAATGTGACATGATAAGCGCGCCCATCAGGCGGGTGGAAACTCCCCAAGAAGTGGCCCAAACATAGTCCTGCTTTCCTTCTTTATTTGCAAATTTTACATCAAAAGCTTTTGCGAAATTCTGTCCAAGAAAATGTGAAGTGCCTGCCTGTAATGCCTTGCCGTCCTGCATAAGAGCTTCTATACAATAGGTTTCATCGGCACCTGCAAAACGCTCATTCGCTGTTTTAAAACCTTTAACTACGGGCATAGCCATCCATTCTTCGGCAAACTTTGCATAAACATCCAGCATTTTTTCCGTTTCCGTGATTGCTTCTGCCTTTGTTTCATGGGCAGTGTGACCTTCCTGCCAAAGAAATTCTGTTGTTCTCAAAAACAAACGCGTCCTCATCTCCCATCTTACAACATTCGCCCATTGATTTATCAATATCGGAAGATCACGATAAGACTGGATCCATCCTTTATATGTATTCCAGATAATCGCTTCACTTGTGGGACGAACGATAAGTTCTTCTGTCAGTTTAGCTTCAGGATCAACTATCAGCTTCCCCGGATTGTTCGGATCTGATTTTAAACGGTAATGAGTTACAACAGCACATTCCTTTGCAAACCCTTCTGCATTGGTCTCTTCTGCTTCGAACAGACTTTTCGGCACGAATAATGGAAAATACGCGTTCACATGACCTGTATCCTTAAACATTTTGTCCAATGCGGCCTGCATTTTTTCCCAGATCGCATATCCGTAAGGCTTAATAACCATACACCCTTTAACAGCGGAATGCTGAGCCAGGTCTGCTTTTTCAACAAGTTCATTGTACCACTCCGAATAATTCGCTTCACGCGTTGATAATTCCTTGCTCATTTTGTTCCTTTTATGGTATAGTATTTGTAATTTTATAGAGAAT
>JAJTCJ010000040.1 GCA_021323165.1 Bacteroidota bacterium | reverse complement strand
TTCAAGATTAGTTCTTATTGCCCTGAAACTTTCAGTGATCGGTGCCTTTGAATCTTTATCAACAATAAAATAATTTTGGTTTTCACTTGGATAAAAAAGAATTTCACCTAAAACAGGTAAATTGGAAATCCGTTTCAATTCCATTATATTTTCAATAGTCGAAAACAAATTTGTTCTTATGAAAACAATAATCAAACTCAATATAATAGCACCAATCAGAAAATAATACAATATCTTCTTTTTGTTAGGCGCTACAACCCCTATTGAGTGTCTTTTCTAAAAGGAAAGAATACATTTTCTGATTTACATCTAACTTACGCTGTATGTTTAACAAATCCCTTTCAGTTCGGGGAACCGTTTTTATAATACTTGTATAATTATTGATCTGGGTATTTAAATCTGTTATTTTTTGATTTAATCCACCTTTAGAATTCGTAATATAAGTTAGAATATTATTTTTTAAAAGATCAAGCTCCTGATCCAACTCTGTAATGTTACGGTTCTTCAATGTTGAACCATTTAACCGCTGGTTCCTCTCCATTTGCAGTTCATATAACTTGCCTAATGCAGTCTTTAAATAATCATCACCCTCGGAAATATAAAATGAGGGAGGCAATAATTTTTCATCTGTTATATTACCAACTGATATTATATATTTTTGAAGAGATTCTAAAGACTGAACCCATAATTCAACTTGTCTTTTCTGAGAATCATATTCGATCAGTTTTTTGAAATAATCATCCTGTTGTTTATCAATATCGAGAATAGCCTTATTAGAACGATAATTCTCCATATCATCCTCAATAGATGTAAGGACGTCTGTAATTTCTTTTAACTGCTTATCAATATTGTCTAATGTATTGTTATTGATAGCAATTTGAGTTTTGGATGTATATACAATATAAGCTTGCGAAAGAGTATCAAGAAAAGTGACTGCTCTCAAAGGAATTTGATCTTCCAGGCTTAGTTCGAGAATTGTTGTGTTTTCAACATTTTCAATTCGGAGATCGGATTTAATTTTTGCTATAAGATATTCTTTTTTATGTATTCTTATAAGGTAATCAATCTCTTTAAGGCTTTTTATTGATTTTTCATTTAAAACTTCATTTTTTTTAACTGTGATATAAAAATTAACATCAGCTATTTCTTTATCAAAATCAAATGTTTTTACAACTGTCTCGTTTCCTTTGGTATACGAAAATTCAAATTGCCTTTCATTTTTGATTTTGAATTTGATGTCTTTTTCATATAAACTCTGATTAAGCATTTTAACTGAAATATCAAATGGAACTCCTTCATAAACTTCGGTCGTTTTTAACCTTCCTACAATAAAATAAGAAACATCAAATTTTAATTTATTCAGAGCTTCACCAATAAGATCGTTAGACGTCAATACTCTTATCTGATTAGCATTATCCTGATATGATTGGTAATACCCGATTCCTTTATAAATCTGATTTTGATAATCGTATGTTTCCTGGTTTTTAAGTAAGATCTGCGATTTTGCAGCATATATATCCGGCAGTTTGTACGTATAAAAATAGGATAGGACAAATGCGGCAATAATAAAAAACAAAATAATATACCAATTCCTGGAAAACACTTTTAAAAATGATTTCAAATCATCCAGTTCCAGGATATTGCTTTTTTTCTTATCGGTCATGTCGGAGAATTAATGTGGTGCAAATATAAAATTAAAAAGCTCAGCACGATATTTTTTGTATTTTGGGTAATCTAAAGGTTTTAAGACCTTTTTGATTTCGAACAGAAGACAATAATTCAATATTTCTTACATCTGTAAAAATTTCTCTCTTTATAAGAATTTTTTAGAAAAAAAATGAGTAATTTTATCACACTAAATAAAAGAAGACATGAAAATTTTTATAAAATCTGTAATTGCTGTATGTATTACATTATGCATGACCAACTCCTCATATGGTATTAATTATATTTCCGTAGCTGCAGGTCCAGCCATATGGAATAACGCTGCAACATGGTCTCCGGCTGGAATTCCAACAAGCTCTGATGATGTAACCATCGCTGCAGGCCACACTGTTACTATAAGTTCATCAGGCTGTATATGTAGAAATCTCAATGTTGCCGGAACCATTGTTTATAATAATCAATTACTAATAAGAGGTAATTATACCGTTTCAGGTACAGAATCCGGATCAGGGAGCATTTTATTTAATGGTGCATCTACTTTAATAACAATGACAGGGACTTCTTCTTCTACTTGTGGATATTCATTTAATACTAATGTAACAATTGCCGCAGGTTCAATAATTGTTAAATCAACTGCCGGAAGTGCTGCAATTGTGCTTGGTCTTAATAAAAGTATGACAAACTTAGGAAACTGCACATTCGGAACATTTACCGGTAAATCAGGATCAACATTTACGAATAGCGCGAATTCAACTTTATCTCTTTTAAGAGCCGGGTTTATGACGGGAGCAACATTTAATGCTCATGCAAGCGGCAACACTGTAAACCTGAGATATAATGCTGGCGCATTACCTTTAACTACTTCTGGTTATTTTCATCTAAACCTTTCTTCGTCTACTTCTGGCACAAAAACATTGGCTGCGAATACAATTGTAGCGGGAAATCTTTCAATGTCAGCGGGAAATCACTTAAACTCCAATAATTTCAACCTTTCAGTTAGTGGAAACTGGACCAATGCAGCAACCTTCACAGCAAGTTCGGGAAGAACAGTTACATTTAACGGCACCACGGCTCAGAACGTATCAAATAGCTTGGGAACCACTATTTTTAAAGAATTAACAATAGATAATTCTTCAGCAGGCGGAGTTACTCTTACCTCAGGGACATACATCCTTGACGAAGTTTTAACTCTAAGCAACGGAACTTTTAACACTGGAGGAAGACCATTCACCATGAGCTCCACTGCTTCTCAGACTGCCCGTATAGCACCTATCACAGGATCTGGCGCAATTGCCGGAAACTTTACAATTAACCGTTTCATTACAAGCAGGGACACTACTTGGTCCGATCTTTCTTCTCCGGTTCAAAATGCCACATTTGGAGATTGGGCTGCCGAGTTACCAGCTGTGTTTTATGGATCTTACCCAACGCAATATACTTATAACGAAGGAGCCGATGATTTTACCCCTGTTACATCTGCAGGAACGGCTTTGACCCCCGGACAAGGATTTGAAGTGTTTTTATCCAATGATTTTACATATGCCGATTTTGCTGCAAGAGCAATTAATACAGTTGGTGTTCCAAATCAGGGCGATCAGGATCTTTCAGGATTAATCTCCTTTAATGGGGCCGGCTCAAACCTGGTAGGAAATCCTTTTGCATCCAGTATTTCATGGGATGCGGTATTTGCGTCATCAAGCGGTATAGAGAGTACTTTTGACATGTATGATTATACTGCAGGTAACTATTCAACTTACGGATCAGGAGATGAGATTGGTGCTACTCAGGGTTTCTGGGTGTATACCAATACTCCTGGTGCAACACTATTAATACCTGAAAGTGCAAAAACGACAAGTTCCAATAGTTCTATAAGATCTTCTGTTCCTGCTCCATACTTTACTATGAAATTATCTAGCAATGAAGAAAACAATTATTACTCTCATACTTTAAAAGTATCAGCTAATGGTTCTTCTTCAAACGGATGGGATTCAAATGATCATCCTTACAGAAAAAGTCCTAATAAACTTGCTCCGGCTTTATACTCTAACATTGAGGGTAAAAAGGCCGTGATCAATTCTTTCAACTCATCTGATGAAACCTTCTCTATGCCTGTAACTGTTGTAGCGAATATCAACGGGTATTATAAAATTGAAGCAAATGGTTTTGAAAACGTTTCAGATTATACCTGCGTGAAACTGGAAGACAAACAACTAAACAAAATAATAGATCTTACTACAGGCGAAGCTTATTCTTTTGAGATTGCTTCTGCAGCACCTTCTGATCGTTTTGTGGTACACTTCAGTAAATCTTCTGCATGCAGATCATTCAGCTCTTTCGATAATACTTCTGAAAATGAGATCACAGTGTTGCCAACAACTTATGGAAATTCAATTAACTTTGATATGACCGAAGCCACTCCTTCCGTTATTTCTGTTACTAATATTTTAGGTCAGCATTTAATTGAATCAATGCAGGTTTTAGCAACTGATCAAACGGTTAACATATCTATCCCTCAGGATTTTACAGGAATGTATATCGTAAAGATCGAGTCTTCAAAAGGTGTTGTTACTAAAAAATACGTGAAAAAATAATTTAAGCAGAATAATTATCTAAATTTGCCAAAAGTTTAATTATGACATTCAGAAAATTTATATTAACAGTACTAATTTTATCGTCTCCATTATTCACTATTGATGCTCTTGCAGCAGGTATGGGTATGGGTCCACCACTTCCCTGCGGAGGCCCTTTTCCCCCTTGTCCAATTCCCCTAGACAGCGGAGTAGTACTCCTGCTGATTGCAGGAGCTACATATGGTGGTTATAAAATTTACAGCACCTTAAAAAAGAATCCCGCTTAACGGGATTTTTTTATGCACAAATGAATTTGAACTTTTTAAAAAAACCTATAAACAGGTTCCTTATCCTAATTCTTGCTTTTTATCTGGGCTGGTATCTTATTTACAACCTTTGGCTTCATCCTGCTGAAACCCTGGATCTTTTTGTGATAGATATAACTGTAATTATCAGCAAAGAATTACTTGAATTATTCGGATATACTGTTTTTACGGGAAGCGACAGACTTATTGGAATAGATGGAACAGGTGGATTATGGATCGGAGATAACTGCAATGGGATCGCCCTTTTTGCCCTCTTTACAGGCTTCATTATTGCTTACCCCGGCAACTGGAGAAAGAAACTTTACTATATTCCAATGGGAATTTTATTGATAGAGTTAATGAATATTCTCAGAGTGGTTCTCCTTGCGATCCTGGATACGCATTCAAGGGCCTGGACAGAATTTAACCATACCTATACTTTTACTATAGTGATTTATGGTTTTATTTTCCTTATGTGGATGATTTGGGTCAATAAGGTTTCTGATAAGGGGTTAACGGAAAAAGCTTAGTGAACTTTTTTCAATTTTTTTTCCTTTCTTTCTTTTTGTCTTGCCACAAAAAGAAACAAAAATTCAAGGCTTACCCGCTGCTCCGAAGCTAAAAATCTTTTCACGTACGCCTGATCAGGGCTTACGCGCGACTTCGAAATAATATTTTTATATGGTTGTGTGAAAGTGTCCTGCTGAACTTGTTTCAGGATCTGCGCGCGGATGCAAATTAGAATGAATTAAATTATCAGGGGCTATGAATCTATAAATTACAGCTTCACCATCTTTTTAGTAACAGCCTTTTTATTGCCCGGATAGATGCGGAAATAATATACTCCTGAAGAAAGATCATTTAAATTGTATGAGAACTTACCTGAAGTACCAGTAATCTTTCTGTCCTTAAACACCTTTTGTCCGGAGGAACTGTACACATCAACCTTAACTGCTGAACTTGAATTGAGTTGAAAGGTCAAATCTGCTATCTGATCATGAATATTCAGCTCTATTAGTTCAGTTCCACCAGTTTGGTTAATTCCCACTGAAAGCTCATCAGCTTCTATAACTACGATTTGCGAAGCAGAGTCGACACATATTCCATCTGATGCGATAAGCATCGTTTCATAAACACCCGGTACTATGTATAGATAACTTGGATTAGGAGAGTTATCCACCAAAGAACCATCCCCGAAATTCCAGGCAAAAGAAGTGATTGCTTTATCAGGTGCTGTAAATTCAATCGCTTCATCATTACTCAGATAAACAGTATCGTTGCTGACAAAATAGTTGGCTGACAAATGGGAATTTGACTCAAGAATATATTGAAATTCCTCTTCACAGCCGATACTATCGGTTACCCTCAAGATATAATTACCTGGTGCAAGATTTACGGCCTGCATACCTGTTGTGTTATTCGACCAGTTATATGTAAAAGGAAAAATTCCGCCATTTACATCCAGTACCTGTAGTGAACCATCTTCAGAATCAGGGCAGCTTGCATTTACAGATTCTGTGTTAACATTAATTGTGTCCTGAGCCCCGATTGTTACTACAGCATCGATATTACTGCATGCGCCTGAATTACCGGCAATATTAACTGAATATGTTCCTGCAACAAGCTGAGATAATGTATCTGGTCCACTTACGCCAAAATGAGACTGAACAGTAATTCCATTTTGATCTTTCCATATATAATCCCATGGTCCGGTCCCATTACCGGAAGCTACTGCAAGTCCGTTTTGATTTCCATTACAGGTAGTAGGAAAAGAAGCGGTTTCAACCGGCTTTCCGATCTTTAATAAAAATCTTGGATATGAGGTGGTATCTGAAATACTAAATGAGTACGAAGTTGTAGAACGCAGATCAGTTTGGATTCCGGTCTTAAGATCCTCAAGTATCAGGCATGAAACAGAAGGCAACAAGCTCGCACTATTTAATTGAATGGTATAGGTTCCTGAAACCCCTACTTTAACTTTTATAGGAATGGTTAGATCTGCTGGTAATGAATTAAAAGTATTTACGGACATTAAACCTGTATCAAGAACTGTCGCAATACCCGGAACATCTGTATTAAAGCTGAAAAACTTCTTAGCATCGTAAGATCGATCGAACTGATCAGAAGCTGAAGCATGAAAGTGAATTACAGTTTCATCGGTATAACCGTTTCCTGACAGATCTAATCTGATAAGATCATCCGGTGAAGAAGGGGTTCTCAGGAACTGACCGTCTGCTGCATCTTTTACAGATTCCACTAATCTTAGAACAGGAGCACCTGTTCCACTGGCCTGCACAAGAAATGCCTGTGAGGATGCGATTAGATTGCTTCCGCCATTTACTCCTATTCCTCCAACATAAGCAGTATATTGATCCAGATCCGCGCTATACATATAAATAGCATCATTCATGTTAGTTTTGGTCCATCCTGCGGCATCCCAGTCAATTGTAGACGGATAAGGATTTGCAATCAGGTTCCATCCATCTTCCGTATCGGGCTGAGCCGGATCATCTGTATAAGTAACAGGGAATGTTTGTGTATTCTTTAACAAGGAACCGGTAACATCTATTGTCAATGGTGTACCCATAATGTATGCCCAATAACCTTTTCTTGCAGTGATAGCATTGGTAATTCCTGAAGGCGCAACATAACCACTGTCATATAATCCCGGAGCAGTTTCGTCATAAGTAACAATTGAAGGATTTGGTGAAGGTGGATAAAATGATCCCGGGAAACCACCAGTTATAAAATCATCATCCCATTGCTGGAGCGTTGCTCCTGAAACCGGAGTACAAATAAACATCCAGCCATCAGTTCCTCCAGGAATATATCTTTGCATCGTAATATTACCCGTAACATCGGCACCTGATGCAAGTGCAGCAATTCTTGCTGTTCCTGAAGCATCAGATACAAGCGTTAAATTCCCGCCTGAAGAAAGTGTTCCTGCAGTTACATTCACCGTATTAGTCACAGATAATGTAGTTCCAAGAGTCAGAGTTGTACCAGTCCTGTTCAATGTTAAAACAGAAAGAACATTGGAAACTCCAGCAGCTGACTGGTCCATATTAAGTGTTCCAGGAGATCCGCTGCCGGTGCTGAAGTTTAATGCTGAAGACAAAGAACCCGTAAAAGTTCCTGCACCTGAAAGAGTTCCGGATATAGTCAGAAGATTATTATTCAAATTAATGGATGTACCTGCTCCGATAGAAAGGTCCTTACAAAAAGAGGAATTTGTTAAAGACGGTGAGAATGGTGTACCTGGAGTAATAGCAACATTCGTGGTTGACACAGGTACTCCTCCGCACCAATTACCTGAATTGTTCCAATCAACAGATAGAATACCTGTCCAACTGCCTGCAGCGGAAATGATCTGTGTGAGAGAATTGCTTGTGGCCGGATTTCCGGTCGGACATACAGCATTTGATGTTAACACACAGGAAATCACATCTCCATTTGAAAGAGATGAGGAAGTGTATGTTGAAGAATTAGTACCTGTGTTTGATCCGTTCAACAGCCACTGATAAGAAGGGCTTGTTCCTCCGTTCACAGGTGTGGCTGTAAAAGTAACTGATGACGCTGAACATGAAACAGCTCCTCCGCTCGAAGTAATACTTAAACTTACCGGAAGATTTGGATTCACAGTCATTGTAATTGTATTTGAAGCTGCAGGATTTGAAGTTGCACATACAAGATCAGAAGTAAGTGTACAGCTTATCTGATCGCCTGTATTTAAAGAAGTATTTGAATATGAAGTTCCTGATCCTACATTGGAACCATTCAGCAGCCATTGATAAACAGGTGTTGTACCCCCATTAGTACCTACTGCGGTAAACATAACATTCGTACCTGCACAGATCATGTTAGACGGATTTGCTGACACGCTAACGCTCGCAGGTAATACTGGATTGACTGTCATAATTACACTATTGGAAGCTGCTGGATTCCCTGTAGCACATTGTGCAGTAGTAGAAACAATACACGTAACATTATCATTATTCGCAAGTAAAGAATTTGAATAAACCAATGAATTTGAACCTACATTCACCCCGTTAATCTGCCACTGATAAGATTCGTAGCCTCCCCCATTTATTACAGAAGCAGAGAAAATGACATTATCGCCAGCACAAATAATATTTGAGGGATTGGCCATGATAGAAACGCTCAGAGGCATATTCGGATTTACAGACATTGCAATACTGTTAGATGTATCCGGACTTCCTGTGGCGCATGTTGCTGCTGAAGTGAGAATGCATGATACGATATCTCCGGAATCCAAAATGGCATTAGAATAAGAAGAGGAGTTTGATCCTGCATTAACACCATTCAGCTGCCATTGAAAAACAGGAGTTGCACCACCGTTAACCGGACTTGCTGTAAAAGTCACATTGGTTCCAGCGCATATTATATTAGAAGGACTCGCAGAAATACTCACACTTACAGGAAGAAAAGGATTCACTGTTATGGTTACAATATTAGAAGTAGCGGGGGTTCCCGTTGGACAAACTGCATTTGAAGTAAGAATACATGCAATTACATCACCATTCACCAAAGAAGAATCTATATAAATCGGTGAGTTGGTTCCCACGTTCGCTCCATTAAGGGTCCACTGATAAGAAGGTGTTGTTCCACCATTAGTTGGTGTTGCCGTAAACGTTACTGAAGTGCCCGGACAAATAACAGAAGAGCTTGCCACAATGCTAACACTGACAGGCAAATTAGGATTAACAGTCAATGTAACAGCATTGGATGCAGCTGGACTACCTATAACACATACTGCATTTGAAGTAAGTAAACATGTAACCTGATCCCCGTTATTCAGAGTTGTACTTGAAAATGTAGATGAGTTACTTCCTGCATTGATCCCATTTATCTGCCATTGATAAGAAGGTAATGTTCCTCCGTTAACCGGAACTGCCGTAAATGTTACATTGGTTCCTGCGCATATCGCTCCAACAGGACTTTCCGAAATTGAAACACTGGCAGTTACATTCGGTATAACTGTTAATACAGCTGCATTTGAAACGACTATTGCTGTTGCACACGCATTACTGATAACACACTGATACTGATAACCATTCATGCTGTTCACAGCAGGATTAACGGTTAATGTATTAGTGGTTGCCCCAGAGAAGAGTCCCCCATCTGTAATATTCACAAAACCGCTTCCGGTATTCTGCTGCCATTGATAATTTAATCCTATACCATTTACAGTAAGAGAAAACACTGCCGCTGTGTTATTACAAACCGTATCGCCAACTGGCTGAACCGGAATAGTGGGCACACGCCTCTCACCTACCTGCAAAGCACCTAAAGAAGTTATTGCGGTTCCCTGATTAACAGTACCGCTTACTGTTCCTCTGGTTAATAAATTCCATACACCTCCGGTGAAAGAGGACATGTAATAATCAGAAGCCACAGAACCGGCATCGGCATCAGTTGGTGCACCCACAAAAGTACAGGCAGCTGAATAGGTTGTAAAAACAACTCCTGAATTTGTTAGTGTCCAGTAATGATTCACACTTTTTAATTCATCGATACAAGATGAAGCTATGCCAGGGTGATCTGTATTCTCCACACTTGCTGTGATATGGCCTGCAGCACTTACACTTGTAAAATTCAATGCAACTGGTAAATAATTCGTAGTTCCGTTACCAATCTCGAATGTTTTGGGGATTGAGGCCCCGGTAAGGATCCTCTTTTCCATAAAACCATTTACAAATTTTGAAGTACCTGCTCCTGTAACAGATGAAGTGACAGCAATAAGAGAAACTTTATTTGTCCCCGTAGTAATTACCCCTGAAGTAAAATTAAGAACTGATGTTATTGAAGTGTTAAGTGCAAGAAGAATACCTGATGCATTACTAATTGTGAGATTTGGAAAAGTTGTAATAACCGAACCTCCGATTGTTTGAAGTGCAGATCCATTGAAGGTTACGACATTTGTTCCCGTTGCAGGAGAAAATGTTCCATTATTTGAGAAATTACCTTTAACAAACAAATTGAAGGTAGTAAGATTAAGTGTTGTAGCAGCAGAAATGATCAGGTCTCCGCCTACCGTGAGGGTTGCCACCAGACTTTTTACTCCGGAACCTGCCGTAGTCAGATGATAATAGCTAAGATCTGAAGGGGTGCGAATATTTTGAACTCCTGAAAGATTATAAGTAACAATATTTCCTGCTGCAGATGCATTAAAAGTAGTGACAGTGAAATTCCCACTAAACATTTTATTAAAGTAAGAACCTGTAGCTCCCTGACTGAAAGATCCGGCACCTGTATGGCTTGCTGTTACCTCTACAAGTCCGTTATTCGTATAAGATCCGGTATTGCTGATCTTTGAAAATGATGACAATACTGTCCCTCCGAATGTTTTTCCAGTCCCGGCAAATGTGTAGATCCCGGTATTGGAGATAAATGACCCGTTATTGGTAAAACTTCCGTTTATTGTAAAATCCTCCGCTACTGTAGAATTCCAGGTCCCTGTAGAAGCAATTGTAACATCCGCAAACGTTTTGGTTCCGGTGATACTGGTAATATTTAAAGTCGAATTAATTGTTGTAGGTCCGGTTACATTCATTAGAGACTGTCCAAGAGTATTTGTGCCTGAAGCAACTATAAATCCTCCGGCAATATCATATCTTCCTAAAGCCGAACCAGTAATTGTTCCCCCATTCATTGTCAGGGTACCGGTTACTGAATACGTTTCAGCCGAAAGATTATTCCAGGTACAACCTGAATTTATAATAATATTGGAAAAGGTCTTAGTCCCGTTAATACTGTTCTCGTTTAAATTTCCGTTAAGAGTTGTAGTACCTAGAACGGTGAGGGTTCCGGCTCCTAGAACTGAAGTCCCCGGAGCAATAGTAAGAGTTCCGCCAATATCAAAAACACCAGAAGCAGAGCCGGTTATCGTCCCATTTGTAAGTATTACATTCCCATTGATCGTATAAGTCTCAGTCGCAGCGCTGGTAAAAGTTCCTCCATTAATATTTACATTCTGAAATGATTTATTTCCGAAAGTACTTGTAATAGAAAATGTACCTAGAATATTGGTAGTTCCGCTTACAACCAGACTTCCTCTCTGTAAGGTTGAAGTTCCTCCTGCGTTTACTGTAAAGTTACCTGTTACATTTATAGATCCGCTGTTAGGACCTCCTGCTCCGGTAACATTCGAGCCTGGATTCATAATGAATCCCCCTGTTCCAATATTTATAATAAAACCGGAGGTCCAATCAGCAGTTCCGGTAAGCGTTAATGAATTACAGTTAGCCGGATTGCCATTCATAGTAATTGTGTAACCTGCACAAATTATCACATTATCTAAAGCCCCGGGAATTAGAGTGGATGAAGTTCCGCCACAGGCAACAGTTGACCATGTAGCAGCTGTGTTCCAACTACCATTAGCTCTTGAATAAAAAGTTGCAGAAAAGCCGTGAAGGCAGAAAATAAAAAAAACGAAAAAAAGTGAGTAGCTTTTTTTTATCATGGTTAAGAAAATTACCTCCAATGTTCTGTCAACGGATTGAATGTTAAAAATAATAAAAAAATAACATTAAAACACTTAAAATCCGACCAATTACCAATTCAGTAAGATTAAAGAAAAAAGGATGTTGTTTTAAATATTAAAGCGTTTCGTACTTTTGAAAAGTGAAAATTCATAAAAAATATATCCAGGTTGCATTAATTCTAACGATGCTTCTTTTTTTTGGATATTTCCGGGAAACAACTTTTAAAAGCATTAATGCTTTACTTCAGGCTTGGGATGCGGATTTTGATTATTCTATGCCTTTCTATCTCGAATTTACGAAAACTTTAGAGTACGATATTGTTGTTTATCTTAAATGGCTGCTGACACTTCTGTTTACCCTCGCTTATCTTGGTATTTCCTTGTATACAATAAAAGTGATCTTCAACAATAAGGTATTTCTTAAAATTACCCTTGTATCTTACATAATTCTAATTTCCATTTCTGGATTATTGATGCTAACAGGGCTCGTACTTTCCCAATTTTCCGATAAAATGTATGAATTTGCCCGGTATTTTATGGGAATAGCCCAATCACCTTTAGTTCTTATGATACTTATCCCTGTGTTTAAAATTTCCGAAAAAGAAAAAACCAGCTCTACGCTCTGATACAAAAGAAATCATACTTTTGCTGAACCAAACTAATTTATAGACAATGAAAAAAGACACTGTAATTTTTGACCTTATAAATGAAGAGAAAAAACGTCAGACGATTGGAATAGAATTGATCGCTTCAGAAAATTATGTGAGTGATCAGGTAATGAAAGCTATGGGTTCGGTTCTTACAAACAAATATGCAGAAGGCCTTCCCAATAAACGTTATTATGGAGGATGCGAAGTTGTTGATAAAGTGGAACAATTAGCGATCGACAGGGCCAAACAGTTATTCAATGCAGAATGGGTAAATGTACAGCCGCACTCAGGTGCTCAGGCGAATGCAGCGGTGATGCTTGCTGTTCTGAAACCGGGCGATAAGATCTTAGGATTCGACCTTTCTCACGGGGGACATTTAACACATGGTTCACCTGTGAATTTTTCAGGAAAATTATATAGTCCTAGTTTTTATGGAGTAGAAGAAAAGACAGGTCGTGTTAACATGAAAAAGGTGGAAGAAATCGCGATGAAAGAAAAACCAAAATTGATCATCTGCGGAGCTTCATCTTATTCAAGAGACTGGGATTATAAAACATTCAGAAAGATCGCTGATAAAGTTGGTGCTTTACTTATGGCCGACATCTCGCATCCATCAGGATTGATCGCTCGTGGATTATTAAATGATCCGCTACCATATTGCCATATTGTTACGACAACAACTCATAAAACACTGCGTGGGCCTCGTGGAGGAATGATCATGATCGGTAAGGATTTCCCAAATCCTTTCGGAGAAAAAACTCTTAAAGGAGAGATCAAGATGATGTCTCAATTGTTAGATGCTGCTGTTTTCCCTGGAACACAAGGCGGACCTCTTGAGCATGTGATCGCTGCGAAAGCTGTTGCTTATGGTGAAGCGCTGGAAGACAGTTATATGAAATATTGCATCCAGGTGATGAAGAATGCTAAACTTATGGCTCAATGCTTCGTGGACAAAGGGTATAAAGTAATTTCTGGCGGAACAGATAATCACTGTATGCTGATCGACCTTCGTTCAAAGAATATCTCTGGAAAACTTGCAGAGAACACCCTGGTTAAAGCTGATATTACTGTTAATAAAAACATGGTTCCATTTGATGATAAATCACCATTCGTTACATCCGGAATAAGGGTTGGTACTTCAGCTATCACTACACGCGGACTAAAAGAAAAACACATTCCTAAGATCGTTAACCTGATCGATAAAGTTCTGATGAATCCTGAGAACGAAAAAATAATAAGTGAGGTTAAAAAGGAAGTAAATAAAATGATGAAGACTTTCCCTCTTTATGCATAAAAAGTCATTAAAGACTCAAAGCCCTGAAATGAAAATTTCAGGGCTTTTTTATGTTTAAGGAAATTTGGTCATAAATATCCAGTATTTCACAAAACCATGACTGTCAACACATTAACAAACCCGTTGCACATCTGAAATATTAGTTTATTTTTGTACCCTCTTTAAACTATCTTAATTATATAATTTCTTTAATAACAATGGCACAAGTAGAGTTGATCATGCCTAAAATGGGCGAAAGTGTTGCAGAAGCGACAATCATTAAATGGCTTAAAAAAGAAGGAGATAAAATTGCAGCAGATGAAACTGTCCTGGAAATTGCAACAGATAAGGTTGATTCTGAAATTCCATCTACAGCAGAAGGAACTTTAATAAAGAGATTATTTAATGAAGGTGACGTAGTTCAGGTTGGAAAAGCTATTGCTATTATCAGCACAGATGCAGATGCTTCTGTTGAAAAAGCTTCTCCCGAAGTTAAAACACCTGCTGCAAACCAAAATACTGCAACTAAAGAAAGTGCAGTTAAAGAAACTGCTTCAATCAGTAAAACTTCCGATTCAGGAAAATTCTACTCTCCTCTTGTACGTAACATTGCAAAAGAAGAAGGAATTTCTATGTCTGAACTTGACAACATTCAGGGTACTGGTGCAAACGGCCGTGTTACTAAAAATGATATTCTTGCATATGTTCCTAATAAAGGAAAACAGGCTACAAAACCTGTTGAAACAGCTCAAACGCAAACTCAGACTAAAGAGGTTGTTTCTTCACCAGCTTCTAATGGAACAGCACATCAAAAACCTGCAATTGCTGTAGGAGCAGGCGATGAAGTGATTGAAATGGATCGTATGCGCAAGCTTATTGCTGACCATATGGTCATGAGCAAGCATACATCTCCACATGTTACTTCCTTTGTTGAAGCTGATGTAACAAACATTGTTCTTTGGAGAGAAAAAGTAAAAAAGAATTTCGAAAAACGTGAAGGAGAAAAACTGACCTTCACTCCTATCTTCATAGAAGCTCTTGTGAAAGCGATCAAAGATTTCCCAATGATCAACATTTCGCTTGACGGTACGAAGATCATCAAAAGAAAAAACATCAATATCGGAATGGCTGCAGCTTTACCAACAGGAAACCTAATTGTGCCTGTTATTAAAAATGCTGATACATTGAACCTTGTAGGTATCACCAAACAGGTTAACGATTTGGCAAGCCGCGCAAGAGCAGGTAAATTATCACCTGATGATATTTCAGGAGGTACTTACACGATCTCCAACGTTGGTTCATTCGGCAATGTGATGGGAACTCCTATCATTAATCAGCCCCAGGTAGCTATTATGGCTGTTGGTGCCATTAAGAAAAAGCCTGCAGTTATTGAAACAGAACATGGTGATCTTATCGGGATACGCCATTTCATGTACTTATCTCATTCATACGACCACAGAGTAGTTGACGGATCTTTAGGAGGACAATTTGTAAGACGTGTTGCAGACTACCTTGAGCAGTGGGATATTAACAGAGAGTTTTAAACAGAACCCCTTATATGAAAAAAGTATTTCTTCTGATCAGCCTGACATTGATTATTTCAGGTAAACTTGCTGCGGCTGTTGTTAACCCTTTGCCGGAGAGTGATTACAAAAAAATGTATGCTGATGCAGAGATCTTTTTCACCAATGAGAATTACAAAGAAGCACTTGCTTTATATTTAAAATTAGATTCAATGAGCGGCAATGCAAATCTGAAATTCAAGATCGGATTTTGCTACCTGAATGCAGCCACCTACAAAACAAAATCTATCCCTTATTTTGAAGCTGCAATTAAAGACATTGCCAAAAGATATGAAGAAGGTGAGATCAATGAAAAACAAGCCCCTCTATCCTCTACATACTATTTAGCAAAGGCGTATCATCTGCATTATGATTTCGATAAGGCAATCGAAATGTATGAAAAATACAAGTTCGATCTTGGCACCGATCCAAAGCTGGCTTCAGATATTGCTGAGATAAATCACGATATTGAAACCTGTAAAAACGGTAAAGAACTGATCAAGGATCCTAAAAAAGTTGTTGTCACCAATCTCGGTGAAGGTGTAAATTCATCTTACCCTGACTTTTCTCCGGTTGTATCGCTTGATGAACAGACACTTATATTTACAACCAGAAGAGCAGGCGGTTACAGTGAAACAAAAGAACTTAACGGAATGTATTTCGAAGATATTTATACTTCTGAATTTCAGGACGAAAAATGGGGTAAGGCTAAATCCATCGGAACTAGTATTAATACTGGCGGACACGAAGCAACGGTAAATTTATCTCCTGACGGATTAAAACTTCTTATCTACAGAGATAATAATGGAAACGGAAATTTATTCCTTAGTGAGTATAAAAATAAAGACTGGACACTTCCTGAATACATCGGTGCTCCTATCAATACTTCCTCCTGGGAATCACATGCATGCTTCAGCGCTGATAACAGAATACTGTATTTTGTAAGTGACCGCTCTGGCGGACTTGGCGGCCGGGATATCTACAAATGCCTTAAGCTTCCAAACGGAGACTGGGGCCCTGCTGAAAATCTTGGAGCAACAATCAATACCCCTTATGATGAGGATGGGGTTTTTATTCATCCTGACGGAAAGCAGATCTTCTTTTCTTCCAAAGGACATAAATCAATGGGTGGTTTCGACATTTTCTCTTCTATTATAAATGATGAGAATGGTTTTTGGTCAGAGCCTATAAACATCGGATATCCTGTAAATACACCTGATGATGATGTCTTTTATATCACTACTGCTGATGGAAGAAGAGCATTCTTCTCTTCAGATAAAGAAGGCGGATTTGGTGAAAAGGATATTTATATGATCACATTCCCTGAAAATGAACCACGCAATATCACTATTCTTGTTGGAACTATAATAAATAACACCACTGAGGATATCAGCAACAATACCATTTCTATTGTAGATCTGAAAACAAACGACACCTTACAGATATTGAACGCTAACGGAAGTACAGGAAAGTTCGGAACCAATCTTCCGGTAGGCACTTCTTATAAAACAGTTTATTCTGTTAATGGAAAGGAAATATTTAGTGAAACACTGCAGGTCCCTGGTGGAAAAGGATACCAGGTTATCAGACGTGATGTGCCTTACGGAGGAACTATTGTTAAGGCCGATAGTACAGCAATAAAAGATTCATTGGCCAATTATGCTTTATGTGATCCTAAGACAAACTCCTTTGAACTCTACTTCGGATATAATCAGAAGTCGATCGATGTTAAATCAAAGAGCTATACAAGCTTTATTGATGCAATATCGGTTTGTTTAGGAAAAAATCCATCATTCGAAGTTCAGATCGAGTCAAGTGCTTCAAAAGTGCCAACCACAAAATACAAGAACAATGAAAATCTTGCTCAGGTTAGGGCAAAAGAGGCTTCAGATAAGATTCTGGCTTCACTGATAAAAAAGGGAATTGACAAATCGAAGGTGAATTTCGCTCCGGCTTCTTCAATGGTTCAGGGACCGGAATATAATAATGATTTTATTCAGAACAGAACTACCTACGAACAATATCAGTATATCAAGATCCGGCTAAAGCAAAAAAAATAACCTGGCTTATATTTTTACTGTCTTATAAATGCTCCTGACATAATTTGTCTGAGGGACGTATTATTATATATTTGTATATCATTTATTGATTAAATATGAAGGCAAAATTATTTCTGTTTGGAATATTTACGTTTATTTTTAGCCTTTCCTTTTCCCAGGTCAATAAGTCCGATTATATAGAAAATTTCAGACAAGGAGATCTCCTTATTTTAGAACAGAATTATACTCAAGCGCTTAAACATTTTTTAACCGCCTATAAATTCGACTCTACTAACGCCAATATAAATTATAAAATAGGTTTATGTTATCTGAAATCTGCCTCCGAAAAAAACAAAGCACTTCCCTATCTTGAAAAAGCGCTAAAAGATGTTAACCATAACTACAAGGATCTTGAGCCCAGGGAAAAAAAAGCTCCTGAAAACGTTTATTATTTATTAGGGACCGCATATCGCCTTGCATATAAATTCAACGAATCCAGTTCTTATTTTAATAAATTCAAGGACATTGTAGGAGATAAGAACAAACAGCTTACCGATGATCTGGAGAAGCAGACAGAAACAAATTTTACCGCAATAGAGCTGACCAAAGATACCACAACTATTCAGATCATTAATCTTGGTGATAGTGTAAACAGTACCTATGCAGACTACAGCCCGGTTGTTTCAGCGGACGAATCAACGCTTATTTTTACTTCACGCAGACCTGGAAGCACAGGAAATGATAAAACTGAAAATGATCAATTCTTTGAGGACATATATGTATGCAATAAACTTCCTGACGGCAAATGGTCTTCTCCTAAATCCATAGGAGCTAGTATCAATACAAATGATAATGAAGCGGATATCGGGTTATCCGCAGATGGCCAAATGCTTTTTGTTTATCGCGGAATCAACGGTGGTGATATCTATTATAGCATACTTGAAGGAGAAACCTGGGGAACTTTGATAGCATTAAATGCCAACATAAATACGAAAGCATGGGAAACACATGCATCATTAAGTGTTGATGGAACTACACTCTACTTTGTAAGCGATAGAAAAGAAGGAAGTTTTGGAGGACGGGATATCTGGAGATGCGTAAAACTTCCGAACGGACAATGGAGTATGCCATTAAACCTTGGTCCACAGATCAATACAGCATTTGATGAGGATGCCCCTTTTATTCACCCGGATGGTGTTACACTTTTCTTTAGTTCGACAGGACATAAGAACATGGGAGGCTTTGACGTTTTCAGATCAACAAAAGACGATGATGGCAAATGGTCAGAGCCGTTCAATCTAAAAGCTCCTATCAATACACCTGATGATGATGTTTTTTATGTTCAATCAGTAGATGGAAAAAGAGGATACTTTTCTTCTGTAAGGCCATCAGGAAAAGGAGAAAAAGATCTTTATATGATCAATTACGAGCAAAGTGTGGTTGAACCACTTGCTTTATTAAAAGGTTATTTGACTTTTGATGGATCTGTTAAAGTGCCTTCAAATGTACAGATAACTGCTACTGATATGGAAAGCGGTCTTGTTGTTCAGGATGTGAGGCCGAATTCGGTTAGCGGTAAATATATTATGATCCTAAATCCGGGAAGCGAAGGAAAGACATATATAATCGATTACAATGCCGAAGGTTATCAGCCTCTGAGTGAAACCATAACAATTCCTGCCAATTCATCATTCCAGGAAATCGAGAAGGAATTATCTATGAGGATAATTAATCTTGAAAGCAAAGTTTTAGGAACCATCAGCGTGACTGGAACAGTCAAAAACGAAGTGGATAAGATAATTCCGGGAGCGAAGATCATCATTAAAGATAATACTACCGGTAACCTTGTCGATACTTATTTTACCTCTGCCGACTCAGGTTCTTACTATTTTGTTTTGAATCGCGGCAAAAATTATAATATATCATATGAAGCCGAAGGATATCTTTTTCAGTCTGAGAATGTAAATGTGCCAAAGCAGCCGGAATTCTCTACTTTGAAAAAAGATATCGTACTAGAAACAGTAAAAGCAGGAGCTAAAATTGTTCTGAATAATATCTTCTTTGACTCTAATAAAGCTAGTTTGAGAAAAGAATCTAATCTTGAACTGGAAAAAGTGCTGAAATTAATGACTAATTATCCGGAACTTAAGATCGAAGTAGCCGGTCATACTGACAATAAGGGAAATGATGCGGCAAACCTTAAACTGTCGCAATTACGTTCACAATCGGTGGTTACAGCGCTTTCAAAAAAAGGAATAGATGCTAAAAGACTTGTTGCTAAAGGCTATGGTGAAACAATGCCTGTAGCCCCTAATCTCCTGCCCAATGGCAAGCCAGACACTAAAGGAATGCAAATGAACAGAAGGGTCGAACTAAAGATCCTGGAAGCTAAATAAATTCAATTCTTATTTGCACAGCCTGATTGTTAATTTCTTTTTCCCCCAACAAGACGATTTCGCTTATATTTTAATATTTTTGCTGAAATAACCTAAACAAACCAGTTCTTAAACTAAACTTATTAAGGTTTTATCTATTCGCAATGCAAAAATATACTTATC
>JAJTCJ010000146.1 GCA_021323165.1 Bacteroidota bacterium | reverse complement strand
CAGGAGCCACAACGCTGTCCCAATTATTAAATACTGAATTGGCCATCGTGCTTATTTATTTATTGCGTTTAATAATTCTAATTCTTTCGGCATCATATCTACAACTGCATAGATACCAATGTTGCAGATCTTGATCTCATCGATCACATCTACCACATTCTTATAAACTGCTTTATCATCAGTCTTAATAAGTACTGTTAAAGCAGCTTCTTTACCTCCCGGTACTCCTTTTCTTCCTTGTTCAGCAATTGCTAAACGCTGGTAAGTAGTATCGGAAATTTCCTTTCTAAGACGCTTTTCTTCAAGAGCTTTAATTGCGTCAATGGTAGTTTTATTTCTATCCAATAACAATTTGTGCAATCCGTCAGCGCTATAGTTTGTTTTAGTAAGCTTAGTAGGCGGTTGTCCTTTTGTATTTCCTTCCGGATAAAACTCCCCGTTGTAATAATAAATACCATCGTCCTTTGTAAGAATGAAAGTAATGGCATTGTTTACTTTGATCTGGTCTTCTTTTTTCTCCGAATCCTTTGGAAAAGGAATCTCCATTACTTTCGGTTTACTGAAAGTGGAGGTCATAACGAAAAACGTAAGTAAGAGGAACGCCAAATCCACCATTGGCGTCATATCTATTCTTGTAGATGATTTTTTGGCGCGTTTTTTCTCGTGTTTTCCACCACCGCCACCACCTGTATTTACATCTGCCATTTCTAAATGATTATACTGTTAATTAAATCCGGATTCAATTAAAACTTACCGGGATTATGGTTTGTCGCTTTTCTCAAGGTTAGTGATAAGGTTAAAGATGAAAATATCTTTCTTAGTAAAAACCTTGATCACATCTTTTACCTGCAAGAAATTGGTTTGAGCATCTGCTTTGATCGCGAAACGCAGAGGCTTATCCTTAAAAGGACGGCCTAACTTTTCTGCTTTGTCTTTTTGCTCCTTTGCCAATGTACGCTCAGAGATCCTCGCATACTGGATCCAGTTTCCAAGCTGATTATCCGTTGAATCCATGTGCGATAGGAACTCCAAAGCTGGTCATCCCGCCAAATTTTTTCTTCTCTTCTTCTGTGAATGTGATGTTGTATTGTTTTCCCATTCTGTCAAGTGTGTTTTTACGAACCTCGGAATTATTGATCGTAAAAAAAGATCTTCCTCTGTTGTCAACCGAAACAACAATTACATTCTCAGGTAATAATTTATCCTGATTAGACGAAGGAGTATCAACAACAACTGGCTCTGTAACCCTTGACGTTGCAGTAAGCATAAAGAAGGTAACCAAAAGGAAAGCCAGATCCACCATCGGAGTCATATCCAACGAAGGGCTTCCCTTACCTGTGTTTACTTCAGCCATGTCTTATTTTTTAAATTAAAATTTAACTATCCTCTAAAATTATTTAGCTTTCAATGTGTGAAGTAAGCTGTAACCAGCTTCATCCATGCTGTGAGTGATAGCATCAACACGAGTACTGAAATAGTTGTACATAATGATACCTACAACTGATCCAATGATCCCGATAGCTGTGTTGATCAAAGCCTCGGAGATACCTGTTGCAAGCTGAGCTGTATCAGGAGAACCTGCTGCAGACATCGCGGCAAACGACTTTATCATACCAAATACTGTCCCGATCAAACCCCAAAGAGTTGCGATGGTAGCACAAGTAGTGATGATCGATAGATTTTGAGATAACATTGGAAGCTCAAGAGAAACTGCTTCTTCAAGTTCTTTCTGAACTGCTGCAATCTTATCTTCGTTATTAAGGCTGCTGTCGTTTTGAACATTCTGTAATTTTTCAATTCCTGAACGAACAACATTCGCTAATGAACCTTGCTGTTTATCACAAGCTGCAATAGCTTCCTGATATTGGCCGTTAGCAATAAGTGTTTTGATGTTTCTTAAGAAAACATCTGCTTTACCTCTACCTTTTGCTTTAGAGATAGTGATTAAACGCTCAATAGAGAAAGTAACAACGATAATAAAAATACCTAAAAGGATAGGAACGATAAATCCACCTTTGTACATCATTCCTAAAAGATTACCTGGCTTTGGATGTCCTTCAACATCAAAATTGCTGTCTGCACCTAAGATAAACACATAGATTGCTGTTCCAATAGCAAATGAAATAATGATCGCGATTAGTGCGGACATAAAATTAAATCCACCCGATGTTTGTTTTTGATTGCTCATATTGATTTGTTTTTGATTTTTGATTATTTTTTGTTGTCGTTAATACAATGTAAAATTAAATTTTTTCAGGATCCTTATTAAGCTGTTTTTCTTTAACAGGGCACCAAACATACTAAATCTATTTTGAATTGAAAAATTTATCATTGAAGTTAATCTTTTAATAAAATGGAGCCGATTATTAACCACGAAATAAGCGAATATATTGCTGTGAGAATACCGCATTTATTAAATGGCGGGATTTGATAATTAAAAGGCAGGAAAGACCGTTTAGCGGACCGTGGTTTTATCTCTTTTAAGATAAGTAACGAATAAAGGAATCATTGTCACAACAATAAGCGCGATCACGATGTATCCGATGTTCTTCTGGACCCACGCATAAGTTCCGAGATAATAACCAATACTTGAAAGTAATCCGATCCAGGCAATTGCACCTGTAATATTATAGATCATAAACCTTTTAAAATCAATTCTTATGATACCCGCTAAAATAGGAGCAAATGTTCTAATTATTGGCAGAAATCGTCCCATAATTAGTGTTTTACCACCATTTTTATCATAAAATGCCTTGGTTATCTCAAGGTATTTTTTCTTAAAGATCAAGGAATCTTCCTTACGAAAAAGCGGAGGGCCGACCTTATAACCAAACCAATATCCTACAATGTTACCAATAATTGCAGCTAATGAAAGAAAGGTTATTAACTGAAGAAGATTTACACCCAACAATTCCGGCTTTGAGACACAGATCATCCCAGAAATAAATATAAGAGAATCACCAGGAAGAAAGAAGCCGATAAGCAAGCCTGTTTCCGCGAAAACAACAAACAACAGCAAGGCAAGTCCACCATATTGTATGATGGATTGAGGGTCTGTAAGTTGTTTAAGGAATTCTATCATATGCGGATAACGAATGTGTACGAATTTGCGAATAAGCCCCGCTACGGTTTTTCAGGAAACTTTAATCTAATCTCACTTTATCAATATTATCACTTCGCGGTGGACCTAATTCGCCTTCCCATTTGGAAATAACAGCTGTTGCAACTGCATTACCAACAACGTTTGTAGCTGAGCGGCCCATATCGAGGATCTGATCTATTCCAAGCAACAATAATAATCCGGCCACCGGTATATGAAAATGATCCAGCATGCCTGCGATCACAACCAATGAAGCTCTTGGAATCCCAGCCATACCTTTACTGGTGATCAATAAAATAAGAAGCATAGTGATCTGATCACCGGTGGTCATTTCTATTCCATAGGCCTGAGCTATGAAGACTGTCGCAAATGTCATATACATCATCGAACCATCCAGATTGAACGAATATCCAAGTGGAAGAACAAATGAAATGATCCTATTGCCGCAGCCAAAACGCTCAAGCGACTCAATCGTTTTAGGCATTGCCGCTTCTGAGCTAGCAGTACTGAAAGCGAGTAAGATTGGTTCCTTAATGTATCCTAATAACTGAAAGAACTTTATCTTCATAAAGAAACAGATCAGGAAGAGTATAACAAAGACAAAAAGTATTAATCCGAGATAAAATGTACCGATCAGGTAAACATAACCTGCGAGCACTCCGAGTCCTTGTTTTGCAACCACAGCCGCAAGTGCGCCAAACACTCCAAAAGGTGCAAATGCCATAACATAGTTTGTTACCTTAAACATGATATGAGAAACTGAATCGAAAAATTCGACAACAACTTTTCCTTTATTTCCGATAGATGCGCATGCTACTCCGAAAAACAAAGCAAAGATCACGATAGGAAGGATTTCATTCTTTGCCATCACCTCCACAATACTTGCAGGGATCACATGTTCAATAAAATTTTTCGCGTCAAAACTTTTAGCGGCCTCTATCCCTGTTTCAGCAGTTGTAGCGGGAAGCTCCAGGTGCATGGTTTTTCCCGGAGCTGCAAAGTTGACGATCATAAGTCCGAGAAGCAATGAGATTATTGCGGCTGCAGTGAAATATAAAATGGTCTTTAATCCTATCCTGCCTACAGATTTAAAATCTCCAACTTTCGCAACACCAACCACAAGCACTGAAAATACTAATGGTGCAATGATCATCTTTATTAAGCGCATAAAAATATCACTAAGCAAATGCAGCTGAGGAGCGAAATCTTTCCAGAAATACCCAACAATGATCCCGAAGAACATTCCAAGAAAGATCTGAACTATAAGAGAAGGTTTTTTTAATGTCATATTTATTTACCGCAAAGGCGCTAAGACGCGAGATTTATATTTAAACAAATATACATTTCTTTCGTTCATAGAAGTCAAACGATTTTCGGTTGTTCAGCTCACTCCCAAAGCTACTTAAACATAAAAAAAACACCTCAGTCTTTTCAAGCTGAGGTGTTCAATTGCTATACTTATTAATTATCCGTTCAATGCTTCTGCACCACCAACGATCTCAAGGATCTCATTCGTGATAGCAGCCTGACGGGCTTTATTGTAAGATAATTTCAATTCTTTGATCAAAGCACCGGCATTGTCGGTAGCCTTGTGCATCGCTGTCATCCTTGCTCCGTGTTCAGCAGCAAGAGAATCAAGCAAAGCTTTGAATAACTGAGTTTTCAAGGAACGCGGAATAAGATCTTCTACGATAAACTCTTTGCTGGGCTCGAAGATATAATCAGCGATCTTGGTATTGTCAGCATTCTGCGGAGGCATAACAGGAAGGAATTGTTCCACTGTTGTGATCTGCACCGCAGCATTTTTAAAATGATTGTAGATCAACTCTACTTTATCAAACTGTCCGCCAGCAAAGGCTTTCATGATTTTTTCAGCTACCGGAGCAACGTTTCCGAAAGTAAGGTTATCGAACAATTCGTTTAAGTGGCGAGGCATATCAGTCCCGGTAATTCCGTAATCTGTCTTTCTGAAAAAATCTGCACCTTTTTTACCAATTGTTACCACACTGATCTTGCATCCTTTATATTCTTCATTTGCCAAACGGTTAGCAGCTTTAATAACATTGGCATTAAAACCTCCGCATAACCCGCGGTTTGAAGTGATCACAATAAGCAAAACATTTTTTACCTCGCGCTGTTTGGAGTAAACTCCTTCTGAGCTGTCAAGGGTGGCGCTTAAGTTCTCAAGGATTTCTTTAAGCTTGTTTGCATATGGGCGCATTTGAGTAACAGCATCCTGAGCTCTGCGCAATTTAGCAGCACTTACCATTTTCATAGCGCTGGTGATCTGCTGTGTAGAGCTTACAGAAACAATACGGTTACGAACCTCTTTTAAATTTGCCATCTATATAATTGTTGATTTGGTGATTTAGAGAAATAGAGATTTGAAATTTCTCTATTCTCCCGATCACTAATTCACTAATTGATTATTTATATTTTACTGTAAGGTCTTTTGCTGCTGCTTCTAAAACACCTGTGATCTCATCAGTGAATTTACCAGCTTTTAAATCATTTAAAGTTGACTTATGTTTTGCTTCCAGGAAAGCAAGAAATTCAGCTTCAAACTCTTTAACTTTTGCAACAGGAACATCACGTAATAAACCTTTAGTTCCTAAGTAAATGATAGCGATCTGCTGTTCAACACGCTGTGGTGAGAACTGTGCCTGCTTAAGGATCTCCACGTTACGTGCACCTTTATCAAGAACAGATTTTGTAGCAGCATCCAAATCAGAACCGAATTTAGAGAATGCCTCTAACTCACGATACTGTGCCTGATCCAACTTTAATGTACCAGCAACCTTTTTCATTGACTTGATCTGAGCGTTACCACCCACACGTGATACAGAGATACCAACGTTGATAGCCGGACGAACACCTGCGTTGAATAAATTCACCTCAAGGAAGATCTGACCGTCAGTAATAGAGATAACGTTTGTAGGAATGTATGCAGAAACGTCACCAGCTTGTGTTTCAATGATAGGAAGAGCTGTTAAAGATCCACCACCTTTTACGATCCCTTTGATAGAATCCGGAAGGTCGTTCATGTTCTTAGCAATATCGTCATTCTGGTTAATCTTAGCAGCACGCTCTAATAAACGGCTATGTAAGTAAAATACGTCACCAGGATAAGCCTCACGTCCCGGAGGTCTTCTTAAAAGAAGAGATACCTCACGGTAAGCAACTGCCTGTTTAGAAAGATCATCATAAACGATCAAAGCCGGA
>JAJTCJ010000039.1 GCA_021323165.1 Bacteroidota bacterium | reverse complement strand
AATTATAGTTTTTTAACTGAATTTTCGGGTGCTAATATGCAAATTTTCATTCAAATTCTAGCGAACAAATAATAAAAATAAGAACAAATAAATCCACAACAGATCTAAAAAATGCCAGAAGATGGCACAAAGCCTTACTCCCATAAGGTTTTCAGAATTGTATTTTCCTTGTATAGATTTAATCCAAACTACGCTAAGTGCTATCATTCCTCCAAACAAATGCAGCAGGTGCATAAGGGTAAGCACATAAAAGAAGGATCCGGATGCATTGCTGTATTTACCTGCAAAAACGATCTTCTGATCATAAAGAATTGTCCAGCCAAGCCATTGACAAACCACGAAAGCAACTCCTAAAAGTAGAGTGATCAGTGAAGCAAGTTTGATATTCTTAAGATCGTTGTTTTTAGCTGAAGAAAGAGCCCAGTTCATGGTAACACTACTAAGAAGGATCACAGCAGTGCTGATATAGAAAATCTGAGGCATTTCGAACAGCAACCAATCCCCTTTTTGCTGACGAACAACATACGCGCTTGTGAAAGCAGCAAATAGCATGACCATACTGCCCATACCCAGGTATAACATTGGTTTTGCCACCTTTTCACGGGTGATTCTTTTTTCTTCTGATTGTGATAATACTGTTTCCATTCAAATAAATATTGTAAAAATTTTAGAAATGCCTGTGGATGGTGGAATTCGAGTGCAATTTTACTAAAAATTATGCGATTCAGGAAGAAGAAAAGTAAAAATTTGTCTTCATAGAAAAAACACTCTTAAATTCCAATAATTGATCCTGTTTTTTATACTTTCTGATCTCATTTTCAATTATTTAGTTTTTTAAATGTGATTTTGAGTTTCGAATTTCCGACAAATTTTGTTCTAGACTTCTCATTCAAATGTTTGAGTTTAGCAAGAAAAAAAATTCATGAAGAAAACACTTTTCATTGCAACCCTTCTTTTTTCAGAGATCGCATTTTCTCAAAGTATTGCAGATCCTTTACGTGATGTCAACAATCAGCTCAGGGCCATGTTCAGCCCATTGGCAAGGCCAACACCTTCAAGGCTTTTCTTGTATGAGATGACGGCTCATATGGCTGACAGCTCCTTTTTTACCCATTATTCAACAGATACAAGCAATCTTGACAACTGGCTTTTTATTAACCGGGAAATGTTTTATTCTGCCTATGACACAACGGTTTTTGAGCGAACGGACAGTATTTATAAAAGAGGGAACAAATACGCGAATGATACAGTTCCTATCGGGATCATGGATTATGATTTCTATACGTTTAAGCCGGATGCATTAAATACCAATATCTATTTTAATTTTGATACCATTAACGGTATTCTAAGTGATAAACCCGGCAGGCCTTCTTTTCCCTATAATATTAATAACCTCTTTTCAGCTTGTCCACTTGTAAATGAAACCCATTCAGCAGAAGTAACTTTCAGAATAGATCCTGCATTTATTTTTGCAGATATATTTAACCAGGGACATTACATTCCCGAAGGAACTATTTTAAAGATGGATTTCGGAGACGGAACCGGCTGGCACACATTTGCCGGAAATACTGTAGAATACCATTCTGCTCTTTACACCACTGATGGTGATAAGATCATACAAGTGGCAATATATGCTGATGGAGTTCAGGTGAAGCTTTCGACCTCAAAGATCTACACTCCAAGCACTGTATATATACAGCCTGATCAAACAATTAATAACATCAATGGAATAACTTGCGGAGTTTATGGTGGCTGTGGGGATTCTCCCTTTAATAAAGTCATAATTTATTTAGAAGGATGGGATCTGATGGATTTTATGCCTTCTAAGAACCGTGGGGTTGCTGAAATATATGAAAAACGAATTAAAGAATCGGAGCTTGGTCAATTAAGAAACTTTGGATATACTGTGATCGTGGTTGATTGGAAAAATAGCAGAAAGCGTATCCAGGAAAATGCAATGCATGTAGTTGACCTTATCAATGCATTGAAATGTAAGTATACAAAACCAACAAATGATAACCAGTATGTTATTATTGGTGAAAGCATGGGTGGTTTGGTAGCTCGCTATGCATTGTGCTATATGGAATCACCATTGTATCAAACAGAATGCTTTCCCGAAAAAAAACATAACACCCGTTTACTATTAACATTTGATAGTCCTCATCGCGGAGCCAGCCTTCCTATTTCATATCAATGGATGTATACGGATGCCATGGCCATTCTGCAGAATGTGATACCAGTTCCTACTCATCTTATTACTTATGCGTCCAATCTGTTTTTAGGAAGTAAATCGGCCCAGCAGATGCTTTTGTACCACATAGATACACGCCTGCCAATCACAAACTCAACTTATACAGCTCATCCTGAGAGAGCGTTGTTTTTAACTGATATTGCACTCCTTGGTAATTACCCGAAGAATTGCAAACTAATGGCCATGTCGGACGGCTCTCTCTCCGGAAAACGTCAGACCAATGATTATAACGGAAATGTCCGTACAGCAAACGATGATTTTATGAATACCAGTGCTAATCTTAATGTAAGAATACTGCATTACAGCATCAGGATATTCAATGCTAATTTACGGCTGCGTTCTAATCCAGCAGGATCTGCAGAAGTATATCGTTTAGAGGCAAGCACGTATGGCGTGCGGGTAAAATTAAAATGGTTTGGTGTGAAAGTAACAGTTGGGCTGAATAGCACTTTAAGTCATATTGCAGGAGCAGTGAATGTGAAGGATTATTGCACAAGTGCCGGAGGTTTGTCGGGGCAGGAAATAAAAGCAGAGGAGATTGCGGTGTCTGCAATTGACTGGATCAACAGTAAATTATTCGGACATCATACTGTAGTGAATGACGGGAATGGGAATTATCACATGAATGCTTATTCACATCCTACACTTTCTTTATTCGGTGCTGATGCGACAGTGCATACCGAAGGCATGCATTTCGGTTTTGTTCCTACTTATTCCGCGCTCGATTATAATACTGGCGGAGCATTGAATTATAATATAGAAACAGAGCCCATAGCCGTAAAGAACACCAAAACACCCTTTGATGTGGTCATGGGAATTCCCGATTCTAAAACAGGAGTTAATTCTGCATTCCCAGGCGTCAACATGTATAAAAATCAGCTGTATCATACGTTTCCAACAAATCATGTTCTAAAAGATTTTAACGGTGACCCGATACTTTACCGTTCCTGCAAAGCTCAGCAGCTGGAAGCCAGGATCCTTAACAGGGAGATTGGTGATGAAGAAATGTGGCTGGATAATATGATCCTAAATAGAAGAGCTATGTATGAGGCGGAGTTTGATATTCATGTTAACAGACCCAATCCTTCTTATGAGTACCTTACTATTCCTACAACAACCATAACTATTAAGGTGTTTATTCCAAATCCCGTCCATTTATTATTCAGGTTCCCAATGGCCTGGCTATTTTTAAATATGATAATGTAAACACCAGCAGTCCTCCTGCATTTACATACGACCCACCAATGACCGGCCCATACCTGCAAATGGATGCGCCAATGAACAATTGCTGTAAGGATTTTTCAAAACAAATGGAAATATTACCAATAGACAAGGAAATAAAGGAAAATACGCTGAGTATTTTCCCCAATCCTTCTGAAAATAACCTTGTCTGGGTGAAATTCCGCTTGAAGACTACCAAGGCTGCAAACCTTCATCTGATGGATATGCTGGGCAGGGAAGTGTTACACATGCAGGTTTCGGCATCAGAAAGAATCACGGATCGTTATGTTCAACTCGATCTTTCCGGAAACAATTTGACCAAAGGCATATACCTTGTCGTGATCAGTAATGAAAATGAAAGCATCAGTCAAAAATTAATCATTCAATAACAGCGTCATGAAAAAAATATATCTTTATATCATCTGTCCTGTTATTCTTTTTCACATTCCCTCTTGCAAAAAAGAAGAAACACCTTATACAATTACTGGAACATTAAGAGAAAACTGCGCGGCTCCTCCTTTGGCAGGGGCATACCTGGAACTTTTCCAGGATGGCTCTTCATTAGGAACTAGTAAAAGTCAAACTCTATATACTAATGCTGATAATAACGGGCACTTTAGTTTTACATATAAAAACTCCTCCAGTATCCCGCTTTTATTACGGTATGGCACTGCATCATCCAGTAAGAGAATTTTAATTGGAATTCCAGCTGAAAAAAACCTTGATCTGGGAGATGTGTACACAGACAATAAAAGTTATTTGTATATAAAAATTAATTATGCAAGTCCGCATACTATAAACGATACACTATATTATGCAGTTACTGGAACAAAATTCAAACACGGCCCATTTCCATCCGTTTCTTATGATAGCATTTTAGCAAGAAAAGGAATGTTTGCAGGTGATAATTCATACAATGCACATAATGAATCAGGTGAACTTGTGTGGGGCCTAGGTTATGGGGACTTTATGGCGGCTAATAATTCACTTAGACCAGATCTTACAGATTATCATGTAGAGAAATTTAGTTATCGCGGTTGCGGTTATAAAGATACTGCTGTTATAAATGTTCCATGAGGAAGAACTTAATACATATCATTTGCCTTGTTGCTTAGTGCAGATTCTCTCCTGCAAAAAAGAAGAGGAGATGCCGGCCTACACAATTACCGGTAATTTACGTGAGAACTGCGGCAGTCCTCCACTTTCCGGGGCATACCTGGAACTTTTCCAGGATGGCTCTTCCCTTGGCACCAGTAAAAGTCAGAATGTGAATACAACTACCGATAATAACGGGCATTTTAGTTTTACATATAAGAACTCTTCAAGCCTCCCACTTTTACTAAGATATGGAACAGCATCATCGAGTAGAAGAATTTTGATTGGAATACCTGCCGAAAAGAATATTGACTTAGGGGATATATACGTTAATAATAAAGTGACAATTATTCTCAAATTAAATACTTCCACAGTTTATTCAACTGCTGATACTTTGTATTACGCAATAGGTGAAATAGTCGGGTATAAAACCTTACCGGCACCTTTAACAAACGGAATTATAGATACTTTTTACAAACGTAAAGGTTTTACACTTGGTGATAACTCATATAATGTTCCTGTTGAACAAACAGCCATTTATTGGGGAATTGGATATTCAGACTTTTATAATTCTGCTATTTCATGGAACACATCAAACCCTTATCATAAAATCCCTTTTTCTGTAAATGGAAATTGCAAGATAGATACAGCCTATTTAAATATACCTTGAAAAGATTTGAACATATCATTTGTCTTGTCGCTTTAGTGCAGGTTCTCTCTTGCAAAAAAGAAGAAACACCTTATACCATTACCGGAACATTAAGGGAAAACTGTGGGGCCCCTCCGCTGGCAGGGGCATACCTTGAACTTTTTCAGGATGTTACACCTGGTGGAATGAGCAAGAGCCAAACTCTTTATACCAATACCGATAATAACGGGAATTTTAGTTTTACCTATAAAAATAATACTAGCATTCCGCTTTCGTTATTTTACGGGACAGCCAGTACCAGTCATAAAATTTTAACGGCTATCCCTGCCGAAAAGAACATTGATCTGGGAGATGTGTATACAAACAATAAAAGTTACTTATATGTAAAAATTAATTTTAATACTCCACACGGTATTAATGATACCATTTATTATGCGATACTTCCAAGCTCAGGACCAAAAAAGTTTGCAGGTCCGTTTTTTTCAGTTTTACTTGATAGTTTTTTAATTTCTAGAGGCCACTTTACAGGTGGTGAAGTAGGATATACCGGTTATGAGCAAGGTGAATTAATCTGGGGCTTAGGATATTCTGATATGCAAACCGCATTAAATTCTATGAGGCCTGATATTTCTAATTACAATTACGTGACCTTCAGATATCGAGGTTGTGGCTACAAAGATACAGCCTATATAAATGTTCAATGAAAAAACTCTATCTCTTTATTATTTGTGCAGCCATTCTTTTTCTGATGCCCTCTTGCAAAAAAGAAGAGGAGATGCCTGCCTATACAATTACCGGTACTTTAAAAGAAAACTGCGGGAGTCTTCCGCTTGCTGGGGCATACCTGGAACTTTTTCAGGATGTCCCCCCCGGTGGTATGAGCAAGAGTCAAACCCTACACACAAATACTGATAATAACGGGCATTTTAGTTTTACTTATAAAGATAATACTAGTATCCCCCTATCATTATTTTATGGTACAGCTTCTTCCAGCAGTAAAATTTTAATGGGTATACCTGCTGAAAAGAATATTGATTTGGGAGATGTGTACACAAACAATAAAAGTTATTTGTATATAAAAATTAATTATGATAATTCACATAGTGCCAGTGATACGCTCTATTATGCAATTTTACCAAGTTCAGCCCCACGAACGTTTGCTGGTCCATTCCCAGTAACATTCATCGATAGCGTTAGGATATCTAAAGGTCATTTTGCCGGAGATAATTCTTATAATGGAACAAACGAAGAGGGGAGATTAATCTGGGGGCTGGGATATAATGATTATAAACAATCTTTAAATTCAATTATTCCTGAAACACCGGATTATCATGTGGAGCATTTCATTTATCGCAGCTGCGGCTACAAAGACACCGCGTTTATTAAGGTTCTTTGAAAAATTTTATTCCACACGAAGGCAAGAGTGAAAAAAGAGGGTAGTTAAGAGACAAAAAAACTATTTCCCGATCATTACCGCCAATTGAATAGCCGGTAAATAAAAGAAGGACCCAAACATCAGCTTTCGTGCTGCTTCTATTGTGCAATCCCTGTATAAAATGTAGGCCTGATAGAGGAAATAAATGCTGCAGAAAGAGATCACAAATGCTGATATAGTTCCTGAAAAATGAAACATCACAGGCATTAAGCTGATCGGATATAGGAATAATGTATAGATCAGGATCTGAAAAGCACTGCTTTTATCTCGTCCACCGGGAGAAGGAAGCATCATGAAACCTGCTTTTTTATAATCATCATCAATTACCCAGGCAATGGCCCAGAAATGAGGGAACTGCCAGATGAACTGTCCGGCAAAAAGAATCCATCCAATTAGCGGAATTTCACCAAACCCGTTGGTAGCTGCAACACAACCCAATAAAGGAGGAATCGCACCCGGAAATGCTCCGACAAATACAGCAAAAGGTGTTTTTCGTTTCAATGGAGTATATACAACGGTATAAAGTATCAGTGCAAGCGCTCCTAAGATCCCGCTCAGGGGATTCATGAAAATGGTAAGAATTGTAATTCCGATACTGCCTGAAACAGCAGCAATGATCATTGCTCCATTCACCGTCATTCTTTCCTGTGGAAGCGGACGGTTCTGTGTCCTTGTCATTAATTTATCCAAATGTCGCTCAATGATCTGGTTAAATCCGTTTGAAGAACCTGTTACCAGGAAACCACCCAATACAAGCCAACCCATCTGAGCCCAGTCAACCTTCACCGAAGCCGCTGAATAAGCAATGGCAGCAGACATCACAACAAGAAAGGAAAGGCGAATCTTCATAAAGGCCGCGAAATCCTTTAACTTACTTACCTGTGCAACCGGTTTTTGGAGTGTATTTACTTCTTCTGAGATCAATTTCTGTGGCTTTTGTAAGCGGATACAATTTTACCAAATATTTTTCAATTATACCGCTGTTTTCCAAAAATTTAGACCATTCATATATTAACAGGGATGAACCTTTTAATATGTTAAAATAGATTTATGAATTGGAAATTTCATAGCCTGATACCTATTATGCAAATATCATCCACCTGGGCAAGATCGCCCCTCCATTCTTCAATGTAAGCGTCCAGAACACGCTGTTGTTCATTCATATCCAGCCCTGAAATCTCAAACAGCTTTTCCTGAAGATGTTTGCTTTTTAGCTTTTTCCCCTTGCTTCCGCCAAACTGATCGGCATATCCATCTGTAGAAAGATAAATAGTGCTTCCACTCATTTCATTCAAATGATACAGTTGAAAAGAATCCTTCCTTTCACCCAGACCTACAGGCATTTTATCGCATTCAAGTTTTGTAAGATTGCCATTTTGAACAAGCACGGGTGCATTGTGTGCAGCAGCGTAAGAAACTTTCCCGTTTGTTTTATCAAGGCAAAGAAGAATCCCATCCATTCCGTCTTTAGCACCATCAGATGAAATACTTTCTATCAAACGATCACGGACATGATTGAAGATAAGATGAGGTTGTGAAATATTTCTTTCGGTAATCGCCTCATTGAGATATGAAATATTCAAAAGGCTCATAAATGCACCGGGAACACCATGTCCGGTTGAATCACAAACTGCAAGATAAAAACAACCATTCTTTTCTGCGGCCCAATAAAAATCTCCGCTAACAATATCTTTAGGCTTAAATAAAACAAAATGTTCCGGAAGGTTTCTATCGAGACTACTCTTTCCCGCAAGTAAGGCATGCTGGATTCGCTGAGCATAATTGATACTGTCAACTATCTCCTTATTCTTTTCTTCAACTATGTGCTTTTGAGTTTCTATCTCTATGTTCTTTTCAGACAGATCTAAATTTGCTTTCTTCTTTAAACGATACCCTCTGAAAGCGAGGATGAGCATTATCAAAACAAGAACCCCTCCGGCAATACAAAACCATGTGATGATCTTTTGCTGTTTTAATTTTGCCAGCGAAAGTATTTCCCTTTGCTCCTGCTCTGCTTTTAATAATGTTTCTTTCTTTTCAAAATCGTACTGCAATTGTTTTTTCAGCGCTGCTTTACGGGTACCTTCATTGACTGCACTATCTTTATAGATCACATACTGACGATAATGCAGATACGCTTTTTCAAATTGGCCGGTTGCCCTGTATAGATCTGAAAGCAACTCTTCAGCACGTTCAATACTTTCGACATATCCTATTTCCTTTGCTGTGGACAAAGCCTCTTCAGCATATTTAAACGCAAGATCATATTTTTTTAAATTTTTGTAGCACTCCCCGATGTTGCGTGTGGTAAAAGAAACGCCTTGCTTATCTCCAATTAATCTCAGGATTTCCAGACTCTTATTATAATATTCAAGGGTCTTTTGATGATCACCTTGTTTATTGTAAATTGCTCCGATATTATTGTAACAATGTCCGATACCTCTTTTATCGTCTGCTTTTAAACGAGCTGCTAAACTTTTATCATAATACTCTCTTGCTTTATCAAGATTTCCCCTTGCGAACTCAATAATACCAATATTGCTTAATGGATAACCGAGGCCTTCCATATCGCCAAACTTTTCATAATAGCTAATGCTTTTTTTAAAATACTCCAACGCTTTTGCCGTGTCTCCCTGATCTTCATAAACAATCGCGAGATTATTCAATGCAGTTGCCATTTGTTCTTCATCATGCGTTTCTTCGCGGATCTTAAGGCTTCTATGAAAATAATCAACAGCAAGCAGGGTGTTACCCTGCTCCTTATAGATTGTTCCCATGTTATTATAGGATTGTGCTATTCCCGGCTTATCACCTATTTCCATAAGCAGGATCAGACTTTGCTTATGATATTGCAATGAGCGATCTATATCACCGAGGTGCTGATAAATATATCCAAGGTTATTCAATGCATCACCTTCAGTTTTCTTTATCCCGAATTTTTTAGCATCAATCCTGATACTATCCCAGTAACCGGGACGAAAGATCATTGCCTGTTCACCAATCTGATGTCTCAAACGTAATTTTACAGTATCGTTTTTTGAATTGCGTAATAATATCTGAAGAGAATCAAGAATAGGATCGTTTTGCGAATACGAATAATCATTACTCAGCAAAAGTATAATGAGAGTTAAAAAACACAATTGCTTTTTCATGCTGTAATGATCGTTAAGCTAAATTAATAATCACTGTAAAGATTACTTAGATCTGTTCTAACACCGATAAAAATGTAGGGAATTTGTTTTGTTTCTAAAGCTGTTTGCATAATTCTATCAGCAAAGCCCAACTCTATTTTTAAATTCATCCTTGTGTCAAGCATATAAGCTGCACGTAATGATGCTGTGATAAGTTTGGTTTCCAAGCCTTGTCCGGTATAATTACCATAATCGGATGGCCTGTTCACATAAGAAACAAAAATGTTCTTTCCATAGTCAGTTGATGAACTATCAGAACCATAAACCGCATACATGAATTTAGCTTCGATAAACAACCTTTTATAACGATAATTTAAAAATGTAGAGGATTCATAAAAATTAGCTCCCAAGGGATGAGCAAGTGGCTCATTCATGTGTCCGTAATTCTGCTGAACACTTCCGTGAGCATAAGTGTACGGGCGAACATAATTAAACTCTGTCTGGAAATTGAAATTCTTTATACGAAAGAGATCAAAGCTTTTTAGTCCAACCTGGAATGCCTGTTTATTTCCCCACCATCCTGAATCAGCTACCACTTCCTTCAAAATAAATTCATCAAGCAAGAGTTGTCCATACAGCTGCTGATTTTTAAACATCTTTATTTTGAAAGAGAATCCAACGAAAGCATTATCACTTGAGCCAAGAGAATATTCGGTTGGCCTGAAGAACATAACCGGATTAAGATAATTCACATCATATCCGCGATGACGTGTACTGTCAGAACCTTGCCAAACAATGGATTCAAACAATCCAATATTTATTCGTTTGGTTGCATTCCATCCTAAATAATGGAATGTAGCATATTTAGTCAACTGATGTTTTTTAAATGAAGAAGGAGTTGCATCCTTCATAATCGTGTAAAGATTAACGTAGGTCAGATGCCATACATTGGTGGTGATCTTCAAAAAAGGATATGGTGCCGCAACATCCGATAAAAATAAAGAACGGTAGCCGTCACCCCAGAAATGCTTATCCTGACCTAACTGGATATTGAATATTTTATTGGGCGAATAGGATAAATAACCTGAATAATATTGATAAGAGTATCGGGTAAGAAATGTATCGTTATTATCCCGGTATGCCATTCCGATCCCTGGAACAACACGTGTTTCCCTGACAACCGAATCCTGATAAGAATTGAATACCTGCCGGCCGGCCATCATTTTCAGGTTGAAAGCGAATTTCGGACCTACAAAACCAAGAAGATGTGCACCAATAGCAAGATCATTTGTAAAACGTGAAGGCGATAAAAGATCATAACCTGCCTGTGCTGAAACGAGAGGATACACTTCGATCTGGGATTTTGCTTTTTTATCCCGTTCTTCTGCTTTTGTTCCTGCCAATAATCTTGGAAAAGATGCGGTTGAATCAGTAACCAGTTTCAGATCCTGATAGCGATATGGTTTAACTGCAGTTTGAAAGTTTACTTCCTTGTTGTTATAGAATTTATCGAAGCCCCACAAAAAATCCCTATTTAGAGTATAATTCAATTGCTGGGCAGATGCTTCTGATGCAGACAGCATGATCACAACAAACAGAAGTGAAGCAAGAACTCTGTATGTTAGTTTTTTAATCATTCGGGTGAGGAATACGGTTTTTCTTCTTCTTGATAAAGAACGGGATCTGAGCGATGAACAATGCAGTGCAAGCAACTATAATGAAAGTATAATTAGCGTTTATAGATATTGAAGCTAGAATAATAGTCAGACCAATTATCAACAGATTAAAAATATAAATCACCATCACAGCCTGTCTGTGAGTGCAGCCAATATCAATCAATCTGTGATGAAGGTGATTTCTGTCAGCCGAAAAAGGGGAAACACCTTGTACTGCCCGATAAATAAAGATCCTTAATGTATCGATCAGCGGATAAACCAAAACTGCCATAGCAAAAATTGGTTTTGATATATTAAGCACCTGGGCATTGTGTATTGCACTTACATCATAGCTGATAAGCTTAATTGCGAGGATTGAAATAATAAGGCCAATAGTTAAAGAACCGGAATCACCCATAAAGATCTTTGCCGGAGAAAAATTAAAGAAAAGAAAACCAAACAATGATCCTGAAAGAGCAAGCGCTAAAGCTGCCATAGCATGATCACCAGCAAATGCAAACCAGGCTCCGAAAGCAGATGCTGCAATAAAACCCACACCTCCAGCAAGACCATCTACACCATCAATAAGGTTAAAAGCGTTTACTACAACAATATATGTGAACAGCGAAAGAAAAACACTTGCCCAATACGGAAGAATGTCGAGGCCAAAAATCCCGTGCATGCTTACTATTCTGATATCAGCCATCAGTACCAGCACCATTCCAACGAGGACATGGGCAACAAGCTTTTTAACAGGAGCAGTTCCAATAATATCATCTTTTACTCCCACAAAGAACATTACAAGCAAGGTCGATAAAATAAATCTGTAATCATTTACAGCATCAAACAATTGGATCCCGTCATGCATTGTTTGAGTTGGGAACCACAATGAATAAGAGAATACTGTTCCGGCAAATATCATAATACCGCCAATAGTTGGTATCATGCGCGTATGCAGTTTTCGTGTATCACCGGGTGCATCAAACAATCGTTTTAAAATTGCAACTTTGATCAACGAAGGAGTTGAAAGAAGAACAACAAAAAAAGAAGTAATAAAAACTAATATTAAAAATTCCATATTTTATTTATTATTGACCCTGCATGATCATGACAAAGAAATCACAGGATCTTATTTAAAAATCGTAATAAAAATTTGCAAGTGAAGTTTTCCAGCTCACATATACATATTGAGTATTAAAAGTTTTCGTGTTTATTTCAGATCTGTTGATCAATCCGATCACAATATTTGAATTTCTTGCAGGATTAATAAAATAACCTATCTGAATATCCTGATAAGTAATTGTAGTCTTCATTCCTTGTGTAGTATGAATATTATCCAATGGCTGATTGGCAGCGAATTCACTAGAGGATTTAAAAACATTTCCCCCGAAATTATATCCGCTATAGTCATATCCTTTCACTGCATAATTTCCTTTTAACTGAATGAAAAAATCCTTTAAGCTGTAATTTAAAAAGCCAACGATTTCCGTAAAGTTAGCTCCCAAAGGATGAGCAAGAGACTGATTGTAATGAGTATAACTCTGGAATGTATTATCAGAAGCATAAGAATACGGACTGACAGTATTATACTCAAGCTGAAAATGGAGATTTTTAAGTGTAAAAAGATCAAAATATTTTAAGCCGATCTGGTAGCCGTATTTATTGCCAACCTGTCCGCTGCTCTTGGTCGGTACTTCATCCAGCATATATTGGCCATATAATGAAATTGAGTTCGTGACCTTTATCTTTAATGTAGCACCCAGAAGGATATTGTTTTTACTGTCGAGGCCATACAACGCTGTGTTTACACCTATTACAGGATCGAAAGTGTTAAAATTCACATGTTCTTTATTTGTAGAATCAGCCGCTTCAAAGATCATCCCCTGGAAAACTCCCAATTGAAAACGATTCCATAAATTAAAGCTCAGCATCTGAAAGCTTCCCGTTTTCTTCTGGAATAACCGCTCAACATGAGGCGGAGTTTTCATACCCCCGTTTGTAAGATTCATAAATGAAGTATACAGATTTGTATATTGAATATTCTTGTACGTAGTAGTGATTCGCAGATAAGGATAATTAAAAGAATTGTCCGATAACAAAAGTGAACGGTACCCGTCACCTATAAAATGTTTGCCATGACCGAGCTGCACATTGAAGATCTTATTTGGTGAGTAAGAAATATATCCGGAAGACATTGCATAATCATAACCATTTTTCTTAAACACTTTAGAGCGTCCCTGTCCGGGTATCACTGAATAATTATAATTAGAGGTTTGAGGAAAGAGGTCATCCGTAGATGCAATATAATTATCGATATACTTAACGTAAGTTGCCTGATTTTCATAAAATGAAGTTTCGAATGAGAATTTCCTTCCAATATCTCCCCTTATTATGAACCCTCTTGTATTTCTATAAAGCATTTCACCGCTGGTATCAGCCATGTCCTTCCCGAATTCAAAATTAAAGAGAGGATCAGCAGTGAGGTAAAATCTATCAGCGGTGTCGTTAACAATAATGATATTCTCTTTTTTTAATTTTCTGAAGAGCCAGGAACGCGACTTATCCTTAGTGATCTGAATGGAAGGAACAATGTAAGGTTTAAAGCAGGAAACAAATGAACTGCCGGTGTTGGATATGGTACTGTCAATGGTTACAGCCGATGCTTGTTTTTCAAATTTCAATCCCCACTCTCTGTTCAGCGGAAAATTTCTTTGAGCAAGGAGCAGCGAAGGAAATAATATAAATATGTATAAGATTTTTTTCACGCAAAGCGCAGAACGCCAGATATATTAATTAATAATGTCGCTTAATTTCGTTCCGTCAGATGTCTATCGAATGTATGTTTCACCTCATCATAAACGTTTCTGATTCCTTCCTCAAGTTCGATGGTATGTTTCCACCCGAATGAATGAAGCTTGCTTACATCCATCAATTTTCTTGGAGTTCCATCCGGCTTATCGGTATTGAACTTTAGCTCCCCTGTATAACCTGTGATCTTTTTAACAAGCAAAGCAAGATCCTTTATGCTAATATCATGTCCGACACCAATGTTTACCAAACCTTCTTCATTATAATTCTCCATGAGGTAATAACAGGCATCAGCAAGATCATCAGCATGCAAAAATTCTCTTAAAGGAGAACCGGTTCCCCAGATCTCTACAAAGGGTAAATTTTCTTTTTTTGCGGTGTGAAACTTTCTGATCATAGCAGGCAAAACATGGGAATTGTTCAGATCATAATTATCATTCGGCCCATAAAGATTGGTTGGCATCACAGAAATAAAATTGCAATTATACTGTGACCTGTATGAATCGCACATTTTGATCCCAGCGATCTTTGCAATAGCATATGGCTCATTGGTAGATTCAAGTAATCCTGTCAGGAGATAATCTTCTTTTAAAGGTTGAGGAGCCATCTTAGGATAAATACAGGAGGAACCAAGAAAAAGCAACTTTTGAACTCCGTTGAGATATGAGTGATGAATAACATTACTCTGTATCATTATATTCTCATAAATAAAATCAGCGCGATAAGTATTATTGGCAACAATACCGCCAACTTTAGCTGCAGCCAGAAAAACATAATCAGGTTTTTCTTTTACAAAAAAATCAGCAACTGCCTGCTGATTTCTAAGATCCAGTTCCGATGATGTGCGGAATATAAAATTTGTAAAGCCCTTTGATTTCAGCTTTCTGTGAATGGCTGAACCGACCATTCCACGATGCCCGGCAATATATATCTTTGATTCTTTTTCCATTATTCCCTCTTGCTATGAATGTAAAGAACTTATTCATGAAAATTCATAACATCATGTCCGCCTTCCAACAGATATTTATCTTTTTGAAATAACTTAACATCATGATCCATCATTTCTTTGACCAGCTGCTCTAATGTGTGTTTAGGTTCCCAGCCCATGTTCTTTTTCGCTTTTGAAGCATCACCGATCAGAAGGTCAACTTCAGTAGGGCGGAAATATGCAGGATCAACTTCAACAATCACTTTACCCGTTGCCGCATCAATTCCCTTTTCATCTACTCCTGAACCTTCCCATTTTAATGTGATACCAACTTCAGCGAAAGCCAGATCAACAAATCTTCTTACAGTTATTTTCTTTCCTGTTGCAAGCACATAATCATCAGCCTCTTTTTGCTGAAGCATCATCCACATACCTTCAACATAATCTTTTGCATGCCCCCAATCGCGTTCAGCATCAAGATTACCCAGGAAAAGCTTATCCTGAAGCTTAAGATGGATCTTAGCTGCAGCACGTGTTATCTTGCGTGTGACAAATGTCTCACCTCTAAGCGGACTTTCATGATTGAATAGAATACCGTTACAAGCATACATGTTATATGCTTCGCGATAATTCTTGGTGATCCAGAAGCCGTAAACTTTAGCAACTCCATAAGGAGATCTTGGATAAAAAGGGGTGGTTTCTTTTTGTGGTACTTCCTGCACAAAGCCATACATCTCAGAAGTTGAAGCCTGGTAAAAACGAGTTTTACTTTCCATCTTAAGAATGCGGATAGCTTCAAGGATCCTTAATGTTCCGATTCCATCTGCATTAGCTGTGTATTCCGGAGTTTCAAATGAAACCTTCACGTGTGACTGAGCAGCAAGATTATATATCTCATCCGGCTGAGTTTCCTGAATTATACGAATTAAATTGGTTGAGTCGGTAAGATCACCATAGTGAAGAAAAAACTTAACTTGTTTTTCGTGCTGATCTTTATAAAGGTGATCGATACGATCTGTGTTAAAGAGAGAACTTCTTCTTTTAACCCCATGAACAATATATCCTTTGCTTAATAATAATTCTGCAAGATAGGCTCCGTCCTGACCTGTAATCCCTGTAATCAGTGCTACTTTACTCATGTTTTATTCTTTTTAAAAAGTATACAATATTACGAAATAAAACGGTCTGAAAAACAAAAAGGCCCCTGCGATTTGCAGGAGCCTTTTCAATCAGAAAGCCTGAATTATTTAGCGATCACAATTTTTTGTGTTGACACTTTGCTTCCGCTGATAACTTTAAGGAAATAAGCTCCGTCAGCAAAACCAGAAAGATCAAGTGTGTTGATTCCTTTAGCAATTACTGAATTAGAGTAAATTCTTTTTCCGATAAGGTTATAAACTTCGATAGAAGAATTAGCAGCTACATTAACTGTAAATACACCTGTAGATGGAGAAGGGTAAACAGATAATTCTGTAGAAGAAGCTTCGTTGATACCTACCCCAGAAACAACTTCAACAATTTTGAAATCATCGATACGGATAGAAAGGTCATTTGTTGCATTAGTATTAACAGCGTTAAGACCAATATGATAAGTTCCTGTAGTTGAAACCATGAAATCAGCTGAATCTAACACCCAAGTGCTGTTAGCAGCTAAAGCAGTAACAGCTTTAACAGTTTGTGTCATACCTGCCACTGTTGGCATCATACCTACGCTAACACCAAGACCACCTTCGTAACCAGTTGTTAAACGAGACCAAAAAGAAACACGGTAAGGTGTTGCAGCCACTAGATCAATACATCTTGAGAAAGCCCAATCGTTAGAAGTACCAGCGATATTATTCTCAAATGCCCAGATACTCTGAGTTCCTGTGTGTGCAGTTGGAGAAAGACCAAAAGTAGCTCCGCTTGTGTCCGCGTCAAGAACTGTCCAACCAGAAAGATCAGCAACCGTATTCTCAAAGCTTGTCATATAAGGAACAGTTGTAGGTATTACTGATTCTCCGAAATAGCTTGTTGAATCATTATTGATGTTAGCATCACCTGTAATTGTTGTAACACCAGTGATATCAAAGTATCCAGGTGTAGTCATGTTTAATGTTGCAGCAAATGTATGCATAGCGGTATCGCCAGGCTGAACAACACCAGTATAGGTTTCAACTACAGGAGTTCCACCGTTAACGATGTAACGAACATCAAATCCTGTAGCTGGAGCTGTTCCGTTGTTTTTTACCCAGAAATTAACTTGCTCAGCAGCACCTAAATTACATCCTGAAGGAATTTCAATTGCGATAGCACGCATATCAGCCGCATTAGGTAAAGAAGCGTTGATAGCGATATCATCAATCATCCATGCATAATCCCATGCACCTTCAAAGGTAAAACGAACCCAAACTGTTGCCTGGTTTCCTGCAGCTGAAGTAATATCAACTGTTACTAATTCAGGATTAGTGGATATGTTATTTTGAGCGTATGCAGAATTTACAACGAAATCCGTCCAGGTTAACCCATCAGAACTGATCTGAACAGTAGTTACATCAGCATATTTTGCATAGTACTGGTTGAATGTTAATATAACATCAGTATAACCTGTCAGGTTGATTGGTAAAGCAGTAGTAATACTTGCATTATCAATAGCTGTTGATGCACCCTGGCCATCAGAATTATAAACAGCAAAATTACCACCTGATACAGAGTTAAATGTTGGACCAAACATGGTAGCTGGTGCCAAGTTAGCTGGCATTGTATTTACGATCTCCCAGTCTCTAACAGGAAGACTTGTGTTAGTCATTGTCCAGTTAGAAGGTGTAGAAAAATCATCTGACCATATCAGGGCCTGTGATGCTCTTGTGCTTCTGGTTCCAGAAGAACGAAGTGTTTTTTGAGAAGTAGATACTTTCATTTCAGTCTCATTACTTACTGAATTAAGCATACCCTTTTGCGCAATACCTGCTGTAGAAAGCAAAGCTGCGAAAGCAAAAATGTAAATTTTTTTCATGTGATTTGTTTTTTTAAAATTTGAAGATGTGAATATACAGATAAAATTATAAGAATGATACTTTGAGATTCCAAAGAAATAAACAACAACTTAACTTACTCATAATCAAGATGCTATAAACCAACTATTTAAAAGAGATTCTTTATTATATAATAAAGGTTTATTGCTTTTATAATCAATAACTTTTTTCCCGGCAGATTCGCAAATAGCCTGTCCGGCCGCAGTATCCCATTCCATTGTAGGAGCAAACCGCGGGTAAACATTTGCTTTCCCTTCTGCAATAAGACACATTTTTATAGAACTTCCCGATGAGATAAACTCTAAAGACGGATAGGTGCTTTTTAAACCATCAATGAACATTTCTGTTTCTTCTGATAAATGAGAACGGCTGGCTACTACAATAAATTTAGAGACAGGTGATTCAACAGGTAATTTCAGAGATTGCGAAATGATCCCGGTAATATTATCATCTATCATATCAGTGATCTGGAATTTATAGCTTCCGATATCTTTAGCCGCGAAATACAGTGTTTTTGTAACCGGCACATAGATCACTCCTAAAATTGATCTTTGCTGATGGATCAAAGCGATATTCACAGTAAACTCACCATTACGTTTAATGAATTCTTTAGTGCCGTCAAGAGGATCAACCATCCAGAAATAATCCCAGCCATTTCTTTCCGCGTACTGAATGTTCTTTCCTTCTTCACTTAAGATGTTAAAATCAGATCCGCGGAGTAAGTCCCATATCACATCATGGGCATTCTTATCTGCCAAAGTAAGAGGTGATCGGTCTTCTTTTTCTTCAAACGAAAAATCGGACTCGTAGATCTTCATGATCTCCTCACCAGCCTTCAAAGATGCATTGATCGCTAAATGAAGCAATTGTTCAAGATCCGGTTTCTTTGCTGTCATTAATAACCAGATTTCGCAGCACCGATATTTTCAATCGGATGCCATGTTGTTTTTATCTCCTGCAGATCCGAAATATAATATGGAGTTTGGGATTGTTCCGACAATAAACTTATCTTATTGTATATAAATACACGCTTAACATTTAATGATGCATTTTCCTTTATAGCTTTTATCTCTGCTTTATCATTTCTGTAATACACCACAGCGTTTACATCCATGTGATTTGAAAAATAAGGATGCAGCTCAGCGGAGCTTCCTGTTAGAATATTAACCACGCCACCCGGCAGATCAGAGGTGTTTAAAACTTCAGCGAACGTAACAGCACATAATGGCTTGCTTTCCGATGCAAGTACTACACATGTATTTCCCCCCGCAATGGCTGGAGCAATTGCAGTAACCAATCCGAGCAAAGATGTATTCTCATCTGCTATGATCGCTACAACACCCATAGGTTCCGGAACAGAAAAATTGAAATGTGATGAAGCCACCGGATTAACGGCACTGAATACCTGTTGGAATTTATCACACCAACCCGAATAATAAACCATTCTGTCAATCGATAATTCCACTTCTGTTTTTGCTGCTACACTTGTAGAACCCTGAAGCACAAGCTCAGCGACAAACTGATCCTTTCTGCCTTCAAGCATTTCAGCGATACGATATAAGATCTGGCCTCGGTTAAATGCTGCTCTGCTGCTCCATCCTCCAAAAGCACTCCTCGCTGCAACTTCTGCATTTCTTTCCTGATTCTGTTCTTGGAAATTGCCCACCGATAAAGATCTTGTAGGTTTTTTGTATTTCTATACGTGTTGTTGTTGCCACAATATCAGAGTTAGTTTGATTTTCTTTACTTATATTATTACAAATTACATATCAAGATATGCTGAAAGGCCATGTAAACCACCTTCTCTGCCGAAACCGCTTTCCTTGTACCCTCCGAAAGGAGACGTAGGATCAAACTTATTATATGTATTGGCCCAGATCACCCCAGCCTTTAATTTAGTAGTAAGATTGAATATTTTGGACCCTTTATCAGTCCAGACTCCGGCTGATAAGCCATAAGGAATATTGTTTGCTTTCTCGATCACTTCCTCAATCGTTCTGAATGTTTGAATAGTAAGAACAGGTCCGAAAATTTCTTCCTGAACTATCCTGTGCGATTGAGTTGCATTAAGAAAGATCGTTGGCCTGCAGAAATAACCTTTCTTAGGTATAACGCATGTGCTTTGATACATTTCTGCACCTTCATCTTTCCCGATCTTAATGTAATCGTTGATCTTTCCTAATTGTTCTTTTGAATTGATCGCACCGATATCAGTATTCTTATCCATAGGATCTCCAACACGCAATGTCTGCATTCTGTCTTTCAATTTTCTGATGACCAGATCCGCAACACTTTCCTGTACAAATAAACGTGAGCCTGCACAACAAACATGCCCCTGATTAAAGAAAATCCCATTAATAATTCCTTCTACAGCCTGATCAAGAGGAGCATCATCAAAAATGATATTTGCTGCTTTTCCGCCAAGCTCAAGAGTTAATTTTTTGTCAGTTCCTGATACTGAACGTTGAATTAATTTACCTACATCAGTTGAACCGGTGAAAGCGATCTTATTTATATCAGGATGATTTACTATTGCAGCACCAGTTTTTCCTGCACCTGTAATAATATTTACAACACCGTTTGGTAAACCACTGTCTCTGATAAGCTCAGCTAATTTCAAAGCCGTAAGAGGTGTTGTTTCAGCAGGTTTTAACACAACAGTATTTCCTGCTGCCAATGCAGGAGCAATTTTCCAGGCAGCCATTAATAAAGGAAAATTCCATGGAATGATCTGTCCGGCTATACCCAACGGCTTAGGATTTTTATTTGGAAAAGCGTACTCCAGCTTATCTGCCCAACCTGCATAGTAAAAGAAATGATTTGCAGCTAATGGAACATCAATATCTCTGCTTTCGCGAATAGATTTTCCTCCGTCCATTGTTTCGATAACAGCAAATTCGCGTGCTCTTTCCTGCATTAAACGGGCAATGCGGTAAATATACTTTCCTCTTTCTTTACCTGTTAGTTTGCTCCATTTACCAAATGCAGAACGAGCAGCCTTCACTGCTTTATCAACATCTTTCTCATCAGCTTCAGCAACATCAGCTATTTTTTCTTCCGTAGCAGGGTTATAAGTTGCAAAATATTTTTTGCTGTTGGGTTTAACAAATTCACCATTGATAAAAAGATCATATTGCTTTTTTAAAGAGATATGCTTTGTATCCTCCGGAGCCGGGGCAAGGTCCCATGCAGAATTAAAATTTAATTTTGGTTCTTTTGTTGTGCTCATGATTTTAATGTTGGGCCGTTTAATAAGCCGCAGATTCGCAGATTTTCATCCTTAAATTCTTGCAGATTCTGATTTTTAATTTATGCTTTTTGTTAATGCAAACCGTTTAAATTTAAGCGAGCTCTCACCAAAATTAATAAGAAGCCCTACCGGACATTTCGAAACTGCCAGATAATTAATTGTTTGCTCTGAATGATCATCAACAATTCCATTTTTAGCTTTCACTTCTACAATAATATTCCCAAAAATGACAAAATCAGCGCAGAAAGTATGATTTAAAACTATCTCTTTATAATTCACTTTATAACTTTTCTCTCTTTCAAATAGAATTCCTCTTTTTTTTAGTTCATATTCTAGAGCATCTTTATAACCAATTTCTGAAAAACCACGCCCAAGAACTCTGTGAACTTCCATACTTATTCCAATAATCTGCCTTGTTTCGTCCTGAAAAAGAAAATCGTTTTTATTCCAATATTTTGATTCAGGCTCTTCAGTCAACCATTCCGTGCGTATATTCAAATCTGCCATAATTATTTTAAATAATAGAATCTGCGAATCTGCGGCTTTAGTATCTCTTTTATCCCGACAGAAAAATAATCCGTGACTAAATTAATCCTTTGAAAAATAATCAGAACTCTGATAAACTCCATGGGTTTCTTTTGCGATCTGCATCAGAACATCGTTAGCCAGACTGCTTGCTCCGAAGCGGAACCATTCACTTGATAACCATGCAGCACCCAGCGTTTCATTCACCATAATCAGATATTGCATTGCAAGTTTAGAAGTTGAAATTCCACCAGCTGGTTTCATTCCCACCATTCTTCCAGTTGCATAATAATAATCACGGATAGCCTCAAGCATAACGAGTGTGACAGGCATAGTAGCAGCCGGAGAAATTTTTCCGGTCGATGTTTTAATAAAATCAGCGCCTGCATACATAGCAAGGTCGCTGATCTTTCTAACATTATCCAATGTAGAAAGTTCTCCGGTTTCAAATATTACTTTTAACCTTGCTTTGCCGCAGGCTTCCTTTATAGCTGCGATCTCTTCAAAAACGAAATTATAATTTCCGCTTAAAAATTCTCCACGGGAGATTACCATATCTATTTCATCCGCACCATTCTCAACTGCGAATTTTGTATCAAGTATTTTAATTTCCGGTGTTGATTGACCGCTCGGAAAAGCCGTTGAAACAGAAGCAACTTTTATATTCGTTCCTTTCAAAGCTGCTTTCGCGGTTTTTACCATTGAAGGGTAAACACAAACAGCTGCAACAGTAGGCAATCCGGGAATAACATCATGCAGGTGCGCAGCTTTGTAACACATTTGCTTTACTTTTCCTTCTGTGTCTTTCCCTTCAAGAGTTGTGAGATCTATCATACTCAGCACCATTTTCAGGCCTTCCATTTTAGAAGCTTTTTTAATACTTCTGGTCGTAAATCGCGCTACCCTTTCTTCAATTCCTACCTGATCAACAGTAGGAGTTTTTCTGAAATCAGGAATTATTGTTTTTGCCATCTTCAAAATTAATTTTACAGTCTTTTTAGCCCTGCAAAGATATTCAAAATATCAGTTCCTACCGAAAAAACAACCCTTCTATGCTTTGCAAAGAATGATTTAGTATATTTAAAAGAAAAATCAGTAGAGGCATTTCATTCTATAATATTTAATGAATAATATTTTCACAACCAATAAAATCCTTCAGCGGTCCGACAAGGAAAATCTCCTTAATCAGAAAGGAATTGCTGTCTGGCTTACAGGTTTAAGCGGAGCCGGAAAAACTACAATTGCTGTTGCTTTGGAAAAAACCCTGCATTCAAAAGGTAAACTTACACAGGTGCTTGATGGTGATAATATCAGAGCCGGAATAAATAATAATCTTGGTTTCAGTGAAGAAGACCGAATTGAGAATATACGCAGGATAGCAGAGATCGCCAAGCTATTTGTTAACAATGGCATTATTACGATCTGCTGTTTTATTAGTCCGACCGAAAAAATGCGCAGTCTCGCTAAAGACATTATTGGCAAAAAAGACTTTGTAGAGGTTTACATTAATACTCCTCTGGAAATATGTGAAAAGAGAGATGTAAAAGGACTATATGCTAAAGCGCGAAAAGGTGAAATAAAAGACTTTACTGGAATTGATTCTCCTTTTGAAGAACCTAAGAATGCTTCGCTTAACCTGAAAACCTCTGAAATGAGTGTTGAAGAAAGCGTTGCAGAAATATTAAGATACATTAATCGCATTAAAAAGTAATTAGGACGAAGGGACAGATTATGAAACCGCATACACTTACTCATTTAAAAGAACTAGAAAGTGAAAGTATTTACGTGCTGAGAGAAGTAGCTGCTCAGTTCGAGAAACCAGCATTATTATTCTCCGGAGGGAAAGACAGTATCGTTTGTTTTCATCTTGCGCGTAAAGCTTTTGCACCAGCCAAGATCCCCTTTCCACTTCTGCATATCGATACAGGACATAATTTCGAGGAAACATTGATCTTCCGCGATAACCTTGCGGAAAAATTTGGTGCTCATCTAATTGTTGCATCTGTTCAGGATAGTATTGACACAGGAAGAGTAACAGAAGAAAAAGGATTCAATGCCAGCCGGAATGTATTGCAGACAGTAACATTGCTTGATACTATCGAAAGTTATAAATTCGATGCTTGCATAGGTGGAGCAAGAAGAGACGAAGAAAAAGCGCGTGCTAAAGAACGTTTCTTTTCTCACAGAGATGAATTTGGACAATGGGATCCAAAAAATCAGAGGCCGGAATTATGGAACCTGTTCAATGGCAAAAAAGGGATGGGCGAGCATTTCAGAGTGTTTCCGATAAGCAACTGGACAGAGATGGATGTGTGGCAATACATTTACCAGGAGAAGATCGAAATTCCTTCCATTTATTTTACACATGAACGAGAATGCTTTATTCGTGACGGTGTGATCTATGCGCATTCAAATGTTATTCCACTTAAGCCAAATGAAGAAGTAAAAAAAATGCAGGTGCGTTTCAGAACAATTGGAGATATAAGCTGTACAGGAGCTGTGCTTTCTAAAGCAAACACGCTTGAAGAGATACTTGCGGAAATTGCTGCAACCAGAGTAACAGAGAGAGGAAGCAGGATAGATGATAAACGTTCTGACGCTGCTATGGAAGACAGGAAAAAAGCCGGGTACTTCTAAATGGGAAATCGGAAGTTCAAATTCGGAAGTACGAATCAAGTTGGAAGTGAGAACTTCAATTTCGGAAGGTGAATTTTGGAAGCAAAAACCTAAAAAATCTAATATTCTTAATAATTTATGACGAAAGATTTAAAAGATAGAACTAAAAAATTTGCCGTGGCTATTATTCGTTTTATAAGAACTTTGCCTAAAAATGATGAAGGCAGTGTTCTTGGGAAACAGCTATTAAGGTCAGGAACAAGCGTTGGTGCTAATTACAGATCTGCCTGCAAAGGTAAATCCACAGCTGATTTTATTAATAAAATTATAATTGTTGAAGAGGAGGCTGATGAATGTTGTTATTGGCTTGAACTAATTATCGAAGCTGAGCTTGCTAAAAAAGAATCGGTTGAACCCATTCTAAAGGAAGCAAATGAATTAACTGCAATCTTCACCGCAGCCGGAAAAACAGCGAAGGAAAATCGTTTGAAACAACAAAAGAATTAAAATACAAATCGACAATCATAACCTTAACAATGGGCTCAACTTCCGAAATAAAACTTCCGAAATCCGAATTATATTTAGAAATGGATTTGCTTCGCTTTACTACAGCGGGTTCTGTAGATGATGGCAAGAGCACTTTGATCGGACGTTTATTATATGATTCGAAATCGATCTTTGAAGATCAGTATGAAGCTATTAAATCATCAAGCGAAAAAAGGGGTGATGAATATGTGAATCTTGCATTACTTACTGACGGACTCCGTGCTGAAAGAGAACAGGGTATTACTATTGATGTTGCGTACCGTTATTTCTCAACACCAAAAAGAAAATTCATTATCGCAGATGCACCCGGACACATTCAGTATACTCGCAACATGGTTACTGCTGCTTCAACTGCAAACGTTGCGCTTATCCTGATAGATGCAAGAAAAGGTGTGATTGAACAAACAATGCGTCATACTTATATTTCAACTTTATTAAAGATCCCTCATATAATTGTTTGCATCAACAAAATGGATCTTGTGGATTATAAAGAAGACGTTTTTAATAAGATCAAAACTGCTTATGAAAAATTTGTTTCAAAACTGGGCCCTGTCGATTTAGAATTTATTCCGCTTAGTGCTCTAAAAGGCGATAACGTTGTGGATAAAAGCAAAAAAATGTCATGGTACAAAGGAAAAACACTTCTGGACCTTCTTGAAAACCTTGATATTAAAAACGACACAAATCTGAAAGATGTCAGATTTCCTGTTCAATACGTGATAAGGCCTATGAGCCATGATCATCATGATTACCGCGGATACGCAGGCAGGATCGCAAGCGGTATAATGAAAAAAGGTGATGATGTAATGATATTACCTTCAGGGAACAGAACAAAAATTAAGTCAATTGATACAGCTGAAGGTGAGTTATATGAAGCATTCGCACCAATGAGCATTACAGTAACTCTTGAGGACCAATTGGATGTTTCCCGCGGTGATATGATAGTGAAGGCAGACAAATTGCCTTTAATAACACAGGATCTGGAAGTAATGATCTGCTGGCTGACTGAAAAAAAGTTACAATTGAATGGAAAGTATGTCTTAAAACACACCAACAAAGAAGTAAGATGTGTAGTTAAGGAAATAAATCACAAGGTGAATATCAGCACTCTTGAAAACATTGATGATAAAGCGGTAGGGTTAAATGATATTGCGAAGATTACTTTGAAAACAACTGCTCCTGTCGCAGCAGACAAATATAACCTTAACAGGATAACAGGAAGCCTGATCCTGATCGATGAAGTTACACACGTAACAGTTGGAGCAGGAATGATAATTTAAAGAGAATCGGTATATTTTCTAAGCATTTCTATGTGCGGAATTCCGTCTTCCATATATTCATCTGAAATAACTTCGAAGCCGAAACTCTCATAGAATTTTTTCAGATACAGCTGAGCGCCTATTCTTACGGGAACTTCACCAAATAATAATTCTATCTCATCAAGTGCTCTTTTCATTAATTGTTTTCCCGCGCCCGTGCCTCTTCCCTTCTCTGAAGTTAGCACCCTGCCAATTGAAGCTTCCGAATAAGAAACATCTTCCGGAAGTATTCTGCAATAGGCGATCATTTCCTTCTGAGAATTAAATCCCATCACATGAAAACAACGATGATCCTTCCCGTCAGGATCCAAATACGGACAATTCTGCTCTACAATAAACACTTCAGCACGAAGCTGCATTATCCTGTAAAGCCTTTCTGGTGTAAGGTCTTCAAACCGTGTAATTTCCCAGTTGATCTTCATTTAAATTAATTTATAAAACGCGATAAGATCTTTCGTTCAAGATTTTTATATAAAACAATTCCTATGATACATCCGAAACTATTGGCTATAAAATCATAAACATCAGCGCTGCGCTCGCTGAAAAAAGTGCCCTGCATTACTTCTAGTAAACCTCCGTATGAAATACAAATCATTCCCGCAACCAGCTTAGCATGCTTACTATTTTTACCTTGTAAAACTAGTCCACGCAAAGTAAGCAGCACGAACACGAAAAATATACCCGCATGAACAAATTTATCAAAGCTCAATAATTCTAAAAATGAAATATGCGGAATATCCCTTCCGGGTATTCCGCATAAAATAAGAATGATCAATGCCCAAAGCATTGCCCATTTCATGTGTTTTATAAACATGGTTACGGTATCTCCGTATTAATGTCCGATCAGTGCTTTGTAATCAGCAGCACTCAAAAGCGCATTTACTTCTGATGCATCTTTCATATCAACTTTGATCATCCAGCCTGCACCATAAGGATCTTTATTTACTGACTCAGGATTGGCATCCAGACCTTTATTAACTTCGGTGATCTTCCCTGAAACAGGCATAAACAAGTCAGAAACGGTTTTAACTGCTTCAACTGTACCAAAGATCTCTTCATGAGCAAGATCTTCACCTTCCGTTTGAATATCTACATAAACAATATCACCTAACTCACCCTGAGCAAATTCTGTAATTCCAATAACTGCATTATTGCCTTCGATGCGGATCCACTCATGATCCTTAGTGTATTTTAAATTTTCAGGAAAGTTCATATTTAATTTAGTTTTTATTTTGAAGCACAAATTTATGTTTAATTCGATTACCTCAAACTATTGTCAAAAAATTAATTCGAAAGTGTTAATCTCAGGCTGACCCCCGCATTGGTATTTGTTGTAGGGAAGGATGTTGAAATAACCGGCTTATTGATAATCCTGTCATAAAACAAGCGGATATTGATCTTATCACTGATCACGTAATCTGCAGAAACCTTTATTGATATAATATTGGTTCCGCCTGTAGACTGACTCACCTCTTCCACGATCCTTCTCATGATGGTTTCATTCTTACGGAATGAAATGTCTGCTTTTAAGTTAAGATCACTCTTAATAGGCTTTCCTTTTATCTGGAATCTCTTAGGAAGCTTCACCTCTCTAAGCCTGTAACCGATACCACCAATGATCTCTCTTCCGTTCATTTCTGTAATTGTTTTACTTGTAAGACCTAGTGAAAGATTTCTGTCCTTTTTATATTCAAAGCTTAACAGCACACTATTATTCATTGTCATTTCCAGCTTGATCAAGGGGCTGTATTGCTCAGAGATCGTTACTGTGTTTATCAGATCCTTAGGAAGGAAGTTTGGATTTGTGGAAATACTGGAAACAGATTCACGCTCGAAAGCTCCTCCGTTTCTTTCACCATAAAGCAAATTAGATGTGTATCCTCCAATGTTGTAGGAAGAACGGTAAGCATGACTCAATGTAAATGATTTAAAGTACTTCTTAACTTTTTCAAGCTTAGATAATCCATCGTAAGTGACTCTCCAGTTCGGTTTAGGAATATTTGGTTTAGGATCTAATCCAATACCATTCGGATTCTTCCCGGAATAAGCAGCTAAGAAGGCCGGAATAAGAACGTCTTGAGATACTGCATTGTAACCTTCTGCATAACCATTAATAGTGGTTGTTGAATTCGGATTTTCACCTTGTCGTGCCGAAACATTTGGCCTCGCGTTCAAAAATGCGGTGAATGTCTCATCCCCATCTTTGAATGACGTTTTATAAGTTAAGAAAGACATACTGAATGTTCCGGTTTCAGTGCGTGCATCACTAACGAAGCCATCATCTGTATCACTCCAGCGAAAAAATTCATTCGTACTTTTTGATTGTGTTCGTGTAGCAGTAAGCTCGACTTTCAGATCGGGAAACGGCTCCGCATTCGCCCTTATATTTAAGCTTTGGGAACTTGTTGTTGTATATGGTGTATTGAGTGAAGATGTTTTCACCAGCCAGTCATTATTCGGATCACCATCCTCCGTAGATGCAATTGCTTTATTTCTGATATCCTGCTGACTTCCGAAAATAAATCCCACAGTTGGTCCCTGAAAATGTTCATCCATTCCCATCATTTGAGTACCGCGCTTATAGCCGGGCATCATAGTTCCCGCGTTATCCGAATAAGTAATGTTTACAGTTTTCAGTGTCATTACGAAACGTGCAACATACTCAAGGATCTCAAAATTATCCTTCTTCTTTTTTGTACTGTCTGCTCCGGGCTTAGTACTTGTAATTGCAGATGTTTTACCGCCTTTATTTTTATTTGATTTCTGATTGATCCTTTTCAGATATGGGATCTTATTATAAAGCGTGAGCATATTCAGCTGGCCGTTCCAGGAAATATTCCTTGAATTCTGGATCGTATTTCCTAAAGTATCTATTCTGTTAATGATCTCTCCGTCAGGATCACGATCAGTATCAAACAATGGAGAATGCTGCCAGCTGTAGGTTCCGGCATAACGGACACTTGCCGTAGTGAAATCCAGCAACGGAATTTTATTGATAGGAATATTATAATTCAAACTGACCTGATGATTGTACTGAGTCTTTGTAAGCCTTTCAAAAAATTGCTTAAACAATGTATCCTTTGTTGCATCAGTAACTTCTCCATCAGGCTCCATAACTCTTTCGATGTTATTCGCAGTAAAATCCATTTTCAGGTTTTTAGTCAGATCCCATTTCAGGTCATAGTTACGATTCATGTTGAACGTTTTATTGAACGTTGGAAGAATAATAATATCATCCGGTGTTGTGTTACGTCCCTTGGAAGTACTGTAATCCCTGTTTACATCAGTTGAGAATCCG
>JAJTCJ010000145.1 GCA_021323165.1 Bacteroidota bacterium | reverse complement strand
AAAAATATTAAGACAAACGACAAAGGAGCTTTTATGTTTACAGATCTACCTGCAGATCAGAATTTGTTATTTGCAGTTGATGAATCCGATACTAAAATAAAGGAGCAGACTAAGTTGCTGATCCTTGATCAAAAAGGGAATGTTATTCGTGAGATAGTAAAAAAAGGAGGGAAGTTTACCTTCACCGTTTTACCAAGCGAAGAAAAAACTTTGGGAAGACTTTATATGGATGATCCTTGGTTAGCTGTAACAAAATTGAAAAAAGACAATCTGGATGGTACGATCACAAATGCTGAAAATCTTTATTACGATTATGGTAAAGCTGATCTGAAGCCGGAAGCCAAGAAAATACTTGATAAGATCATTTATATAATGAAAGAAGATCCTCAGTTACATGTTGTTCTTGAATCTCATACGGACTCAAGATCTTCGTATGGATTTAACATCAGGTTGTCAAGGTTAAGGGCTAAAACAGCCGTAGAGTATATGATCGCAAGTGGCATTCCGAAAGATCGCTTACGTGGAAAAGGATTTGGCGAAACCCGGCTAACCAATGAATGCAAAGAAGGGAAAGTATGCACAGAAGAACAGCATGCTAAGAACAGACGTACAGAATTTCGTATCCAGCGCAGAAAAAAATAGATATTATTGGTTTAATCCCATTGTTACAGGGGTTTTTAATTACGGCATAGAAAATGTATAGCCGCTAAAAAATATGGATATATATGAAAGCCTAATTATCCGGACACAAACAGAATTTTAAAATTGGCTTATTACATGTCTGTCGGCATGCAGACATAGGATCTTTAAAAACAAATTATTAGCATATGAAAAGAATAATTACAACCCTAAGCATTTTCGTTTTTTTTCTATTTACTGTTCATGGACAGACAGCACATCCCTTTGAGCTTGGTTTGAATGCCGGTGCGGCCTGGTTGAAAAGTGATGTAAAAACCCAAAAAGTGGGCAGCGGTCTCGGCCTTACTTTCGGACAAACGTATTGCATGAATAAGACAAGCCCTGTTTTATGGGGCTGGAGATTCCGGTATCTGAATGCAAATACTTATGGCCAGGATTCGAAGAAATCTTTCGGTATTGCTAATAATGAAGTGTTGAATGGTTCTGATACCACTCTTGATTACTATAATAATGACGGATATGTGTATCATAACTATAAAACTCATATTGATGAGCTTGCAGTTGAATTGGTTTTAGGTGCAAATAAAATAAGGGAACGTACTAATTTATATCCTTACATTTTTGCGGGAGCAGGTATAACAAAAGCTGTTGCCAGGATCAATCAACTGGATGAAAACTCAAAGCTTTATGAATATGCTGATAATGTTGACACAAACGGCACATCAAGTTCTTCTGAAATACTTACCCAGATAAATACGATAAACGATGCAAGCTATGAGAGTTTAGCTGATGGTAACCTGAAACCAACATGGAAATTTATGCCTTCATTAGGTGTTGGTCTTGGGTTTGAAATAATCAAAGGATTTTCTTTGGGTCTTGAGCATAAAATGACCTGGGCTTTAAATGATGTTCTTGACGGACAAAGATGGTCGGATAATAATAGAGCTACTGGCTCCAACGATATGTATCATTATACTTCATTCTGGATTAAGTTTAGTTTTGGCCGCGGACACAAAAGCTCTCCTGCAACAACCACAACAACTCCTACAACTCCAACCGAGACACCAACTTTAACAAATACCAATCCTGTTCCTGTGATTAATTTCACAAATCCGAATTCAAGTCCGTTTAATACTTCATCCCCGAACATGAATGTTACAGGAACTATCACTAATATTAATTCTACAAGTGATATGTCAATGACATTGAATGGTAGTCAGGTGAACGGATTTAATTATAATTCTTCTAACCATATTTTCAATTATCCTGCAAATCTTCAGAATGGTTCAAATACTTTTGTAGTGACTGCCGTAAATACTGCAGGAACAGTTAGCTCAACTGCAACAGTTGTTTATTCTGCTCCTGTGGCTCCCTCAGGCATAGCACCAATAGTTAACATAGCTTCACCGGCTCAGAATCCCTTTACAAGCAGTCAGGCATTGGTGAATGTGACCGGATCGGTGAAAAACATTTCCGGCCGGGAGCAAATACAAGTGTTATTTAATGGTGCTCCGGTAAACGATTTTACTTATAATACTGCCACTCATAATTTCAGCGCGAATGTTAATTTGATCCAGGGAGCAAATACATTCTCAGTTTCAGCAAGTAATAGTTCCGGTAATGATTCTAAGAACATAACTTTAATATTAAAGTCACAACCGGTTGCTGTATCTCCAGCTCCTGTTATTACTATTACTAATCCTTCAGTCAGTCCATTCACTACCAACTCTTCTCCAAGTCCGGTGAAAGCAACAGTGTTAAACATTACTTCACCAAGCCAGATTTCAGTATTAGTGAATGGCGGCCCGGTAATGACCAGCGCTTTTAATTATAATCTAAACACTCATCAGCTCAGCTTCAATGCAAATCTTGTTGAGGGAGCAAATACGATTGTTGTTTCAGCCACCAATGTTGGCGGAAGCGATTCAAAAACACAAACTGTGATCTATACTAAACCGGTTCAGGTGAGTACGGCACCGGTAATTACGATTACAAATCCTTCATCAAATCCATTCAATACGAGTTCTGCAGTAATTCCAATGAATGCTTCGGTATTGAACATTACTTCACCAAGTCAGATCTCTGTTTTAGTGAACGGGGGGCCGGTTATGACAAGCGCGTTTAATTATAATTTAAGCACTCGTCAGCTGAGCTTTAATGCAAATCTTGTTGAAGGAGCAAATACGATTGTTGTTTCTGCAACCAATGTTGGTGGAAGTGATTCAAAAACACAAACTGTGATCTATACTAAACCGGTTCAGGTGAGTCCGGCACCGGTAATTACGATTACAAATCCTTCATCAAATCCATTTAATACTAATTCTGCAGTACTTCCAATGAATGCTTCGGTATTGAACATTACTTCACCAAGCCAGATCTCTGTTTTAATGAACGGGGGGCCGGTTATGACAAGTGCGTTTAATTATAATTTAAGCACTCGTCAGCTGAGCTTTAATGCAAATCTTGTTGAAGGAGCAAATACAATTGTTGTTTCTGCAACCAATGTTGGTGGAAGTGATTCAAAAACACAAACTGTGATCTATACTAAACCGGTTCAGGCAAGTCCTGCACCAGTAATTACGATTACAAATCCTTCATCAAATCCATTCAATACTAATTCTTCAGTAATTCCAATGAATGCTTCGGTATTAAACATTACTTCACCAAGCCAGATTTCATTATTAGTGAATGGCGGTCCGGTTATGACAAGCGCCTTTAATTATAATTTAAGCACTCATCAGCTGAGCTTCAATGCAAATCTTGTTGAAGGAGCAAATTCAATTGTTGTTTCTGCAACAAATGTTGGTGGAAGCGATTCAAAAACGCAAACCGTGATTTATACTAAGCCCGTTCAAGCAAATCCCGCACCGGTTATAACTATTACAAATCCGGTTTCAAATCCTTTCAATGTTACTTCTTCAGCAACAACATTAAATGCAAGCATTTTAAATGTTAACACTCCCGGGCAGATCTCTGTTTCAATAAACGGAAATGCAACAAGCGCATTTTCTTTTAATCCTTCTACTCATCAATTATCCGTAAGCGCTAATCTTATAGTGGGTTCAAATTCAATCGTTATTTCTGCAACAAATACTGGAGGAAATGACACTAAAACCCAAACAATAAATTATACTCTTCCTCTTGCTGCCCCAGTTGTAACATTCACTAATCCAACATCTGCCTCAACTACTGTTGCGGCAAATGCATTTGCTGTTGCGGCCACTGTAACAAACATTAAGAATTCAGGAATGGTGAGTGTAAAAGTTAATGGAACGCCTATAATTAATTTCGTTTATATCGCAGCGACTAAAAAGGTTACTTTTACTGCTAACCTGATCCCTGGCAACAATACAATAACAATCACTGCAACTAATGCATCCGGCACAGACAGTAAAATGGTATCAGTCATTTATAGTGAAGTGTTTGCTCCGAACCCGGTTGATCCGCTTGTTCCGGATACTATTGCAACTCCGGGAAACACAGGTACAGGGATCAAACCAACTACTACGTTGGGTACTGACGAAATAGTAAACAAGGGTAAACCAAACGATGCGAACGTTTCCCCCAATGCTCCTCAGATAATTTTTGTAACACCGGCTTCAGCTATAGCAGCAACAACTGATGCAATTTATAATATTGTTGTTAAGATTGAGAATGTAACTAATCCAGGTGCGATAACAGTTAAAATAAATGGTGTTGTATTTACTGGTGCATCTTTCAATAATAGAACCAAAATGCTTGTCATTCCTGCGCCATTGATTATGGGTTTGAATACAATTACAATTGATGCTTCTAACCTGGGTATTACTAAGCAGGAGATACTGAAGATAACCCGTCAATAAGAAAATTAAATATTATAGAAAGAGGCCTGTATTATGCAGGCCTTTTTTATTTAAAAGAAGTTCTAACGTGTTTTAAAAGAGCGGTAAGTGAAACTAATGTCCAGGTGCCTTCGAGAATTACGAAAGGAATATAATTGATCAGATATGATGCTATTCCTGCAAGGGCAGCTCCAATAATATTTAAAACAATATAAAGCAGGCTGGTTTGTGTGATCTTTCCTGTTAAGTTAAGGAGGAAAGCAAGTAGTAAGATAGCTACTCCGATAAAGCCGATCCAGTCATTTTGATTCATGTTACTATAATTAGAAATAAAAAATCCCGCTACTTGTGGAAGCGGGATTTTTTAAAATGTTAAATAAATTTATTTATCCAGATCTTCGAAATTGACGTCTGAGAATTTATTGTTTGTGGTTGGAGCAGATTCATTTGAATCAGATTCGGTTTGCTCAACAACAGGAGAAATGGATTTAATATGGGCAACAGCTTCGTTAAGGCCTTCTGCGAATTTTTCGAAATCCTCTTTGTATAAAAACAATTTATGCTTTTCATAAAAGAATTTACCATCATCACCAAAACGTTTTTTGCTTTCTGTGATAGTTAGGTAATAATCATTTCCTTTTGTACTCTTAACATCAAAGAAATAAGTTCTTTTCCCTGCTCTTACAGATTTAGAGAAAATCTCTTCTCTGTCAGACCCATTTTTTTCATATCCTTCTTCCATCGTAATTGTAGTATTGTTTGGCAAATGTTTAGAAAAAAAATCTCTAAAACAAGGCTTGTTAATAACTTTTTAAAGCTTGTGATCCGCTTTTGAGCCTTGCTTCTCAGCCTCAAGCAACTGCATTAAATGAAGATTATAATATGTTCCTTTAATTTCCAGTAATTCCTGATGATTTCCCTGTTCAATTATCTGGCCGTCATCGAGAACAATTATAGTATCTGCGCTCTTCACAGACGAAACCCGGTGGCTGATAATGATGGATGTTTTGTTTTTCATTAAGCTTTTCAGGTTGGTCAGTATCTCTTCTTCTGTTTCAGTATCAACGGCTGAAAGACAATCATCGAAGATCAGGATCTGCGGATCTTTGATAATGGCTCTTGCAATAGAAACTCTCTGTTTCTGGCCACCTGAAAGTGTTATTCCCCTTTCCCCCACAATAGTTTCGAATTTTTCAGGAAACTCAATAATGTTTGAATATATAGCCGCATTTCTTGCCGCATTTTCAATAGCTGGGATAGTATGCTTATCAGCATTCACTCCGAAAGCAATATTGTTTGAGATAGTATCAGAAAATAAAAAAACCTCCTGGGGAACATAACCTGTTTGCTGACGAAGATCCGCCAGATTGAGATTCGCTAATCGTTTTTTGTCTATTAATATTTCTCCTGCTGTAGGGTCATAAAGTCTGCAGATCAAGCTGGCAACGGTCGATTTTCCCGAACCTGTTTTGCCCACAATTGCAAGGGTTTTCCCCGGCTCTATCCCGAAGGAAACATTATTTAACGCTTGAATTCCTGAGTCAGGATAGGTAAAGCTCACATTCTTAAATTCTATTTTTCCAAGAATAGCACTTGGTGCCATGTGATCGTTTCTGATCTCCGGGGAGGTTCTTAAAAATTCATTGATCCTGGTTTGAGATGCAGCCGCTCGCTGAATCAGCGATGTTACCCAGCCAAGGGAAGCAATTGGCCATGTAAGTTTATTTACAAAAACAATAAAAACTGCTATGCTTCCGAAAGTTATCTTTCCGGCAATTACTTCCATTCCTCCGATATAGATAGTGAATATTGTGCTTAAACCAATCAGTAATATCATAAACGGCTGAAACAGTGATTCCGTTTTTACAAGTCCGAGAGTCCTTCTTTTATATTCAGTGGTTTTTTTATCGAACTCTTCAAATGATTGCTGTTCCCTTCCATAAGCCTTCAGTACACGAATCCCGGAGAAAGCTTCCTGAGCCATTGTAGTGATGTCGGAGAGTTTTTCCTGAACTTTTGTGCTTTTTTTATTAATGGTATCGCTTACGAAATAAATAGTGATCGCAAGTAAGGGTAAGGGAAGAAGAACATATGCAGTAAGTTTCACATCGGTATCGATCATCACAATAATGCAGAGAATGAACGTGATAAATGTATTAACAATATACATGATGGCAGGACCTATATACATCCGCACCCGGCTGACATCCTCGGTTATCCTGTTCATCAGGTCTCCTGTATTATTTCGTTTATAAAACGCAATATCAAGACGTTGATAATGATCGTAGATCTCATTTTTAAGATCGTATTCTATCAATCGTGACATCACTATTATGGTTTGGCGGGTTAAATAGAGGAAGAAACCGCTTAAAAGAGCCATTCCAATGATCTTTAATCCAAAAACAAACAACTCATCATATGGGTCGGAAACTACACCAGGGTTCTTTAAAAAGCTATTTACATAGTCAATAGCGCCACCAATATAAGTAACAGAAAAAACACCGAATGCGTTGGAAATAGAAACAAATAAAATTCCAAGACCAAGACGCCAGCGATATTTAAAGAAATATTTATTGATATGTTTAAGTGAACCCAAAATTATATTTAAGAATTTTGCCCGAAAGCCATTTATTAATTGCCAGCTGTATATTTTGGCTACTCGGAAATAACCATTAATTTTGCGCCACAATTTAAAACCGTACAAAAGTACTGATTAATCATCTCATAAATCAGCAATCTATAATCATAAACAAATAAGTATGATACAAGTTCAGGATATTAAAAATTCTCCATTGGCCGAGAATCCGGTGATAGCCCAAATGGGTATTAACAATCACGAACAGGTAGTTTTTTGCAATGATAATGAAACCGGCCTTAAAGCCATAATAGCGATCCATAATACGATTCTGGGTCCAAGCCTTGGGGGAACCAGGATGTGGGCCTATAACAATGAAATGGAAGCTTTAACTGATGTATTGCGTCTTTCACGCGGTATGACATATAAATCGTCTGTTGCCGGATTAAATCTTGGTGGAGGAAAAGCAGTTATTATCGGAGATGCGAAAACTCAAAAGAATGAAGCTTTAATGCGCAGGTTCGGGAAGTTCGTTAACAGTCTTTCCGGAAAATACATTACAGCAGAAGATGTTGGTGTGAGCACAAAAGATATGGAATACATTAAGATGGAAACTGATTTCGTAAGCGGATTGCCTGTTAATATGGGTGGAAGCGGAGATCCTTCTCCTGTTACTGCTTATGGTGTTTATTTATCCATAAAAGCTTCTGCAAAAGAAAAGTGGGGAAGTGACAGTCTTTCCGGGAAAAAGGTGGTTGTTCAGGGAATCGGACATGTGGGTGAAAGCCTGGTAAGACATCTTACAAAAGAGGGTGCAAAAGTTTCCATATTTGATATAAATGCCGAGAAATTAAATGCAATAGCAAAAGAAACCGGTGCAGAGGTTATTAAGGACGGAAATAAACTATATGATATGGACATGGATATTTATGCTCCATGTGCCTTAGGCGCAACAGTTAATTCTGATACTCTTGACAGATTAAAGTGTGCAATTATCTGCGGTGCAGCAAACAATCAGCTTGCTGATGAGAATGTTCATGGTAAAATGGTTATTGAAAAAGGGATTTTATATGCTCCGGATTTTGTTGTGAATGCGGGTGGTATCATCAATGTTTTTTATGAACTTGAAGGTTATAACCGTGAACGCGCAATGTCACATGCGGAAAAAATTTATGATACCACATTGAATATTTTTAAAGTAGCAAAAGAACAGAATATCCCAACTTATATGGCTGCAAACAGATTGGCTGAAAAGCGTTTGTCTGATATTGCAAAGATTAAAGTTTCATTTTAGTGGGGAGTGAGGAGTTGGGAGTCCGGTGACGGTTAACCTTAAAAGTAGAATAGTTAATTAAATTGATTTGCTAAAATTGAGCAGGATCAATTCCCCTCTTGAGAGGGGGTAGGGGTGTGTTAAATTGATGCAAACCGATAGTAAACACAGATTAGTAAATTCGTAAAGATTCGTAATTCGTAGAGTAATGTTAAACAGAAGGTATTTAAGGATTAAAGTAATGCAGGCTTTGTACGGTTTTTTTCAATCCGATACAAGAGACCTTGCAAGAAGTGAGCGGGATATGTTTAACTCGATCGATAAAGTATATGATCTGTATGTTTATCAGTTAGCATTGATGGTAGAATTGATTCACGTTGTGAATGTAATAACTGAAGAAGCTAAGGAAAAGCATTTGCCAACGAAGGAAGAGCTTAATCCGAATCTTAAATTTTTACAGAATAAATTTTTGCAGCAGTTGTCTGAAAACATTCACTTGAAACGTGAGATGAATAACCGTAAAATCAGCTGGAACAATGAGTATGAACTTGTAAGAAAGGTTTATAATACAATTAAGGCTTCAGAGATCTATTCAAATTATATGTCTTCTGACCAGCATGATTATAAAACAGACCGCAATTTCATCATAGAGATATTCAAAGAATTTATCGCAGATTTTGAACTTGTGAATCATTTATATGAAGAGAAGAATCTTCATTGGGGAGATGATATTTACTTAGTAAATCCAATGGTGGTAAAAACCATCGAATCATTTAATGAAGATTCAACTCCTGAACAGGGATTGATGACACTTTATAAAGACAGAGAAGAAGATATGGAATTTGTGAAAGATCTTTTCCGTCAGACTGCCATCCGTAATGAAGAAAATGAAAAGCTTATCGGGGACAAGACCAAGAACTGGGAAGTTGAGCGTATTGCTTTAATGGATGTGCTTTTAATGAAAATGGCGATCACAGAAGTTCTTCACTTTTCAAATATTCCGGTGAAAGTGACATTGAACGAATTTATTGAGATCTCGAAAATGTACAGTACTCCAAAAAGCAAAATATTCATAAATGGTATTCTTGATAAATTGATCGCGGATTTTAAACGGGATAACAAGCTCAATAAAATGGGCCGCGGTTTAATGGAATAAGATTAAAAATGAAATTTAGATTTAGAAGTAAAAATATAAACAAATGAAAAAAGGGATTTTTTTAACAGTATTAAGCGGAACGGTTATGTTGTTCGCTGCTTCCTGCGGATCTGAAACAAAAAAAGAAGAGAACAATCCATCTATTTCTACTGATGTTATTAATGTGCCGGCAACAGCTTCAGCAGAGAAGGCCGAACCGGGTAGTTCACCTGTCATGACCTTTACAGAGGAAAAGCATGATTTCGGAAAGATCACTCAAGGTGAAAAAGTAACTTACTCATTTCAATTTACAAACACTGGTGGTTCTGATCTTGTGATTTCTTCAGCACAGGGAAGCTGCGGATGTACTGTTCCGTCTTATCAAAAAACGCCAATTAAGCCGGGTGAATCATCAAAGGTAGATGTAGTTTTTGATAGTGAAGGAAAATCTGGATTGGTTTCTAAAACTGTAACATTGGTTACTAATTGTAATCCAAGTACTAAGGTGCTCACGATCAGTTCTACGGTAATTGTGCCGGAAGAAGAGTAGGGAGTCGGAGTTCTTATTCGTCTTTACGATAAAAAAAATAACAAACATTACAATTATAACTCTTAATCAATTAAATCAATTTAAAAAAAATTATGGCTCAATTACAATCATTTCTTCCTATCATTTTAATTATCGTAGTATTTTATTTTTTTATGATCCGTCCTCAGTTAAAGAAGGCAAAGGACCAGAAAAAATTTCGTGAGAATATCAAAGTTGGAGATAAAGTAGTAACAATTGGCGGTATTCATGCAAAGATCGCGGAGATCCAGGACACCACCTTTATGATCACTGTTGAAGGCGGAGTTAAACTTAAGATAGAAAAGAATGCAGTATCTATGGATTCTTCTTCAATGATCGGATCTGAACAGAAATAATTTCAGAATATTAAATACAAAAAGCGTTAAGTGGTCCTTAACGCTTTTTTTTATCTCAAAGGGTTGATTAAC
>JAJTCJ010000038.1 GCA_021323165.1 Bacteroidota bacterium | reverse complement strand
TTTAGTACCATTTGATGAATCCATTTCAATTGTGCCATTTAATTGGTCGGTCAAAGTTACAACTAATTGCAATCCGAGCGACTGAGTATTTCTGTAATCAATATCTTTTGGAAGTCCAATTCCATTGTCTGCCACTTTTAATATCAGATTCTCATTATCGAGAACCATAGTTACTGAAATCTCGCAATCTCCTTTTTTATCGACAAATGCATATTTTAATGCGTTAGATACAATCTCATTAATGATTAATCCACACGGAATAGCAAGGTCTAAATTAAGAAAAACATTTTGAATGTCAAGATTTAATTTTATTTCATTCTCAAAATTTGAATATGACTGGATCAGATTATGAGAAAGATTCACCACATATTCAGAAAAATTTATACTTGAAAAATCCTTGGTCTGATATAAACTTTCATGTATAAAGGCCATTGATTTTATACGATTCTGGCTCTCTTTCAGTATATTAAGTGTTCCTACATCCTTCACATAGGACGATTGTAAGTTTAGAATACTTGAGATAACCTGGAGGTTATTCTTAACCCTGTGATGTACTTCTTTCAGTAAAACTTCTTTTTCCTGAAGTGATTGTTTTATTTTTTCTTCTGCCAGTTTCTTTTCAGTTATATCATTTCCGATCCCTGAGATCTCACGAACATTTCCATTCTCATCAAAGATTGGGTTAAGATAGATTTCCCGCCACACAACATCACCATTCACATCCGTAAGCTTCGTTTCAAAGTGCTGTCTTTCACCTCTTAAAGCTGCCTTATCTTTTTGTATCCAAAAATCGTTGTAATCATTTGTAGTGATCATCTCATCTACTGCCATATTTAGGCCTGCATAAACATCTATATTATAATGCTTCTTGAAAAAATATGCAAAATTTTTGTTAAAGGAGGTCAGACACAAATTTGTATCAAGGGTCCAGATCACGTGTGAACTGCTTTCAAACACGGCATTTAATTTTGCCGATTGAGCCCTCAATTGTTCTTCAGCCTGCTTAAGTTCGGATATATCTCTGGAAACACCCATGGATCCTACTATTTCACCAGACTCATTCTTTAACACGGAAGCTGATAAGAATGCGATAAAAAGTTCTCCGTTCTTTCTCACGTTCAATACTTCACCGGAATAAACCCCGGCTTTTGTTAATTCATCCTCCATGATATTTACCCTTTGAGTAGAATCATGATAAAGCATTGTTACATGTTTACCTATCACCTCTTCGGGAGTATATCCAAACGTTCGCTGCGCTGCTGCATTGAATTCTGTAATATATCCCTGTTTATCAGATGCACATATCATATCGAGTGAGCTGTCGATCAACAAACGGGTATATTTCTGAGATTCCTGAAGCTGAAGCTGAATGACTTTACGCTTTGTTATTTCCTGCTCGAGAAGCTCATTTGTTTCTTCAGCGATCTGAGCACGCATCTGTTGCTGTACAAGAAGTTTCTGAGTTGATATATCATGAACAACTGTCAGAACCGCGTCTTTCCCATTGAATTTAATAAGTATTGGTCTTGTTTCAACTTCTCTTATCTCTCCGGTCAGGGTCTTTATTTTAACTTCCGTAAATTCCTGAGGCTCGCCTGCTATTACTTTTCCGATCCGCTTTAGAATTTTTTCTTTGTATTCGGGAAGAAGAAAATCGAAGAGCGTGTAATTAACTGCATCTTCATGATTTTTTAATCCGACAAGCTTCGTAGCACTTGGATTAGCAAAAACAACTTTACCGTTTATATGTATAAAAACACCATCAGGGGAATAATCAACAAGGCTTTTATAATTCTCCCTGCTTCGTTTCAGTTCTACTTCGAACTTCTGACGTTCTGTTGCATCTATGATAAATCCTTCCAGAAATAACAGATTACCATTCTCCGAAAAAACACCTTCTCCCTTTTCCCAAACCCATTTTATCTCATCATTTGCGGTTTTTATTTTATAAGAAAGCACATATGGTTTTCGTTTTTCAATTGCTGCAACTACAAGACTTCGAATCTTTTTTCTGTCTTCCGGAATTATAAGATCGTTGTATGCAACCTTAGCATTTTGCACAAGGTCCTTTGTATTAAATCCAGTAAGATCAACACAGCCTTTGCTTACAAAGAGCATTGTCCATTTCTCATCGTGCTTACAGCGATAAGCCATTCCCGGCAAATTATTCATTAAAGTAGAAAGAGTACGTTCGCTTTCTCTTAAACTTGTTTCGTATTGTTTACGTTCCGTGATATTATATATAACCGTTGCACGTATCGTTTTGCCGAAATAGGGAATGTTCTGGGCTTTTGTTTCAACTACCATCAGGCTGCCATCCTTTCTGACTGTTGTTACTTCATAAGGCTCGGATTTTGGCAACCGCAAAAATTTTCTGGCCATGGGCCGCTGATCCTCAATTACAAAATCATCGATAACATCTTTTCCAAGAATGTCATTGATGGATTCATAGCCATACATTTGAAGGAACTGATCATTGGCATCTATTACGCGTCCATTCTCAGAAAAAACTATTCCTTCAAACGTTGCATTGGAAAGGATCTTGAAACGTTCTTCGCTTTCTTTTTGCTGCGTTATATCTCTAGAAATACCTTCGATAGCCACTATCTTTCCATCATTGTCGCGAACAGGAGTATTAACGGTTTCTGTCCAAACAATAGTGCCGTCCTTTTTTATCCAGCGAAGTTTAATGTTCGGCTCTTTCACATTTTGGATCGGACCGTTTTTAAAAATAAGTGCTTCTGAATTGCCAAGTATATGTCGGTCTTCAGGATAAATTATCCTAAACCCAAGATTTGGATCTGCATAAAACTCCTCTGGTTTATATCCTGTCAAATTATAAATTGACGGGCTTACGTATTCGTATTTGGGTTCGGGTCTTAAAGCGAAACGGTATACCACGTCAAGTGCATTTTCCGCCAGCATCCTGAATTTTTCTTCGCTTTGCTTAAGCTGATTAGCAGAATTGATCTGGCCTGTAACATCTCTTACGAGGCCAAAGTTTCCTATATGATTTCCTTCGATATTAAGCTGAGGTGAAACACGTTCCTCTATCCAGATGTATTCCTTTTTGGAACGATGGTAAAAACGATAAACAAACTCCTGAGGTTTTTTTGTCTTCTGAAGCTCAGCAGCCACTTTACTTATTTTATCCAAATCTTCGGGATGACAAAGAGAGATAAGTGTTTTTGGAGAGTTTGAATATTCTTCCGGTGTTACATCTAAAATTTTTCTGATCTGCGCTCCAAGATATTTGATCCTCTTTTTTCCTCCCGGCAGCAGCTCAACGTAATAAACAAGCTCGTTGATATTGTTGAGGACCTGAGCAAGGCTATCCTGGCTTTGCTTTAAAACATCTTCTGATTTTTTTCTGTCGGTTATATCCCTTGTACTGCCTTCAATGGCAATCATTCTTCCTTTTGAATCATGGATAGGCCTGTTGATGCTTTCTATCCACACTATCTTTTTATCCTTCCTGATACTCCTGAAAATAACAGGTTCAAGCATATCAGCAGGTTTGGCTTTTGCAATTTTCAGATTGTTCTCATGAGCAATATGCTGGTCTTCCGGATGGATGATACGCATACCAATAGTGGGGTCCTTGTAATATTCCTTTTGAGAGTAGCCTGTAATCTGCTTTACAGAAGGACTGATAAATTCACATGCGAAATCAGGATAAGTGCGGTAACGGTAAACAATGTCAACTGCATTCTGAGCCAGCATTCTGAATTTTTCTTCATTCTGCTTAAGCTGTTCCTGAACCTCCGATTCTTTTGTAATATCAATTGCTTCAATAATTACAACGGATGTTTTGTTATTCTCTTTAAAAAGGCTTGCTTTACAAAAGAACTCGATGGCTTTACCGGAAGCAGAAAATGCTTTCACTCTATATTCCTTAGGCTTCCCGGTTTTAAAAACAGAACTGATAGTTCTTTTTATTAACGGCCTTGACTCTTCTGCCGCTAGCTCATATGCTTTTTTGCCAAGAATTTTTTTCTTGTTCTTCCTGTTAATGTCGAGGATTGTTAAAGCCTTATCCACCACCAATACAATACTTGCGGAATATTTAAAAACCACATCCCAGGCTTTTTCATTGGAAGAACCAGCTGTTTTTTTCTCCACCGTTTTTAGCTTCCGCTGAAGCTTTTTAACTTCGGCAATAAGCTGTGCTTTTGTTTTGGAGGAGAGTGACATCAGATACTTTGTAATCGTTATTTTATACTTGGTTCGGATGTAGGTGTTTCAGGCACCACTTTGATTCCGTCAAAACGGACCTCAATATCATTTTTGAATTGTATTGTTAAGAACAAAAACCCGGATTCGTCATAAAATTTCCATTCGCCTTCTTTTAATCCGCCTACATATTTACCAACCTGTCTTTCTTTTCCGTTAGGGTAATAAAAGGTCTGAACACCATCCGGCACACCATCAATAAATTTTCCCTTAAAGCGAACCTTGCCCGTGGATGTATAATGATGTATCCATTCGCCATCTCTTCTATCCGATTTATAAACACCTTCTTCTTTATAATCAGGAAGCTCTAGTATCCATGGACCTTCTTTCATTCCATCAAGATATTCTCCTTTGGTAATTACTTTAGCGCTATCCGGACCAGCATCACTGTATTCAGTCATCATCCCATCAAGAAGATCATTGCGATAATTTTCTTCTCTCAACAAATTGCCGCTTTCATAATACCATTTCCATACACCCTGAGCTTTTCCTTTTTTATCATATTTTCCTTTCTGTTCCACCTTTCCGTTCGGATGATAAAAAACCCATTCTCCTATTCTTTTCCCGTTAAGATATTCTCCTTTTGATTTGATCTGTCCGTTCGGATGATATTCGATCCATGGACCTTGCTGACGGCCTGCTGTATCAAGAATTCCTTCTCCTGTCAAAACACCTTCCGAATACATTTTTGCACCTATCACTTTTCCTTCCGGTGAAAATTCGCGTTGAATCCCTTCTGCTACTCCGTCTTTATAAGTTGCAGTAAATTTTACAGCTCCATTCTCATGGTAGGTTGTTTTCACATCAAGCTTGGCAAGCTCAGGAGCATTTGTCTGAACAACTCCGTTGACATATTTTGTAGTGTTTGCAAGACTTCCGTTTGTTGTATATTCTTTAAAATATCCGTTCATTTTATCATCGGAATAATTCACTTCTGTTTTCACTATTCCGGTAGGATAAAAGGTTTTCCACATGCCTTGCTTCAATCCGTTAGCATCCTTTCGATTGATCTTCTCTTCCTTTTGCACAAAACCCATTTTATACTGAGTGATGGTAATGATCGTACTGTCGGGACTATACTCATAACCACTGCCTTCTTCTTTACCTGATACAAATGGTATTGTCTGTTTTACTTTACCGTCCTTGTAGTAGTTGATCGTTTTTCCCTGCTTAACATCGTTTTCATAATTTTCCGAACTGATCAGAAAGCCTTCTTTAGTATCGAATGTTTTTTTTGATCCGTTCTTTTTGCCTTCTTTATAATTAAATTCAAAAGCAAGTTTTCCCTGTTCGTTATAAAATTTCCAGGTACTGTCTAATAAAAAATTCTTTCGGTTTCCCTCCGATTTTATCTTTCCGTTCTGGGAATATGTTTTCCAGTACCCATCCGGTTTCCCTTCACGCATATAGCCTTCGCTGGAAACTACTCCATTGTCATAGTAAAATTTATTATATCCGTTAGGGTTTGTGTTCGCGGGAGTTTGTGCAAAGATGCATGCCGGCAATACAAATAGAATGAGTCTTAAAATATTTTTCATAATTTCTCTTCTTTACAAATTTAATCAAAATGCTTCAGTTTCAAAACCAAAGATGCATTCCTAAGCCCTTTTTATCAATAAGTTAAGTTGATGGCACCTGGCAAGCCATATTTACTTTTTATTTCCAAATTTCATATTTTGAGATGCGATCATCTCAAGGCATGAATTTTCTAAATGTTTGAACATCAGAATAAAATATCATACTTTTATAAAAAACAATGTACCATGCTTAAAAATTACTTTTTGGCCTTTTTGTTTACAATTCAGCTTGCTTCCTTTGCTCAATTAACTATAAATTCTCCTGACCTTCCGAATGGAGGTGAAGAGATCATGACAAGTGTTGCTCTCACAACTTCGGTGGATCATACACTTACAGGGGTCGGTTTCACATGGGATTTTTCTTCACTAACACCTTCTTTGCAGCGCTATGAGATCTTCGATGGAGCAGGAACTTATACCGGTTACTACAATGCCTTATATAGTGCGTTCACGGGAGTTCCTACTACATATGGAAAAGTAAATTTCACAGCCAGCCTTCTTCCAATACCCGGAATAACCGTAACAATGGCTTACGATTTTTTTAGAAAATCAACCACAAGCCTTAGACAGGTCGGCCTGGCTTATACACTTAACGATTCACTTCCTTTACCTTTTGAATACACTCAAGCGGATTATGTATATAACTTTCCGGTAAATTACGGAAATGTGGATTCATGTAATTTTAAATACAGTCCTCACCATATTATTCCGGCAGGAACCCTCCCATTTTATTATGGAGGAACCGGAAAAAGAATTAATGAAGTGGACGGCTGGGGAACACTCACCACGCCTTATGGAAGCTATCCCACTTTAAGAATAAAATCAACAGTTACACAAACCGATACTGTATTTCTAGATTCTGTAACAGGTGGAATATTATTTCCGCGTCCCACAAAAATTGAATATAAATGGCTTACACCGGGAGCCAAAGTTCCATTGCTTCAAATTGATGAGAATATTGTTTTTGGAGCACCGCAAGTAACCAGTATAATTTACATTGACAGTTTAAGACCCGAAGTTCCATATATTGGTGTTAATGAGATCAGCTCATCTGCTGGGTTTAAAGTGTTTCCAAATCCGGCAGCAGAAGTATTAAATCTTGAGTATTCACTTCCTGTTTCAGGAAAAGTGAGTATTAACATTTTTAATTCTTTCGGACAATTGATTGCGGTAGTTGCAGATAGAGTTGTTATGGCAGGAAAACAAACGATCTCACTTGACACAAAAACACTGGGTTTAAAAGCAGGGGTTTATTTTATCTGCTTCGACAGCGGGAAAACAAGACAGGTGAAAAAGATCGTTATTGGAGAATAAGCCCGATCTGAGTTTACTTTTTTAAGGTCTTTTCAAGTTTCTCATAATCCCCGTTTTGGCCGAAGTTCTCTGTGTTGGCAGTTGTACCAATAATTATATTTGATCTGCAGCTGAAACAAATTTTAGCAACTCCAATTATCTTGCTATTCTTTCTGAATAACAAAACATCGCGGTAAACGTGTTTACAGTCAGCCCAAACCATTTCGTCCACAGACTTCTCAGCGAAAATCTTATCTATTGCTTCAAATTTAGATTTATGAACTTCTCTTTTTGAATATCCGATCTTTTCAAGCTGATCAATGAATGAAAGATCAGACATATCCTTAGGAATGTTTCCCAGGACAACTCCTCTTTTTATCGAATCCAATTCCGATCTCGATTGATTGTCATTTAGTTCCCCGAGGTTTTTTTCCTCGATATTGTTGAGGTAATGCTGGATCTGATCATATTCAAAAAACTTTTTACCTATCGGTTGTTCTGACTGATCGGGATTACTGACACTGTTCTTTTCTGCTGTTAAGCTGCATCCGGAAAGTATCAATACAAGAACTGTAAATATGGTTGTCTGTTTCATGGTTCGTTAATTTGATTTATTTATTTACTGCCTTGTGAAAATGTAGATATTGCAATGATCTGTATCTTCCTTTCCAGGGCCGCTACCGGGTTATAAATAGAGTTCTTGGTGTCATAATAATCATCGCTTACATTTGGCCTTACTTTTAGTTCACCAATGTCCACATCTTCAAATTTAATGTTCCCTTCGGCCTGATTTGGATTGTTCACATACTTTACGAAAATACCGTTCTGATACTGCATGAAATAGTTCCTCAGGCTGGAGATCCTTCTTTTTGCAAGGTTCACATTGTAGTCTGTAGAAGCAAGCGGACTGCAGAAGCCCTGCATGGTGATGGTTACCTTTTCATTGTCTTTCAGCACTTTCAATAACAACTGTGCAAACTTTTCAAGATCCTGCATCCCGGCATCCACGCTATCTTCAAACAAGTTGTCAATATCACTGTTGGCTCTTTCTATATTCTCTCCTGTAGCGCCTTTCGAATATTCTTTCTTATACATTTCCCGCATCGCAGAATAGTCTTCATAGGTCTTTTTATAATTCTTTGTTGTTGTGGTTGCAAGCGTTTTTTTATCCGGTTCATCGTTATGAAAGTACAAAGTGATCGGCACAAGAAGTTTCATCTGGGTCACAAATATTTTGGTACTATCAACGGGAACAGGAGGTTCGTTGATCTTTGGAATTTTGAATGTATAAATATCATTACAGCAACTTTCTTTTTCTTCGAAATATGAACCCTTCCTGTTTGACGAAAGGAAGGCAGCATCCTTTTGAGAATTTATGCTGAAATAGATATCGTTGTAGCTTGTGTTGATCGGAGAGCCCATGTTCTTAGGAGCAGTGAATTCATTATCCTTGAATTCGCTTTTAAATATATCAAAGGCGCCAAGACCTTTATGCCATGTAGAAGAGAAAAATAATTCCTGACAAGGCTTACAATAAAACGGAGTAATATCGTCCTCTATCGTATTCACTTTTTTTCCGGCATTTATTGCTTTGCCGAAGCTTCCGTCCTTATTTATCACGCTGTACCAAATATCCATTTGACCTTCGCCCCCAGGGCGGTTTGAAGCAAAGAACAATACTTCCTGTTCACCAAGAAATCCAATCGCTGGTTGTGTGTTGTTGCTTCCTTTTTTATTTATCTCCTCCGGAAGAAGCTGCAACGGTTCCCAGCTCCCATTCTTATAGTTTGATGAATAGATCTCACAATCGAAAGCCTGAGCATTTTTTTGGATGCATCTTGTAATATAAACTTTTGTGCGATCGTTATTAAAAGCGGTATTTGCATTGTGTATTCCGTTTTTATTGAATAAGGAATCAAGCTCGTTCGCTTTGTGCCACTTGATACTATCATGTTTTGCAGTATAGATCTTATTGTAGCTGATATTATTTTTTTTATCCTTATCCTTTTTGTCTCTTAAGGATGAAAAATATAATATGCTATCAACCTGAATTGGGGCATACTCAGAAACCTTACTATTTACGGAACTATCGAGATGTGCAATTTTTATTGACTTATCCGGACTTGCCATTAAAAGCTGTGCATAATCACAAGCTGCAACTTCCTGAATCGCTTTTTTTACATAGTAACTGTCTTTTTTTTTCTTATTCTTTTTGGCATATTTATCAAACATTTTTTTTGCATCCTTGTAGTTACCCTTGTTCTTCTTTAATGTTGCCAGCCAGAATGAGCATTCCGGGTAAAGTTTTCCCTGAGAGTCTTTTTTAAACACTTTTGCATACCAGTGTTCAGCAATTTCATAATCATAATTCAATCTGCTGGCTTCAGCATATTTATATTGAATTACCATATCACTTGAATCCTGATTGATCGCCTGATTATAATATATGGAGGCTGCAAAAAAATCATTGTCAGCGAAAGCTTTATCGCCATCAGCGATCAGCTGCTTTAATTTTTGGGCATGTAATGGAGAGCTGAGATAAGAGAACTGAGTCAGGAGAATTAAAAAAAAAGCAAATAAAAATTTCGACTTGCGTCCCTGAAAGGCAGCGCATATACTTCGACTCCGCTCAGCATGACCTGCACACATATCTTCCTTTACCTCCTTTATCATACTACATATATATTGGACAAACACGTTTCTTTGCAACAAAAGGAACCATCTTCTTGAAAATATAAATAATCGAGATTTCGAACCCTCCTCTTCTATTGGTTGCTGCAATCAGTTTTGAGGTGTTGACATCATAGCTAATTCCTACATTAAAATTTTTGTAATCCATGTTAGCCACAACAATAAATGCATCTTTCACACGATAAAAAGCACCTAAGGAGATCGCGGTTTCTTTGCCATCAATTGGCTTGAGATGATACTTTCCAAATAACCCGACAAGTGTTTCATTGAATTTTCCCTGGCGCTGATACATGAAGCTTGGAAGCACATCCAACTTCGCGCTTACAGGCACTTGTCCTATACCACTGAAGGTCGTCTTTACGTCAAGCCGGATATTATCGTTTTCAAAAAAGGATTGTTTAGGTCTGTTCAAATGAAAAGCAGAGATGCCTATATTAATTTTCGTTCTGTTTGTCTTCCTCCATAAATAAGTTATTCCGGCACCCAGATCAAAATAAGTAATGCGTGTTTTAGAAAAACTTTCTCCGCTTGCTAATGCCGCATTGTATTGGTCTCCGTCATACTGGTTGTCGAAGGTGAGTGCATTTACATCGAAGCTCTTTGTGGTTATACCGGGCTGTATTCCCAGGGAAAGAAAATTGGCTGAATCTTTTGTGAGCTTTTTGATATAAGAACCTGAAAGTAAAATTTGTGTTGTAGAAAATCTGGAATCTCCTGATTTATCATTGTTGATCTGAAGCCCAGCTCCGGGAACATCATTCTCTAGTTTTGTTTTAAGCCTTGTGTCTGTAGCAAGGGAAAATGTTTTGTAAGGAACAGGAATCGCAGACCACTGACTCCTGTAATTTCCATCGAAGCGCCAGTCGCCATCAAACAAGCCGGTTTGAGCCGGATTCAAATTTTCAGGTGAAGAATTAAATTGCGAATAATGAATATCCTGGGCATCCGCTTTCTTTCCATGCCAAACGAGGGCAAAGAAAAAAATCATGATGTGTATGGCATTCCTTTTTTTCATTTAATTAAATCTGGTTTTATCTTATAAGAGTTGTGTTTCCCTTTTTTGTAAGCTCATCACCATTATAACATTTGGCTCTCAGGTACCACGCAAAAACGGCAGGGTCGGCAAGCATTCCTTTGTATATGCCATTCCAGCCCTTAGTAATATCTGTCGTTTCAAAAACCATTTGTCCCCAGCGATTATAAACTGCAAAATATAATTCTGTCACATCATTACTTCTGACAAATAGTATGTCATTTTCGCCATCTGAATTTGGTGTGAATGTATTGGGAACAAATACATTATCGCTTTTACATTGAGTAGAGGTAACATAAATTGTAACAGTTGCTGCTCTCGGACACCCTGTTGAATCAAGTATGGAAACAGTATATGTTGTGGTAACAAGCGGACTGGCGGTCGGATTGAAAGAGTTTGTGCTGCTTAATCCGCTTGCGGGCGCCCAGTTAACAGTAAAATTTGTGTCCGTTATAGCGTGTATGATAGTAGAAGCTCCTTCAAAAATTGTATCTGAATCCGTGGTAGCATAAAGAGAATAAAGCGAAGGATCGATCACCGTAAGTGTTGTGGATTGAGTTTGTATGCATGTATCTCCAAGCGTATTTATCGTGCTGATATTAACACTATAGGTTGTGGTAATCGAAGGATTTGCGACAGGATTGGAAATATTCGATGCAGACAAAGTTACAGTTGGAGTCCAGCTATAAGCGAAGCCTCCGTAAGCATTCAGCTGCGCCCCCCCTGAGTTGATACATATCGTATCATCTGAACTTATTGTTGTTGTTGCTCCGCTGTAACTCACCATCACCTCAGCGGTATCTCTGCAGCCATAAGTGTTTGAAGAGATCAGCTCAACATTATATGTTCCGGCAGAATCAAAAAGATGTGAAGGGTTTTGATTGATGGATGTACCTCCATCATCAAAATTCCAAAGCCAGGAAACAGGAGCAATATAAGATGAATCATAAAAAGAAAACTGATCGGTACATGGCACTGAAACAAAATCAAAGTCTGCAGTTATGCCGGGAAACACAGTGATGGTTTGAGAAACAGTATCCCATGTTGCGCAGCTTGCAGTATCCATGGAATAAAGCTGCACCAAATAAGTTCCCAGAGTTCCGTATGTCTGAGTAGGATTAAATAGCGTTGATGATGTATTTCCGTTTCCAAAATCCCAGAGGTAAACAGAAGTTGATGGATTCTCATTTTGAAACTGGATCGTAAATGGAGTGCAGCCATTTGTAGTATCAGAAGTAAATGCAGCAATATCGGTTATCACTGAAATTGTAACAGATAGCGTTTGCAGACAAGTATCATTGATAGCATTTACTGTCTGAATATTTACTGTGTACGTGGTAGTTGTATCGGGGCCTGCAACCGGATTTGCAATATTCGGATTATTAAGGCCTGTTGCGGGACTCCAGCTATAAGAGAAACCACCGGTTGCATTCAGCTGAATGTTTGTTCCTTTACAGATGCTATCGTTACTGTTAACTGTAGTGGGAGCAATACCGGGATAGTTAACTGTAATTACCGTGGTATCCATACAACCATTAATTGTTGAAGTTATAAGGCCTACATTATAAATTGCTACAGAATCGTATGCGTGTGTTGGGTTCTGCACAAGTGATGAATCTCCGTCACCAAAATCCCATTCCCAGGAAACGGGTCCGACAAAAGACGCATCATTAAAGCTGAACAGATTAGTACAGGCAGCCGAAGAAAAAGTAAAATCAGCTGTGATACCTGGATAAACAATAATGCTTTGTGAAATGGTGTCCCATACATTACATCGGGAAGGGTCCTTAACCATGAGTTGAACATTATAAGTACCGGGATTTGTATATGTAACTACAGGATTAAAGATAAGTGAAGTGGTGTCGCCATTCCCAAAATCCCATAAATAATCTGCCCCCGGTGAACTCTGATTTTGGAGCTGAAGGGTAAAAGGAACGCAACCACCAGATGTATCAACTGTAAAAACAGCATCTGCAACAGGTACCTGGAAATCAAATTTAAATGTTCCGTTATTACAATTGGTAGACATATTAATTCCGGAGGAAGACACCCCGGGTGTGTAAGGAGTATAATTGGGAGAAGTATAAGGCCATGCCCCTGGAGTAACCGGAAAATCGTCATTATCCTGACAGCCTGCACAAACAGATTGATATATGATTCCTTTTTTATCAAACCTGCTTGTACCTCCATCCACATGCTCCCAACTATCTACACCACCAAAGTATGTAGCATATAAAAGGGATGAAGCTCCGGATGACAATACCATCAAATAAAAATTATGACCGTCAGTAGTTGGTTGGATCGCATCAGGAGTTAATGGCATACCTACAGTTGAAGTTGTAGGTGAAATGATCTTTCCTCCCCAGCCTGATAAATAAATGTTCTTGCAGTTATCCACAAGAAATGCAGATGGTGAAATGTCCGTTTGCGGCCCGCCTTTACCGACTGTTGTAGAAAAGAAAATGGTGGATAAGGTTGGATCAAACTTAGTGACAAACTGTTTAGCATTATTGTTAAAGTAGGGCGCGTTTATCACTGGCATTGCTCCCATGGTTTGCCCGAAAACGTAAATCTCACCTACATCATCAGTTTGTATAAAATACGACTGATCATAATCAGCCGTTCCGATGTGTGTTGAATGCAAAATGGCGGATCCTGTTGTGTTCACATGGGTGATGAAACCATCTGCTTTCCCGCCACCGTAAGCAGGTTTGTACGAACCTATAGTTGTAGGAAAATCGTTACTCCTTGTCCCTCCTGTAATATATACCTCAGATGCATTATTAACGATTAGTGCGTAGCCTGCATCATTATTTGATCCTCCGAGATACGAACTGTAAAGTAGTGTTGAAAGATCAGCGTTGAATTTCAAAAGCACTGCGTCCTGTTCACCACCCAGGGTATTGTCAAACCCTGCTAAGATCGGGAAGTTACCGGAACGTGTTGAACTTGCAATGTAACAGTTTCCGGAAGCATCCACCTGGATTTCTCCTCTGAACTGATCTCCATAATTATATTGAAGCGAGTCTGCAGGAAACTCAAAGATTGAATCATAATAGGTCATTGTAACCGGATTGTACGATGCGCTAAAGAAAGTGCTGTCGTTATTAACATTTACTCCATCATTCATAGTTCCACCGATATATGTGGAAGCCAGCAAAGTTGTACCTGTTGAATTGAATTTAGCAACGTAGATGTCAGTGCCATTATCGAAGAAGGATCCATTGTTTATAAAACGAAGGAGGATCCCACCATTGAATGTTTGATCGTATGCAGTTGCAGTAACAGGAAAATCAGATGAACCGGTAGCACCATATAACAAAAGATTGTCCTGTGCATCTACTATCAGACTGGTAACTATCTCGGTGCTTGTAAGTCCGCCCAAATATGTTGAGTAGAGCAGTGATGTACCGTTTGTATTGTATTTAGTGATCACTACATCTGTTTTTCCATAAGCAGGTGTTCCGTTAAATGTTGTGTCATACGCTCCCAGTGTAGTTGGAAAGCCAACGTCAAATGCGGTTCCTCCTGAATACAAATTACCTTGAGAATCATATGTTGCAGTCATCCCGAAATTATCAGCTGTCGATCCCGAAGAGGCGGCAAAGATCAGAACGGGATCAATGATCAGCTCATGAGCCTTGTTGTACCCTTTTGGGAAGTGAAATGAAACCGTTTTATTCTTTAAAACAAATTTACAAGGCACCTCTACTTTCACACCATCTATTATCTGATAAGAGTATGGCTTTTGCTCCACCATTTCATTGATGCTTGTTGTTAACACCAGGCTGCCTTTTTTAAGACTGATATCACTTAAACCTTCATACAAAAGCTGAATGTTATTAGGGTCTGCATTAGATGAAACAATGAAATTATATTTAATATTGTTGTTCTGCCCAAGCACTTGTAAACCTATTCCCGGATAAAGATCCTTATAGTTTACTTCTTCATAGTTCTTAATATTCCCCAGCCATTTATTTCTGTCCTTGCCTATAAAAAAATTACAGTAGTCAGGACTTGGCTCGCTTGCAACAGAAGTTACCTGCGGAGATGATCCGACAAAATTCATTTTGAACGCATGGGTGCGAACCTTGGGATCCTTCTTAGGGTTTTTCCCTAGATGATTCTTACGCAATGTTTCCTTGTCATAAAAGTTATATGTGAATCCGTTTCTTTCAAGAAACAATAGTCCACCGTCAAGCTGAGCCCTGAACAAAATGTTTTCATGCCACTGATTTTTATTTTCAGTGAAACGAATCCCTGTTTGTGGTGCTGGTGTTTTAATTCCTCCCGAATACACACTCTGCACAAGAACCATCAAAGCACAAGAAAGAAAAATGCGGGTAACAATTTGCATTTTGGATAATTTTGTACTATCAAAAATAAGTAAACTTTATAGAAATCATGTGAATCACTCTTAATATAGAGTTTGGACTCATTAGCTATTTTACAACTGTTACATGTCCGATCTTAGAATGGATCAACCCCTCTGAACATTTCGTTTTGTATTTTACCTTCCAAACATACACGTCTTGCTGCACAAGTTGGTTCTTATAAAATCCATCCCAGCCTTCATCCATTTTTTCTGTATCAAAGATCAATTCTCCCCAACGGTTGAATATCATTAGATGGAAGTAAGTGATCTCTGTTCCTTTTGCTGTGAATTTATCATTCAGACCATCTGTGTTGGGCGTAAATGAATTAGGGAACCAAAGTATTCCGCTTCCAAGACCACCATAAATATTAGTTGTATCGCTTAAGATACATCCTGCCGAATTAGCCACCAGCCAATAAGTCCCTGCTTCCGTAATTTCAATTGATGGGGTTGTTTCTCCTGTTGACCATAGATAAGAGCTTGCCGAAACTCCCGCATCAAGTGAATATTTTTCAACATCACAAAGAGAATTCTCTTCATTCCAGCTTACTGGCTGAACTGCGTTTACAAGAGTTGTATCTGTTGCACTGCATTGAAAATTTGATGCGATCACAATAAAGGTTCCTCCGTTCGAAACACTTATTGTTTGCGTTGTATCACCGGTTGACCAAATATATGATGTAGCTGTATTGCCGGCATCGAGTGTTGTGGTATCACCCGGACACAAATCAAAAGTGGAAGGTAAACTTACAACAGGATGTGGTACATAGCCAATATTTATAGTATCACTGAGCTGGCAAAAACTAACTGTTGTTGTTACCCAATAAGAGCCTGCCGAATTAACATTTATTGAAGACGATGTTGAACCGTTAGACCAAACATTGCTAGCGCCTGACACAAAAGCATTGAGGGTAATACTTTGTCCGGCACACAAAATTGTGTCTGGTCCAAGAGGGGGAAATGTTATTTCAAAAATCGTTGTTGAATCCGTTGTGCTGCATTGTTGATTAGATGCTGTTAAAACATATGTTCCCGTTGAGTCAGCAATAATAGATTGAGTTGTTTCTCCTGTCGACCATAAATAATTATCAGCCACTCCACCGGAAGTTATTTGTGCTGAATCACCCTGACACATAGTTATGTTTGGAGTCATATTCAAAACCGGAAATTGAATGTAAGCTACATTCATTGTGTCGGATTGCGAGCACCCTGCAAAGAAAACCGTTCCCCAATATGTTCCTGCTGAACTCACATTTATGGAAGATGTTGTCTCGGCATTTGACCAAAGATAAGTGGCACTGGGAAAGAACAGGTTTAGAGTGATTGTTTGTCCGGCACACAAAGTTGTGTCAGCATCGAGTATTGGAAGAGCAAGTTGCTGAACATTTACACTTGCAGTAACAGCACATTGGTAATTGGATGCCGTTACAGAATACGTACCCTGACTTGAAACTGATATTGTCTGAGTTGTATCTTCAGTTGACCATATATATTCTAAAGCAGGACCACCGGCATCGACTAGAACAGAATCATCCGGACAAATAAGAACATTGGCAGGAAGACTTAGAACGGGATAAGAAATAAATGTGACATTTAAAGAATCAGAAAAAGTACATGGTCCTAAAGTTACCTGAACCCAATATGTTCCGGTTGTTGATATTGTAATTGAAGAACCTGTCGCTCCCGTGCTCCATAAATAAGTGGCTCCTGCTTCAAAAGCATTTAATGTTATTGTTTCTCCTACACAGAGAGAAGTATCCGGGCCCAGATCCGGTTCCAGGATAATCTGTTGGATCAAAATAGAATCGGATGCATTGCATGTTCCATTGCTAATTGTAACCCAATAAGATTCTGCACTATCTGCAACTATTGTTTGTGTTGTTTCTCCTGTGGACCAGTTATAAATGTTTCCAGAAGTTCCTGCATTTAGTGTTAAAGCCGGATCACTGCAAACTACTGTATCGTTTCCTACATCAACTGTCGGGATGGGAGCAACAACAACAGTAAGATTAGATGTGTCGGAAAACAAACAGCCTGTTGAATCCACTGCTATTAAGGTAATGTTGTATATTCCCGCTGCCGTGTATTGATGAATTGGAGAAGCAACTGTGCTGACAGGACTGCCATCACCGAAGTCCCATAAATAATTCAAGGCATTGGCACTTGCATTATTAAAGTGTACGGAGTCTCCTGCACAAATAGTATCGTTAGGAAATATTACTGCGTCTGCACTTACTCCTGCTGTCTGAAAATCAAATTTAAATGTTCCCATGTTACAATTCCAGCTCATGTTAACACCCTGTGAAGAAGAAGGGTTTGAGGGATCGTATGGCTGATAGTAAGAAGAAGAATAAGGCCAGGAACCGGACGTTACCGGAAAATCATCAATACCACCGCAACCCGCACAAACAGCCTGGTAAACAACACCTTTTTTATCGAAACGGCTTGTCCCTCCATCTACATGTTCTTGACTAACCCCTCCGCCAAAGTAAGTTGCATATAGTAAAGAAGAGGCATTCGGAGCAAGTACCATCAGATAAAAATTATATCCTTCCGGATTAGATGTCTGATAGGCATTTGAAGTGAGAGGCATTCCGTAAGTGGGGGTACTTAAAAGAATGTGGCCTCCCCATCCACAGACATAAATGTTTCCACAAATGTCTACAAGAAATGCTGCAGGAGAAATATTCACCTGGCCATTCCCGTTACCGAAAACTGTACTAAAGATTGTTGTGTTCAACGTGTTATTAAGTTTCCAAAGGAATTGTTTGCTATTGGGATTAGAATAAACACCGGCCGACACCGGAATTGAACCAAGCGACTGACCAATTACATAAACATTGAATTGATTATCAAGCTGAATCAAAAAGTTCTGATCATAGCTTGCGGTTCCCATGAATGTGGAATTTAATATTACTGTTCCACTATTATTTATTTTCGTTATAAAGCCATCTGTAATACCGCCTTTGTAAGTTTGCGAAATCACTCCCGGGGTTGAAGGGAAATTTACACTGCTTGTTCCTCCTGTGGTGTAAACATTATTAAGATTGTCGAGCGCAAGCGCATAACAACCATCATCCTGGTTCCCACCAAGATAAGTACTCCACATCATTGTTGTAAGTAGGGGATCCATTTTAAACAACACACCATCCATCCCTCCGCCATTTATCAATTGAACGCTTCCTGGAGTAGTAGGAAAATCGGTCGAATACGTGCTGCTTGCAACATAAAAATTTCCCGCGTTATCAACCTGTATTTCCCCCCGGTAATAGTCCCCGTAATTATAAACGAGTGTTGAACTGTTATTTGCACCATCATTCTGAGAGCCACCTACATATGTGGATGCCAGTAATACGCTGCCATTGTTGCTTAATTTTGCCAAGTAGAGATCTGTGCCGTTTAGGTATTCTGTTCCATTTGCCGGAAAGAAAAGAGAACTTCCTCCGCTGAATACTGTGTCAAAAGCTCCTGTTGTAACAGGAAAATCGCTTGAGCCTGTTGCACCATATAACATAACTTCTTTCTGAGAGTTCACAATCAAACTGCTAACAATTTCTGTCCCGTCTGCTCCTCCTAAATAAGTTGAATATTGGAGAAATGTTCCCGTTGAATCATACTTGGTTATCACGATATCGGTGCGACCGTTTGAAGGCGTTCCATTCCAGGTTGGATCATATGCACCTAATGTAACAGGATAGCCTACATCATAAACTGTACCTCCGGCATATAAATTACCGTTATCATCATAGGTTGCTGTCATTCCGAAATTATCTGCGGTCGATCCAGAGCTACAGGCAAAAACCAATATAGGATCAATAACAAGTTCGTAATCCTTTTTGTATCCTCTTGGAAAACTAAAGCTAACGGTGTTGTTCTCAAGAATAAATTTGCAGGGCACATTCACTTGTTTTCCCTTGATGATCTGGTAAGCAATCGGTTTCTCCTCCACCATTGTGTTGAAACTTGTTCTCATTCTTAATGATCCACTTGAAAGAGTTATCTCTTCCAGGCCTTCATAAAATAAGCGGATAGATCCCGGATCTGCATGGGGCGCAACAATAAAATTATACTTCATGCTATTCTCTCTACCAAGGATCTGTATGTCGATACCGCGATAAATATTTTTGTAGTTCACTTCCCTGTAGTTGGGGACGTTACCAGCCCAGCGCGTTCTGTCCTTTCCAAGAAAAAAATTGCTGTAGTCCGGAGTTTTGTCCTTCGCACTGGTTTCCGTGTTATCCAGAGAGTTTAAAAAGCTGACTCTGAATGCATGGCTTCGGATCTTGTCATTAGAAGCTGCGTTACCTTGCTTATTAACATGGTTTTTTCTTAAAACCTCTGCGTCATAAAAATTATATGTGAAACTGTTTCGTTCAAGAAATAAAACTCCGCCATCAAGCTGAGCGCAATAGAGAATATTATCAGCCCATTGCGAATTATTCTTTGTGAACTTCACTTTATTCTGTGGCTCAGGGTGTTTCACGTCAAGACCTTGTGCAGTAATTACAATTGCACACAAGATTGATAAGAGAAGAAATATTTTTTTTCCCTGATGCCTCATTTTGAATATCAGCCATAATGGCCTTATTACCAAAAATACTTCTTTTTATTCTGAAATTCAAGGCTTATTTACCTTCGATGGCGCTTAATCCCTGCCTTGCTTGTGCATGGTCTGGTTTAAGCAGAAGAGTTTGGTTCCACGCTTCACGGGCACGTTTGTAATCCTGGACAGTATAGCTGGCGCCTCCAAGGTTGTACCAGAGCTCAGGATTAGCTGGATCAGAGGCAACTGCTTTTTCCAGATACTGTATTGCCATTGCAGGATCTTTTCCTCCAACACGTAAAGCTTCATTCATGTATGCTGTACCTAACAAAGGGAATTATTAGGAAAGATCTCTTTTGCTTTGTCCCAATAAACTTTTGCTTTATCATAATCCTTCAGCTTAAAATAGCAAACACCGAGATTCAGGTAACCATTAACATACTGAGTGTGTACTGTAATTGCCCTGTTCAGGTGTTCAATTGCTTTTGTTAAGAGTTCATGTTCCCGGGCTTTGTTTTCCGGCAGCTCGCTCAGATCAACATATGCCTTTCCTGCATTGCCGTTTACCAGTGCACTGTTTGGAACTGTTTCTGCATCCGTTATAAAAAGTGTATTGTCATTTTTCCACTCAGCATTTCTTTTAATAACCGCATATCCGGCAGGAATAAGCAATAACATTGCTATACCAATAAGTACAGGCTTTCTTGTTTCTATACTGGTTTTATTAATGATCCAGTTTATCCCAAGCGCGATACAGATCACAAAACCAAAAGATGAATGATAAACAAGTCGTTCACCCATAGTTGCTCCCACATCAAAGAAAAGATTACAAACAAGGGCGAGATGAAGAAGATAAAATGCAAGCGCAAAAGCAATTATATTTCTTTTGAAAAACAAAACTATTGTTGCTCCAACCATACAAACATGAATGATAATAGAAACATATACCATTGGATTACTGAAGTTGGTATAAGGTATTGTACTAAAAGAATAGTCGCTGGAAAGCGGATGCGGAAAGAACAAAAGCCGTAAATAATGATTCAACACTTCTATTTTTGTCGCCCATTTTTCCGGACCGGTTGCAAACATATAAGGATTATTAAGTACATCTGTATTCTCTGCAGTTGCTCCTTTTCCAACGATCTTAAAGCGTATCGCTATATAGATGAAGGCAACAATAAAAAACGGAATGGATGAAATAATACTTTTAACAAACGTGTCTTCTTTTAAAATATAAAGGATCATCGGGATCAGCACAACCAATGTGATCGCGTATTCTTTTGATAATAAAGCGAGGAAATAAAAGAATAACCCTAACAGAAGAGTTGAAGTCTTTTTGTTTTCCCGATAGCGAAAAACGGAAATGAACGTAAGAATTATAAAGAGGAAAGAAAGGATCTCATCCCGACTCTTCACATTGGCTACCACCTCTGTATGCAAAGGGTGTATCAGAAAAATAAACGCTGCCAAAAAGGCTACATCCGGCTGCTTTTTAAAAACATAAAACAACAGAAAATAAAACAGCGCTACAATTGACAATATATAAAAGATCACATTTACAATATGTCTTAAAGTAGAAAGTTCTGTTTTGGGATCAGCCTTTTCTTTGCTTCCACGCAACTGCTGTTCCATTGCAAACGTTACAATTGAAAGAGGGCGGTATCGTCCGCCCGACAATTGCTGTTTAGCGTTCATCTGGCGATAATAGCTTTCGTATGCGTCTGTACTTAATATTTTAGGAATACCACGAAAGCCTTGCTGAACATAGTCGTTCTTCTCAATTACGATTCCGTCATCTAAAGCATATTCATTAAAGAAGGAATTAGAGTAAATTAAAAAACCAACGATTATCAATATCAGCGCTCTGAAATTAAAGCTGTCAAACGAAAAGGATCTGTCCCTTAATTCTGGTTGACTTGTCTTTGCTTTTTTATGCTGATGTTTTACCATTTGATTTGGTACGGTTTATGAGGCTTTTAGGCGCTTTTTATTTTGCCTGACTGTTTTTCCTTTTACTAATTTTAGAAACCTTATTTTTATCGTTCAAATATATAAACTTACTTGAGTTTTCTGATTAAAAATAAATTTATCCTTCTTGTTTTGGCGGCACTTTTTTTTGTCGCTGCACACTTTTTACATCATCCCTTATCTGACGGAGAATCGCCTGCATTAAAAGACTTTGAAGCCGTACTTCACGAAAAGGAAGAGCGCCTTAACAAAGAAATGCTTCTGCTTGCTTCCCGCGCGGAGAAACAAAATTATCAGCAACTATTCGCGTTAAAGCCTTCTTATTATAATGAGCTAATGCAGAACGAAGGACTTGCATTACTCATTTATGAAAACGATACATTGAAGTTCTGGAGCGATAACTCCATTGCTGTTGAGAACTGGGTGAAAGAGGTGTGCCTCGATTCAAGAACTGCAAAGCTTCGCAATGGATGGTTCGAAGTTGTACACCCGCACACAAACGCAACCACTACAAGGACTGTTGTCGGGCTAATTCTGATTAAAAACGAATATCCATATCAGAATAAATATCTTGTGAATGAATTTCAAAAAGATTTTTCTGTTCCGGCCGAAACCAGGCTTATCACAGATAATCCGAATGCAAGCAATGGAATAAAGAATATAAATAACGAATACCTCTTTTCTCTTGAATTCAATCCTGCTAACAATACAATTTCATTCGGCTCCTATGTCGCTGTTTTTTTAAACCTGATCGCCTTCTTCCTTGTTGTTCTCTTTCTCAGAAACAGGTTCCTTTCATTAAAAGAAAAAATCAATATTAATTACGCAGTTCTCTTTTTTGTACTGATCTTAATTGCACTAAGGTATTTGACAATTAAATTTTCTTTTCCTGAAAGCTTTTATTCCTTCGATCTTTTTAATCCTAAGATCTATGCAGATGCTGGTTCAGTCTGGCTTACATCACTTGGTGATCTTTTGATCAATATAGTACTGCTCTTTTATATCACCTTTTTTGTCTTCACAGAATTTGACTTCAACACACCAATTTCAAAAGTCTCAAATAAATACCGGCCTTTTTTATCCTTAATTATTTTTTTAAGCTATTTCTGGTTTTCCTGGCTAATAACAAAGCTCTTTTCCGGTATTATTCAAAATTCGAATATCCCTTTCGGGATAAATAATCTGTTCAGTTTAAATCAGTACAGCTATGTCGGCATTATCGTTTTTGGATTACTGCTCTTTGTTTATTTCCTTTTTGCCGACAGGATGCTAGCCATTCTTAAGCTTCTGCAATTAAGCACCAAACAATACGTATTGATCTTCCTTTTTGCTTCATCACTTCACCTCATCATTTCATGGTTCTTTGGAACCCTTGATCTTATTGTCGTTTTCTGGCCATTCTTATTAGTGCTTGCTATTGTTTTGATAAAACTTAACCAACCTGTCTACCCTTTTTCAGGGATTGTGTTCCTGGTCTTTCTTTTTTCGCTTTACGCTGTTCATGTTCTTGTTCAGCATACTGATATCAAGGAGAGGGAAAGCAGAAAGATATATGCAGAAAGACTTGCAGCAGAGAATGATCCCGTTGCGGAACTGCTTTTTCAGGATGTAGAGAAAAAAATGGTTGCTGATACCGTCCTTATATCATATGTGATTGGTACAAACATTCTTCCTGCAGAGTTCGAAAAACGGATCAAGGAACAATATTTCAGCGGCTTCTGGGAAAAATACGATGTCAGGATGGCTTTGTTCGACAGTATGTGCGTTCCGGTTATTCTTTCTCAAAATGTCGCAACAGACAACATGCTTTATTTTGATGAGCTCATTCAAAACGGTTCAAGTCCGACCAGCCATGATCACTTTTATTTTCTTAATAATACTTCGGGAAAGATCAGTTATATCGCAAAAATTCCGCTCTTCCGTGAAATTACAACTCACGCTAAATATGGGGTGCTTTACATTGAACTTGATTCAAAATTTATTTCCGATGAGATCGGTTTTCCCGAACTTTTATTGGACAGAAACATCGGTTTGTCTCATGAGCTGACTAACTATTCCTATGCAAAATACAAGAACAATCAGCTTGTTAATCAATACGGAAAATATCCTTACAGCTTAGGTACTAGCAATTTTTCGGGACACAATGCTCCATTTGTATTTATTAATTCTGATGGTTTCAATCACCTGCTTTATCGTTCAGACAAAAACACGCTTGTTGTTTTAAGCAAACGCAACGATGGATTTGTTGGCCAGGTTACAACCTTCTCTTATTTGTTTTCCTTTTTCAGTTTGCTCCTGCTTTCAATTCTTCTTTTCAGACAGATCTCACTTGGAAGGCTCATTGAAAATTTCAGCTTTAAATACCGGATACAGCTACTGCTTGTTCTGATTGTGCTTTCCTCTCTGGCTTTGTTTGGTGGTGGGACTATCTATTATATTAAACAGCAATTTGAAACCAAAAACAAGGAAAATATCAGTGAAAAGATCCATTCTGTTTTGATTGACATTGAAGACAAGATCGTTCAGGAAAAAAAGTTGACTGCAAATTTATCAGAATACATTTCTTTCGTTTTAAAGAAATCCTCATCTGTTTTTTTTACAGATATAAATTTTTACGATACTCAGGGAAACCTTTATTCATCATCCAGTTCAAAAGTTTTTGATGAAGGTCTCACATCAAAAAAAATGAACCCTGAAGCTTTTTTACAAATGGCTGTTCTTGGAAAAACAGAATACATTCATGATGAACGAATCGGAAAGCTCGAATATTTATCTGCATACATTCCGTTTAAAAATAAAGATGGAAAACTTCTTGCGTATCTTAACCTGCCTTATTTTGCCAAGCAAAGCGAGCTTGAAAAAGAAATATCCGGGTTCCTCGTGGCGCTTATAAATATTTATGTGCTTCTGTTTGCTTTATCTATTATCACTGCCATTTTCATTTCGAATTATGTGACCAAACCTCTGAAATTAATTCAGGACAAGCTTAGTAATATTCGACTAGGAAAAGCAAATGAACCCATTGAATGGACGGAGAACGATGAGATCGGGAACCTTGTAAGTGAATACAACCGGATGATCTCCGAGCTCTCCAAAAGTGCAGAATTACTTGCACGCTCAGAGCGAGAAAGCGCCTGGAGAGAAATGGCAAAACAGGTTGCCCATGAAATCAAGAATCCTCTTACGCCAATGAAATTAAGTGTTCAGCATCTTCAGCGAACCTATAAAGACAATGCTCCCGACATGGATGTAAAGATCGAACGTCTCACAAAAACTATCATTGAACAAATAGACACTCTTTCAACAATTGCAACCGAATTCTCGAATTTTGCCAAAATGCCAAAAGCCAACCTTGAGCCGGTTGATCTGAATCAGGCAATTTTAAATACTGTGGATCTTTATAAAAACGCGGAACAGGCTGCTGTGTTTTTCGATGATCAGACAGCAGAAACTCCTTTGGTAATGGCCGACAAAGAACAACTCATCAGAGTCTTCAATAACCTGGTTAAGAATGCCGTACAAGCCATTCCTGAAGGGAGAAAAGGCGAAGTCAGAATAACCTTAACCAGAGAGGGTCAATATTATCTTTTCAGTATTTCAGATAATGGGACCGGAATTCCGGATAATGTTCTTGATAAGATCTTTGCGCCAAATTTCACCACGAAAACCGGAGGTATGGGCCTTGGTCTTGCAATGGTTAAAAATATTGTTGAAACCATCGATGGCCGTATCTGGTTTGAAACTAAGAACGATAAGGGTACAACTTTTTATGTTTCACTTCCTGTCATAAACAGATCATAAATTCGCGATCTGTCATCAATAGTTTTTGTATATTCGTCACCTATAAACTGGTTGAATTATGAACAGACCAATACGAGTTTTAGTGGCGAAAGTTGGCCTTGACGGACATGACCGCGGAGCAAAGGTTATTGCTTCTTTTTTACGTGATGCTGGAATGGAAGTGATATATACCGGCTTGCGTCAGACTCCGGAAATGGTTGTGAATGCTGCCCTGCAGGAAGATGTGGATGCAATTGGGGTAAGCATTCTATCCGGGGCACACAACACTGTTTTTCCAAAAATAATGAAGCTGATGAAAGAGAAAGGAATGGAAGACGTGCTGCTAACGGGTGGCGGAATCATTCCCGACAATGACATTAAAAAATTAAATGAGCTGGGTGTAGGAACATTGTTCCCTCCGGGCACGGACACCTCCACTATTGTTGATTACATCACTAACTACGTAAAAGAACACCGTAACTTTTAAATAAGCTTAGCGCATTTGCGTCTTAGCGGTTAAAACTTGTGCTATGAACTACGAAAATCTTCTCACCTCAACAGAAAACGGAATTTTAACTATTACTATCAATCGTCCGGACAAGCTTAACGCGCTTAACAAAAAGACCGTAACAGAGATTGGTGTGGCTATAACTTCTGCCAAGGCTGATGATGCTGTAAAAGCTGTAATCATTACTGGTTCCGGACCGAAATCATTTGTTGCGGGAGCTGATATTGCTGAGTTTGTCGGCCTTTCGGTTGAAGAAGGAAAAGAACTTGCACAGTTCGGACAAGCGGTATTTCGTTCCATAGAAACCTGTCACAAACCTGTAATTGCTGCTGTTAACGGATTTGCTCTTGGAGGAGGCTGCGAACTTTCAATGGCTTGCCATCTTCGTATTGCAAGCGACAATGCAAAATTCGGACAGCCGGAAGTTAATCTTGGTCTTATCGCTGGATATGGCGGAACTCAGCGTCTTATACAATATATCGGTAAAACAAAAGCGACAGAGTTGCACATGACGGCAGACATGATCAATGCTGAACAGGCACTTGCTTTAGGTCTTGTTAATTATGTGGTTTCTCCGGAACAACTGATGCCAAAGTGTATTGAGATCATTGAAAAAATAAAATCCAAATCACCAAAAGCAATTACAGGTGTTATAAACAGCGTGAATGCATATTTTGAAAACGGGACTGATGGGTTTAATGCCGAGATCAATGAATTCGGGAAATGTTTCGCTACAGAAGATTTCAAAGAAGGCACCAGTGCATTCCTTGAAAAACGTAAAGCAAATTTTACCGGTAAATAATATTGCCGATAAATAATTTGTTAATGTGCGGATGCTGCACAATCGGCACATCCGTAAATCTTCACATTATAAAATCAACTTGAATCCTCTAAAAAAACTCGCTTCACAAACCGCTATTTATGGCCTTCCTACTATTGTGGGTCGATTACTAAATTACTTTCTTACCCCGCTTTATACCTACATGTTTTCCCCGGTTGAATTCGGGGACGTTACTTCTGCTTATGCTTACGTTTCATTTTTGCTGGTCTTCCTTACCTATGGAATGGAAACAACCCTTTTCCGTTTTTCACAAAGCGAGCCGGAAAAAGAAAAGGTGTACTCAACCGCGTTGATTTACCTGTTTTCTACTTCGATACTATTTATTGTTTCTGTTTGTTTTTTCGCTCAGCCTATCGCTGAAAAACTTAAGTTCTCAGGACATCCGGAGTATGTTGTATGGTTTGCATTCATTCTTGGATTTGATGCGTTTTCTTCAATTCCTTTTGCAAAGCTGCGTGAACAAAACAAAGCCAGGCGTTTCGCGATTATCAGGTCATTGAATATTGCCATCAATATTGGTCTGAATTTATTTTTCATTTGGTTTTGCAAAGGTGTTTATGAATCTTCAGAAGACTCTGTTTTCAGGCCTCTGGTAGAAATTATTTATGATCCTTCCATAGGAATTGGATACATTTTTATTTCAAATCTTGCAGCAAGCGCCATAACCGTTCTTTTGTTGTTGCCTGAGATCGTTTCAGTAAAATGGAAAATGGATCCGGAGCTTGGGAAGCGGATGATGAAGTACAGCCTTCCTTTGCTTATTGCCGGTTTAGCCGGAATGATAAACGAAACCCTTGACCGCACCCTTATTCCCCATCTTATTCCGGGCGAGCTTGGAAAAAGCCAGAATGGAATCTATGGTGCATGTTATAAGATAGCGATCCTGATGACCATTTTAGTTCTTTGTAATGATATGCTCAGTAATATTCCTGGGCACCATGATGAACATCAGCTGGATAAAGTATTTTGTGGGAGAAGATTTCCGCGAAGGAATGAGTGTAGTTCCAATTCTACTTTTAGCCAATTTGTTCCTTGGTATCTTTATTAATCAGTCTATCTGGTACAAGCTCACCGGCCAGACCGGTTATGGAGCCGTACTTACAATTTTCGGAGCTCTCATCACAATAACACTGAACTTTTATTGGATCCCTCGTATCGGTTACACAGGATCGGCTTGGGCTACCCTGATCTGTTATGCATCTATGATGTTAATTTCGTATTTCTGGGGTAATAAACATTATCCTGTTAATTACGATTTAAAACGGATACTCGGTTACCTTGGTTTATCATTAACTTTGTACTTTATCAGTATATTGATCAGGGTTGAGTCGACAGGCACAACGCTGATTATCAACAACCTGATCCTGGCTGTATTTGTTTTTGTTTTCAATAAATCAAAACACGAATTACCGGGATATGCTACTTTGGCTGCTGCCGGCATGGACCTGAGGGCAGAGCTTGATCAGCCGATCGTTTTAAAATCGCTTGAAAGAACACTAGTTCCTACAGGGCTGTTCATTGAAATTCCTGTCGGGTATGAGGCCCAGATCAGACCAAGAAGCGGACTGGCTTTTAAGAACGGAGTGACTGTTCTTAATTCCCCGGGGACAATTGATGCTGATTATCGCGGAGAGATAAAGGTGATCCTTGTTAATTTGTCAAACCAGGATTTCACTATCAATGATGGTGAGCGGGTTGCTCAAATGGTGATAGCAAAGCATGAACAAGCGGAATGGATCGAGGTTCAGCAACTGGAAGACAGCATACGCGGTGAAGGAGGTTTTGGTAGTACTGGAAAAAAATAACCATCTGCTAAGCAGATATAACTAAACACTTTTTATGAAGATAATAATACCAATGGCAGGAATGGGCAAACGCATGCGCCCGCACACATTAACAACACCAAAACCTCTTATTCCTATTGCAGGAAAACCAATGGTTCAAAGAATCGTTGAAGATATTACAAAAGTTTGTGATGAAAAAGTAGACGAGATCGCTTTTGTTGTAGGGCGTTTCGGAAAAGAAGCAGAAGAAAACCTAATTAAAGTTGCTGAAAGTCTTGGAGCAAAAGGAAGTATCTTTTACCAGGACACACCACTTGGTACCGCACATGCTATCATGTGTGCAAAAGAGTGTGTAACAGGAAAAGTTGTTGTTGCTTTTGCAGATACATTGTTCAAAGCTGATTTCAAGCTTGACTCTTCTAAAGAAGGAATAATCTGGGTGCAAAAAGTGGAGGACCCTAAACCGTTTGGTGTCGTTAAAATTGATTCGAACAATGTGATCACTGATTTTGTTGAGAAACCACAGGAGTTCATTTCTGATCTTGCAATTATCGGGATCTATTATTTTAAAGACGGTGATTATCTGCGCAAAGAACTTCAGTATTTACTTGACAATAATATTACTGATAAGGGTGAATTTCAGTTAACTAACGCTTTGGAAAACATGAAAGCCAAAGGAACAAAATTCAGTCCGGGTAAAGTTTCTGAATGGCTTGATTGCGGAAATAAAGATGCAACGGTCTATACCAATTCCCGCATTCTTGAGTTTATTAAAGATCAACCCAGAACAACAAAGTTTGTCAATAATAACTCCGTGATAACAGAACCATGCTTTATTGGCGAGGGAGTGCAGTTGATAAATTCAAAGGTTGGCCCGCATGTTTCAATTGGCACCAATACGATCGTTGAAAATTCGATTGTAAAAAACAGCATTATTCAAACAAACAGTAAAATTAAAAATGCTGAACTGAGTAATTCCATGATCGGTAATTTTTCCGAATTCACTGGAAAATCGAATGATGCAAGCATCAGCGACTACAGCACAATCAGATAGATTGAAGAGAAAAACCACATACGGCTTACGTTTACTGTTCCCTTGTTTTTTACTTGTGATCCTGTTTTCGTGTAAAACAAAACAGGCCACAACCTCTTCTGCTCCGGTAACAAAAACAGAAAGCCCGGTTAAAAATACATTAGAAGGAAAGCAGCGTTTGGATTTTGAACGCGCTTTCTTCGAAGCAAATAAGGATAAAATGCTTGGCAATTATGACCTTGCGGAAGTGCATTTTATTGAAGCTCTCAAGATTGATCCAAACAGCAGCGCCACAATGTATGAGCTGGCAAATATCTATTCATTTCAAAACGATAAGAACAAAGCCTTATATTACAGTAAGCGCGCTGCAAACGCTGACCCAAAAAACATCTGGTACCAGCTGCTTTATGCCCAATGCCTGAAAGAAAACAAACAGCCTGAGGAGGTTGTAAAGGTTTTGGAAAAAGTGGTAAGAGAAAATCCTTCTCGCATTGATTTTTATTATGAGCTGGCGAGTGCATATCTGTATATAAATAAGCTTAATGATGCGCTTAAAACTTATAATAAGATCGAAGAACAGATAGGGGTTACGGAAGATGTTTCTATGCAGAAACTTAAGATCTATAAAACTCAGAATAATTTCGAAAAATCGGTTGAAGAGGCTCAGCGCCTGATAAAAGCTTATCCTAAGGAAGCTAAATATTACGGCATGCTTGGAGAGCTTTACCAGGATAAAGGACAGGGAGAAAAGGCGCTCGCAGCCTACAACGAATTACTTAAAATAGATCCGAACAACGCTTATGTTCATTTGTCTTTGGCTGATTATTACAGAAGCATTAAAGAAAATGAAAAAGCATTTGAGGAAATCAAGATCGCTTTTAAAAGCCAGGAGCTTGATATTGATACAAAAGTAAAGATCCTGCTTTCATATTATTCAATCACAGAAACGTATACCGAGTTAAGGCCGGATGCAGATGAGCTGTGCAAAATAATTGTAGCTGTTCATCCTAATGAAGCAAAAGCATTTTCAATTTATGGCGATTTTCTGAACCGTGATAAAAAATATGAAGAGGCCAGGATACAATACAGAAGAGCAATTACACTTGATAAGGAAAAGTATGCATTATGGCATGAACTACTTGTAATAGAAGCCACTTTAGGTGATTATGCTTCTCTGGAAAAAGAAAGTAAAGAGTCAATGGAACTTTTTCCGAATCAACCCCTGCCCTATTTTTTCAACGGACTTTCAAACTATCAGCTTAAAAAATATAAAGAAGCTATTCCTCCTCTTTTAGAAGGAAAAGAATTTGTCTTTGACAATCCGGGCCTTCTCGCTCAGTTTTACTCCAGTCTTGGAGATATTTACAACCAGCTTAGGAAGCATTCTGCTTCTGATTCTGCATATAATAAAGCGTTAGAGATCGATCCTAACGATGTAAATGTTTTGAATAATTACGCTTATTATCTTTCACTCCGCAATACCAACCTTGAAAAGGCTGAAGCGATGTCCAAAAAAAGCAATGAACTTCAGCCAAACAATAATTCATATCAGGACACTTATGGCTGGATCCTGTACCAGATGAAAAAGTATGAAGAGGCTAAGATCTGGATCGGTAAAGCATTGGATAATGGAGGGCGGGGTAATGGCACGCTGCTAGAACATTATGGTGATGTGTTATACAAACTTGGTGAAAAAGAAGAAGCATTAAAATACTGGATAGATGCAAAAAAAGCGGGCGGAGCAAGTGATCAGATTGATAAAAAAGTGTCAGATAAAAAATTATATGAATAAGCATTTACATAGAGTTGCTTTTAATGGCGTACGAATGATCGTTCTCTTGTTTGTGCTTGTTTTCAGTTTTTCTTCCTGTAAGAACCAGAAAAAAATTACACTGAATAATGGTAAGTGTATTCTTGATTTTAAAAATGCAAAAACCCTGAAAGCAAACCTTCAGGCAAATGAATTAAAGTTTAACTGGCTGAGCGCAAAGCTAAGTGCCGAAGCAGTGATCGATAGCACCGACAATTCATTTACAATTTCTCTGCGCATGAAAAAAGACAGCGTGATCTGGATGTCGATCTCTAAGCTTGGAATTGAAGGAGCCCGCGTGTTCATCACAAAAGATTCTGTTAAATTCATTACCAAAGTTCCGGGTCAGAGCAACAAATATTTCAAAGGAGACTATGCATATATCAGCAAGCTTTTAAATACGGAGCTTGACTTCGAAATGCTGCAGTCGCTGCTTGTTGGGAACAGTGTTTCTTTTTATGATGAAGATGAAAAGATCAAGCCCGGAGTTGATAATTGCCAGTATACACTAGGTACAATCAGAAAATTCAAAAGAAGAAAGATGGAGCGCGGTAAGGAATTAAGAGAGCCTGCTCAAAGTATTTTTCTTACTTCAGAAAATTTTAAAATCTCTCGCATCCTCTTTTATGAGTTCAATCCGGACCGCAGTTTTGACGCACATTTTGGAGCATATGAAAAGGCCGATGAAACCCAGCTTTTCCCTATGAAAATGAATTATACAATTAAAGCGCAAAAGAACGTTAATATAGATCTAACTTACACCAAGGTAACTTTAAATGAAGAGCAAAGCTTTCCATTCAAAATACCGGATAATTATGAGCAGATCATCTACAAAGGGACAAAATAGTTCACTTATTGTTTT
>JAJTCJ010000144.1 GCA_021323165.1 Bacteroidota bacterium | reverse complement strand
TATCTCAATGGGCAATCAACACCGTCATGTTCACCGTCTTTCTGCCGCAGGGCTTCTAGTAACACTTGGAATTATTTTTGGTGACATTGGAACTTCTCCTTTATACGTTTTAAAAGCTATTGTTGGTAAAGAACCGATCAATGCCGCTACTGTTATGGGCGGCATCTCCTGTATATTCTGGACGTTGACTCTTCAGACTACACTCAAATATGTTGTGCTTACTTTAAGAGCTGATAATAAAGGTGAAGGCGGAATCTTTTCTTTATATACTCTTGTTAAAAAAACGAAAATAAAATGGTTGTTATTTCCGGCTGTAATAGGCGGAAGTGCCATACTTGCAGAAGGTATTATCACTCCTCCTATTTCCGTTTCTTCTGCCATTGAGGGTTTAAGAATGGTAGAATCCTTAAAACATATTCCAACTGTTCCTATTGTAATTGCTATCATCATTCTTCTTTTCGGAATCCAGCAGTTCGGAACAACCTCTATTGGCAAGCTTTTCGGACCCATTATGCTTGTCTGGTTCCTTATGCTTGGTGTTCTTGGTGTTTCTCAATTGCTTGGCAGCTGGGATGTATTAGCTGCACTTAACCCAATGTATGGTTACGATCTGCTTGTTAAGCATCCCGGTGGTTTCTGGGTGTTAGGCGCTGTGTTTCTTTGTACAACCGGAGCAGAAGCTTTGTATTCGGATCTTGGACACTGTGGAAGACAAAACATTCGCATCAGCTGGATCTTTGTTAAAACTACATTGGTATTAAATTATTTCGGTCAGGGCGCATGGCTGATCGCACATCAGGGTGAATATCTTGGTGATAAAAGTCCTTTCTACACGATCATGCCTCCATGGTTTCTTACCACAGGAATCGCGCTAGCAACAATTGCAACTATTGTTGCCAGTCAAGCCCTTATAAGCGGTTCATTTACATTGATCAATGAAGCGATTCGTTTAAACTTCTGGCCAAAGGCACGTATCAAATATCCCAGCGATCTAAAGGGGCAACTTTATATCCCTTCAGTAAACTGGTTGCTTTGCGCAGGATGTATCGTAGTTGTTCTTTATTTCGAAGAATCAACAAAAATGGAAGCTGCTTACGGATTAACGATCATTCTTGGCATGCTAATGTCATCAAGATTATTGACGTATTTCATGAAGATTAAACGTTACTGGCCTCCATTCATCTGGGGTTTTATAGTAGTTTATCTCTTTGTGGAAGTTGCTTTCCTGGTGGCCCAGATGGATAAGTTCCTTCATGGAGGCTGGATCAGTTTAATGATCGCAGTATTGCTTACCTCGGTTATGCTTGCCTGGTTTTACGCGAGAAAGATCCGGAACCGTTATGTTGAGTTTGTTAAGCTTACTGACCATTTGCCTGTGCTTGAAGATTTGAGCCGCGATATGAGTGTGCCGAAATATGCAACGCACCTGGTTTACCTGACAAGTGCTGATAACCGTGAAGAGATAGAATCCAAGATCATTTATTCTATCATGCAGAAACAGCCTAAACGTGCTGATATTTATTGGTTTGTTCACGTTGATGTTGTAGATGAACCTTACAGAATGGAATATAAAGTAAGTGAGTTCATTCACGATGATGTGATCCGGATCGACTTCCGTTTAGGATTCCGTGTAGCTCCAAGAGTGAACCTGATGTTCCGTAAAGTGGTTGAAGATATGGTGCGTAACAAAGAAGTAGATATTACCAGCCGTTACAAATCGCTTAATAAAAACAATATCATTGGGGATTTCCGTTTTATTGTAATTGAGAAATTCCTGTCTTACGAGAACGAATTACCTATACGTGAAAAAGTAATCCTGGATATTTATTCTTTCCTGAAGCATTTCAGTTTATCCGAAGAAAAAGCATTCGGGCTTGATACAAGCTCAGTAACCGTAGAAGCTGTTCCTTTAATCATTGCTCCACCGAAGGAATTAAATATGAAGAGAATCGAGTAAGATATTCTTAAAAAATTATAAGGACAAAAAAATCCGCTTCCATCAGGAAGCGGATTTTTAATTTATAATCTTTTTAGTTTTAACATTTAAGTCCGGCTATAACTTTTTTCGCCTGAGCATTTGCAGGGTCAAGTTCTAAAACTTTCTGCATATACAATTTAACGTTCGGGCAATCCTTCTTTTGTGCGTAATATGCTGCTAAGTAATTATATGCTTCGATAAGATCCTTTTTATTCTTCTCAACTTCTTCAGGCTTAACTTTACTTATGAATGTTTCATAGTATTGTTTAGCCAACCACTGCTCATTCTTTGGATCCAACTGAGAATTTGCACGGGCTCTCCAAAAATACCCAAGCGGCATCTCAGGCTGAGCCTTAACAATTTGCATAAAAGAAGAATCCGCATTTATATAATCCTTAGAATAATAATAGGCCCTTCCTATTCCGAAATAATCGTTCGCATTAGCTTTTCCAATATTTATTTTTTGCTTGAACATTTCAATAGCTTCAGCATATTTTTTCATTTTAATGTATGAATTAGCAATATCTCCACTCAGATCACCACGCTCAGGCTGTAATTCCAACACCTTCTTATAATCGATCAAGGCAAGTGAATCTTTATTATTCTTAGCCAACAATCTTGCACGGTATTCATAATCCAAAGGAATGATCTTAAAATCTTTCTTTTCTGAACCCTTGCTAAAGAACTTATTGATTGTTTCTAAACCTCCGATGTAATCAGCAGTTTCAAATTGAGAGTAGCTTTTATAACGATATGTATATACATTATTAGAATCACATGCTAAAGCCATATTCGCTGCCTCTACTGATTCTTTATATTTTTTTGCCTGATAAAGTATTCCTGCATAACGGCTTCTTGCACTGCAGTCGTTGTTCAGATCCAGGTAACGTTTCGCATTAGCAGCAGCATTACCATATTGAGCGGCACGTAAATAGATCTCTGCAATTTCACGGTAAGCGGGAGCAAATGTTGAATCTACAAGTTTTGCTTTTTTGTATGTGTCAATTGCAAGATTATAATTCTTGGCGCGATTCCAAACCTGTCCTTGTTTTAAGATCGCACGCGGTGATTTAGCATCTAAAGCTCCAGCCTTTTCATAATTTTCAATTGCTTTTGATCCTTCGTTCTGTTCAAGATAAACATCACCCATCAAAATATAAACTTCAGGATTTTTAGGTTCAAGCTTTGAAGCCTGAGTCAATAAAGTCATTGCTTCAGGTAAATTCTTTGTTTCAGCATTTGTATATGCTTCAGCGATTCTCATAAGAACAGCTGCATTTTTACCGGCAGCAAGAGTGGTGGCTTTATAAAAATTTGCTTTCGCCTCGGTCTGCTTACCAGCAAACCATTGGATCTTTCCTAATCCAACGTAACCAAAAGGACTCGTTGCGTTTGCATCAACCGCTTTCTGATATTGCTCATTCGCTTTATCAAATTGGTCATTTTTGAAAAAATTCTCACCATAATAAAAAAGAAACTCCCCATTATTTGGCTGACCCTGAGTTAAAGTTTTGAAAGCAGCATCAGCTTTTTCGAATTGTTCATTCGTGGTTAACTTTACAGCTTCATTAAGAGTTTGTCCGAACATTGTTGCTGCAGACATAATAGAAGCCATAAAAATCAATTTCATCTTTTTCATATGATCTAGTATTTTATTTTAATTTTTCTTTCGGGAGGAAAACCGGGAATTAAACCTGATTTCAATATCATTAACTGACCTTTTTCTCCGGCTACGAAGGAAACAAACCCTGTGCCAAGACCCGCCCTTGTTTGCCTGTTTATCATGTATATACTGCGGGTAAAAGGGTAATCTTTTTCCTTAATATGTGACTGCTCCGGCTTAACAGGTGCTGAGGAGCCTTTTGATACCGCCAATACTTTAATTTTTTTATTTATTTCCTGAACTTTAGGATCATCATTGTCGCTGATCCAGTTTACACTGATAAATCCAATAGCACCTTTAGTTTTAGCTACATATTCAATAACAGCAGGGTTGGATTCCAGAGCGAAAACATTTGATGAAAATTCCTTGCCTTTCAGTAAAGTATCCTTCATAAACCTTGCATTTGCAGAACCTTTGTTATCAAACACGATCTGAAGCTTTCCCAGTGTCGAATTCTTGTTTATCTGTGACCATACTGAATCCTTCCCGCTTAGGATCTTAATTACATCCTCCTCGGAGAGAGTGGAATCAGGATTATCCGGGTGAACGATCAAAGCGATTGCGTCTTCACCGATCTTAGTTGAGATCGGAAAAAGATTGTTTGCTTCAAATGTTTTACGTTCGGAAGAAGTAAGATCCCGTGAAATTATCACAACCTTGCAAGAGTCCATCATCAAACGATTTAATGCATCACTTTCAGGCAGGTAAGTTGGTTGAATGTCAGCATTAGGATAGAGGGATTCAAAAGTGTAGATCTGTGTTTGAAATAAATTAAAATACGATTCATCCACAACGATCTTTACTGAGCCGGAAGTCATAGTATCAGTTGGTTCTGGCTTATTGCTCTGCTGATTGTTGCAGGCAATTGCCAAAAGGATTAAGAAAGCGATCGATATATAGTTATTCCTGTTTAACATCATCCTTTTCTTTAAAGTCAATGTTCTTATTGTCGAATCTTCGATAAGCGATATAAAAACGTAAAATCCCGAAGATGATCAAAAGCAAGCCTATAAGGTATCTTCCTTTGGGAACAAGATCAGCCCACACCTCGGTGAACAAAAATATAAATCCCACGGTTAAGTAGAATCCTAACAAGAGGAAACTCAGGTAAAAGCGAACTCTGTTTATACCTTTCTTAAGTTTCATTTATAAATAATATGTCGTTTAAACTTCTATGAAATCCAATTATTTTCAATCGTTGTTCTGAAGGAAATAAAATAATTCATTGATTAAGTTTCCTGATCTTTTGGATCGTTAATATCAGTCTGAAAAGACCATAAACAAAAAATACAATGGCGATAGGCTTACGGTTTGCGGGAAAAGTATCAAAAGCAATATCAGTAAAAAAAAACAGTAATCCGAGGGCGAAGTAAACCGCTACCATTAAAAAATTAATATAGTAACGTATTTTAACTGCCTGTGGATTACTGTCGAATATCACTTTATAGGAATTTGAAACAGTTAAAGCCTGACTATCTTAAAGTAAATTTGATAGGTAAGTTGAACTGAACACGAACTTCTCCACGTAACAAGTTCCGGAAATCCCGGCTTCTTTTTCTACCTGAGGATACTGTACGTTCTTCTGAATATATTTCATCATCTCAGCTTCACCGCCTGGGAAAGTCGGCATCTGTTCAACAATAGTTAAAGGAGCTTCGATAACAGGTTCAACAACACCATTTCCTGCTTCTTCAGGAATAATGATATTTTCACTTCCGTCACCTTCCTGAGTTTCAGTACTGATCTGAGGAGTTTCCTCGGTAATAACAGGCGGTGGATCTTCAACCACTTCTTCGTCCGTAACAACCGGAGGAGTAAACTTCACAGTTTCCATTACAGGTGGTGGAGGTGGTGGAGGTGGTGGAGGTAAGGTCTCGTCCAATGGAGGCGGAGGCGTAAGATCAACTGTAGTGATGTCGATAGGCGGGCCGGTTTCTTCCATTGCGCTGCTGAACATTTCCATAATTTTCGGCAGGCTCATAGCAAAAACAAAGGCTGCTCCTGTAATAAACAAGGCGATACCTACATTTTTATTATGATTTCTGCGCAAAGCAAATGCACCGTATTTCTTATTCTTATCCTCAAAAACGAGCTCGTTGCGCACAGGAGCCACAACGCTGTCCCAATTATTAAAT
>JAJTCJ010000143.1 GCA_021323165.1 Bacteroidota bacterium | reverse complement strand
TTGTTTTCATTAAGGAAATGCCAAATTGTATTATATTCGCTAATTAAATCGCCCCTTTTCAGGGGAATACAAAGGTATGAAAAAGACACGTATTTTCCTTGTTTTACTTGCATTTCTATTGTTCCGAACCATATTCGGCCAGACAAATGAAGCTGATTCTTTAAAAAAAGTAATAACTTCTTCCCTTCCCGACACAATAAAATTAAAAGCTCTCTCAGACCTTAACTGGATATACAGCGAGAATGATGCGCAATTATCAAAGAAATATGGGGAAGATGAATTAGCCCTTGCCAGAAAAATATCCGATAATAAATGGATCTCTCAGGCCTATAATGATATCGGAATTGCATTCTACAAGCTGAATAAGCCTGACAGCGCCCTTGTCTATTATACAAAGTCGTACGAAATAAGAAAAAATTTCAAAGACAAAACCCTTATGGGCGGAAGTCTTAGTAAGATCGGTTTAATTCACCAGGATCTGGGTAATTACAATAAAGCATTGGAGATACAGTTTCAGGCACTTAAAATTTTTGAGGAGATCGGCAATGAAAGATATCTTGCTATGACGCTTAATAACATTGCTATTGCTTATGATAAATTAAAAAATTTCGATAAAGAAATAGAATATGTAGAAAAGGCCATTGCTATTCATTTAAAAAACAAGAACGAATATTATATAGGCCATTGCTATGGAAACCTTGCCTCTGCTTATAAAAACAAAGGAAACATAAAAGTGGCGAACGAATACCTTATCAAAGCATTAGAGATCTTTAAAAAATATGGAGATAAAGCAAATGAGGCAGCTGCCTATAATTCAATCGGCCGTAATCTAAGAGCAGAAAAAAAAATTGATGAAGCATATTCGTATTATGAAAAGGCACATGCTATTGCGAAAGAAATTAATGATAAGATGGGAGAACGCATTTATGCCCATAACATGAGTTGCGTCCTCACCGATAAGAAAGAATATAAACAAGCAGAAAAATTCAGTCTGGATGTACTAAATCAGACTCAGCCAAACGATCACTCTCAGTTAGCGCTTACATACCGGCAGCTCGCCACCATTTATGGCTTTATGAATAATGGTGAGCTTGCAAAACACTATCTTGATAAATATGTCGATCTTAAAGATACTGTCTTTTCAAAGGAGTCAGCATCTCAGATCGCAGAGATGGAAGTAAAATATGAGACGGAGAAAAAAGATCTGGAGCTTGCAAAACAAAATGCAGAAATCACTGTCACAAAAGCGGAAGTAGAAAGAAAAAACATCATTACCTACATACTTGTTGCTTCAATCTTATTAATAATATTGCTTTCCTATCTGATCTACAACCGATATAAATTAAAACAGGAAGCTATTCTAAGTTCAGAATTACTGCGACAACAGGATCTTCGATCAAAAGCTATAATAGAAGCAGAAGAAAATGAACGTATGCGTATTGCACGTGATCTGCACGATGGGGTCGGACAAACATTATCGGCAGCTAAACTCAACTTAAGCAGCCTGGAAAATAAACTCAAGCTTACAGAAGTAGAATCTCAATCTGCTCTAAAAAATGCGATGGATCTTGTGGATGACTCTGTTAAAGAAGTTCGTTCAGTATCACACAGTATGATGCCGAATGCATTATTAAAATCGGGATTGGTAGCAGCCGTAAGAGAGTTTATTAATAAGCTTTCGGGAATTGATAAATTAAAAATAGATCTTGAAATCACAGGCTTAGATCAACGACTTGAATCAACAACAGAAACTATTCTTTTCAGAGTATTGCAGGAAGTAATAAGTAACATTCTGAAACATGCTAAAGCAAATCACATCACGATTCAATTGGTTAAACACGAAACCGAGCTTACAATGATCATCGAAGATAACGGAGTTGGATTCGATACAAAAAAGATGAGTGAATCTGCGGGGATCGGTTTGAAGAATATTACTTCGAGAATTGAATTCCTTCAGGGAAGAGTGGATTTTGATTCTAATCCAGGAAAGGGTACAACTGTGATCATTGAAGTTCCGGTTAAATAAATTCTACAAACAATTTTGGAAGACCCCAAATGAAAAACACTTTATATACAATTCTATTTGCTTTAAGTGTTGGGATCTCCTGTGCTCAAAACAATATTGATTCTCTTATCCTTTCATTAAAAACAGAAAAAGAAGACACTAATAAAGTTAATCATCTTATGACGTATTGTGGGAGCTGATGGATTCAGATTCGGGAATGGTTTATGGAAACCAGGCATTAGTCCTGTCCCAAAAGCTTAAATGGAATAAAGGAATCGCAGAAACATTAAGAAATATCGGAACCTATTATTATTTACGTGCGAATTATCCTCTATCTCTTGAATATTATCTCAGATCATTAAAAATTGAAGAGGCCTGTGGAAATAAAAAAGGAATCGCATCATGCCTGAGTAATATTGGGGTGGTTTATAAAGGCCAGGAAGACTACGACAAATCACTGGAATATTATTCTGCGGCTTTTAAAATTGATTCGTCAATGATGAATAAGAAAGGCATGGCTGCCGATCTGGGAAATATTGGAAATGCATATAAAGGACAAAACAATATCAGCAAAGCTCTTGAATATCACCAAAAGGCTTTAAAGCTATATACCGAATTAAAAAATTCAAAAGGTATGGCCCTTAATTTAGGCAGCATTGGAAATGATTACAAGTCGATTTCACAATATGATGAGGCTCTTAAAAATTATCTTGAATCCCTGAAGTTATATGAAGAGATCGGTAATAAATCAGGGATAACGATCACTTTGAGTAATATGGGTTTTATATACTTGCAGCAAAATAAAAACAAATTAGCTGAAGAATGTTTCCTGAAATCATTAAAGATAGGCAAGGAATCCGGTCTCACTAAACAAGTAATGGAAGCTGAGGAATACCTCTCTGAGGTTTACAAAAAAAACGGTAACTATAAAAAAGCATTTGACCATTACAAAAATGCAATGATCTTAAAGGATAGTATTTTCAATGAAGAGAAAAATAAGGAGATCACCCGTAAGGAAATGACCTATGAGTTTGAGAAAAAAGAAGCGGCAACACAAGCAGAATATGACAAAAAAACGGCTTTACAAAATGCTGAAATAATCATCACAAAGGCTGAAGTAGAAAGGAAAAACATCATAACATATATCCTTGTTGTTTCCATTCTACTTATCATTTTACTTTCTTACCTTATCTACAATCGCTATAAATTAAAACAGGAAGCGCTACTTAGTGCAGAATTACTCCGTCAGCAGGATCTGAGATCAAAGGCAATTATCGAAGCAGAAGAAAATGAACGTATGCGCATTGCCCGGGATCTGCATGACGGAGTCGGACAAACATTATCCGCAGCGAAGCTTAACTTAAGCAGTCTGGAGAATAAGCTAAAGCTAACTGAGATCGAATCGCAATCTGCACTTAAGAATGCGATGGAACTTGTAGATGATTCGGTAAAAGAAGTTCGTTCTGTATCACACAGCATGATGCCGAATGCTTTATTAAAATCGGGATTAGTAGCAGCAGTAAGGGAGTTTATAAATAAGCTGACTGGAATTGATAAATTAAAAATTGACCTTGAAATCACAGGTTTAAATCAGCGCCTTGAACCAACGACAGAGACAATACTTTTTAGAGTGTTACAGGAGATTGTAAGCAATATTCTTAAACATGCGAAGGCAAATCATATCACTATTCAGCTTATTAAACATGATAATGAATTAACAATAATTATAGAGGATAACGGAGTTGGATTTGACACAAAAAAACTGAATGAATCTGGAGGGATAGGACTAAAAAACATAACTTCCAGGATAGAGTTCCTTCAAGGAAGAGTTGATTTTGATTCGAATGTAGGAAAAGGAACTACGGTAATAATCGAAGTCCCAGTTTAACTTTAAAAAGATTATATTTTTCAATTAATAATGATTTAGCCCATACTTGTCGAAGTTTTTAATACATTTGCCGAACAAACCTAAATCAAAAAAAATGAAAAAATTATTTGCATTTGCATTATTCGCTTTAACATGTTCAGCAGTAAAAGCTCAAAGTGAAGTTACTTATGATGTACAGGAAGGAAAAAAAGGAGGAAGAATAGAAGCTATTTATGCTGATGGTTCAGCAACTGTTACTGATGAAACAACAGGAAAGACTGTTAGAATAAATGGTCAATCCTTAGAAGCCTCTTTTACTATCGGAACTCCGGTTGTTTATATTGAAATCACTCCAGGTGAAGGAGCAGTGGTAAAACTGGATAGCATATTATCTTTGATAAGATAATACCTAAATGTTTTATAAAAAAAACCGGGTAGTGAAAGCTATCCGGTTTTCTTTTCAGACTATTGCTTGAACAAGCTGTCTACAAATTCATGTTTGTTGAATACCTGCAGATCTTCCATCTGCTCACCAACACCAATATATTTTACAGGGATCTTAAATGAATCGGAGATCCCGATCACCACACCACCTTTAGCAGTGCCGTCAAGTTTAGTAAGTGCAAGAGCATTTACATCTGTCGCAGCTGTAAACTGTTTACACTGTTCAATTGCATTCTGACCGGTAGATGCATCTAACACTAATAATATCTCATGAGGGGCATCAGGGACGATCTTACGCATTACATTCTTGATCTTTGTAAGCTCAGCCATCAGGTTAACTTTATTATGAAGTCTTCCTGCAGTATCAATAATAACAATATCAGCACCTTTGGCAACAGCAGAGCTAAGTGTATCAAATGCAACAGAAGCCGGATCAGCATTCATTCCCTGTGAAACCACAGGAACACCTGTACGTTCACCCCAGATCTTTACCTGATCAACTGCGGCAGCACGGAAAGTATCTGCAGCACCTATAATTACACTCTTTCCTGCTTTTTTAAACTGATACGCCAATTTACCGATAGTTGTGGTTTTACCAACACCGTTAACACCAACCACCATTATAACATAAGGCTTTTTATTTGGAGGGATAGAAAAATCTGCTTTATCCTCCATTCCATTGGAGACAAGTAATTCAGCAATCTCTACTCTTAAAATAGCATTCAGCTCAGAGGTATCAACCTTAAATTCTTTAGAAACCCTTTTTCGTATCCTTTCAATAATCCGCAAAGATGTATCAACCCCAACATCTGAGGTAAGCAGGATCTCTTCAAGATTTTCCAATACTTCATCATCCACAGTAGCTTTAAACATAATGGCATTTGCCAGTTTGCTGAAAAAGCTTTGCTTCGTAACAAAAAGCCCTTTATCAAGACTTTCCTTTTTTTCTTTACTGAAGAAACTAAAAATACCCATAATTTTTGGTGAGTTAAAATTTAACTCTTAACGTTTAACATTCCCTTAAATAATAAAAGCTCCCTTTGTTGAGGAGCCTTTAAATACAGATGTTAGCCTAAAATTATTTAGAAGCTAAAAAATCTTTAATATGATCGTTATGAACGATCTCTTCTTTAAAAGTGTAAGCACCTGTTTTAGGAGATCTTACCATTTTAATTACTTTAGTAAAGTCTTTTCCTTTACCTGATTTCAGTGTCGCAACAACTTTCTTTGCCATGTTCTTATATTTTAAATGTTATGGTTTTGAATCTTTTAGGATCAACCAATAACTTTTTATTACTTAATTTCTTTGTGTACAGTTACTTTTTTAAGGATAGGGTTGTATTTTTTCAACTCTAAACGCTCAGTAGTGTTCTTTTTGTTCTTGGTAGTGATGTAACGGGATGTTCCCGGCTTACCGCTGTCTTTATGCTCGGTACACTCCATGATAACCTGAATTCTATTGCCTTTTGATGCCATTTTGTTTCTTTTTTACTAATTGGGATGCAAATGTAATAATTTTTAATTGATCTGCACAATTTTTT
>JAJTCJ010000037.1 GCA_021323165.1 Bacteroidota bacterium | reverse complement strand
TTTAATAGCATTCATCATAACTTCCGGAGTTTCAATATCCGGCTGACCGATGTTAAGATGATATATTTTATGTCCCTTCTTTTTAGCAACTTCTGCAAAGGGAACCAGTTTACGGATAGGTGAAGCAGGCATGTGCTCACCCTTATTTGATACTTTAGGCATTCTTGGATTTTTTGTGTGGCGGCAAAGGTAATAAGAATTTTTAACCACTAAGGCACTCAGAACACATAGATTCACAAAGTTGAAAAGGAAAGTCTATTTCTCCTTCTTAGACTTAAGAACAACACCTTTAAATCTAAGAATTGATGGAGAATTAACAGCATTGGAAATTACTTTAACAGTCCTGTCCTGACGATCATATTTCTTATGAGTATCAAAAGAGATCTGTAAAACATATTTTTCACCGGGAGCAATAGGGTTTGGAGGAATTTTCATGACTGTGCAGCCGCATTCAACTTCATAATTAGAGATAATCAAAGGTTTATCGCCTGTATTGGTAAGCTCATAATTAAGGTGCACAGTATCTCCCTCATGGACAAAACCGAAATTCTGTTTGAGAGACTTAAAGGTTATTTGCTGAGAAAAAGATCTATATGAAAAGAGCACACATAATAAGAACAGAACTGAGACTGACTTCATGACTTATAATTTTCGTTAAGCTGAGTTATGTAGATACTGATTTCTTGAGAAATCTTCGCGCAAAGCCCCGAGTTTCCCCGGGATAATCCAGAAAACTTTGCTTCGCATGATTAAGATCCCGAGTTTCCTCAGGATAAATCAGACAACTTTGCTTTGCATGATTAAGATCCCGAGTTTCCTCGGGATAAATCAGACTAAGCTTTTCGCTTCGCTCAAGCTAAGTCTGATTAAAACAATGATCCCTCCGCATTTTACTGCGAAGGGATCATAGAGATACTAATATTACACAAACAATTAGTGTTTTTCTGCAGGAGCAGCAGTTCCATCAGCAGGAGCAGGATCTGGTTTTACAACACCTTTGATCTTGATCACTTTTGAAGGAGTATCCGCATTAGAAGTTATCGTGATTTGTTTTTCAAAAGCACCGATACGATCTGTTGCATAATGAACTTTTATAGTTGCTGAAGCACCCGGTTTAACAGGATCTTTCGGAGCAGTAGGAACAGTACAACCGCATGAACCAACAGCACTTGTAATGATCAAAGGCTCTTTTCCAACGTTTGTAAACTTAAATTCTCTGTCGCCATTTGCATTATGCTCGATGGTACCATAATCGATCACTTCAGTTTCAAATTTAAACTTAGGAGCATTTGGATTTACCGGATTGGGAGTTGATGTTTCCTGTGCACTTGCAACAGCAACACAAACGAATAACCCGATGGATAAGATTGCTTTTTTCATTTGTTTTAGATTTAGATTTAGTTTAGTTATTTAAATTATTAATGTTTTTCAAAAGGTGTTGCTCCGTCATCTTTTTTTCCATTTGCTGGAAAAGCTTCTTCAACAGCTGCAGGTTCAACATGACCTTTTATTGTTAAAATTTTATCCGGTGATTTAGCATTAGAATGAATAGTAACTGTCTTTGTGAAATTACCCGCACGTTTTGTGTCGTAAGTAACCTTGATCACTTCAGAATCACCCGGTTTGATCGGAACATTCTTAGGATAAGTCGGAACTGTACAACCGCATGAACCTTTTGCATCACTAATTATTAATGGCTCTTTTCCTGTGTTCTTAAACTTGAATTCATAGGTTCCGTTACCTGCATATTCAATGGTTCCGAAATCATGAACATCCTTTTCGAAAGTTATTTCAGCTAAACTAGCAGGCTTTTCTGCAGCAGGTTTAGCAGGAGTAACTGGTTCAGTTTGCGCTGAGCTGAAGCAAAAGATGCGAATGCAATAACACTTAAGGTAAAAAATACTTTTTTCATTTTGTTCTGAAATTTAATCGGTTAAGGTTAAATTTTTCCGGTTCGCAATAAGCCAAAATCGTGCCATTTTAAGAACATCGGAAGCTTGAATTATAATTACACTTTCCTCATATGCACGCTTCAACTGAAGCTTTGCAGCAAACTCCACAATTATAGGCGTTTTAGCCCATAAATTGCAAAAAAATATGTAAATTTGCCCTTCTGAAAAAGAAACGAAGTAAGTAAATTATTATGGAAATTCCTAAAACCTACGATCCGAAAATAACTGAGGACAAATGGTACAGCCATTGGCTAAAACATAAATTCTTTAAATCAACTCCTGATGACCGTGAACCCTATACAATTGTAATTCCGCCTCCTAACGTTACTGGCGTCCTTCACATGGGCCACATGCTTAACAATACCATACAGGATGTCCTAATCCGGAGAGCGCGTATGCAGGGTAAAAATGCATGCTGGGTACCTGGAACGGACCATGCATCTATTGCAACGGAAGCAAAAGTTGTAGCATTACTGAAAGAACAGGGGATCAACAAAACCGATCTGACACGTGAAGATTTTCTTAAACATGCATGGGAGTGGAAAGAGAAATATGGCGGAATCATTCTGAAACAACTTGAAAAACTAGGTGCTTCCTGTGATTGGGATCGTACCCGGTTTACAATGGAAGAAGATCTTAGCGAAGCAGTGATTGATGTGTTCATTGATCTTTATAATAAAGGACAAATTTACCGTGGTGTAAGAATGGTGAATTGGGACCCGCAGGGGTTAACGGCTGTTTCTGATGAAGAAGTACTACATAAAGAAGTTAATTCCAAATTATTCTATGTTAAATATAAGATAGAAGGGACTGCTGATGAGTGGATCACCATTGCTACTACCCGTCCGGAAACCATATTAGGAGATACGGCAGTTTGTGTTCATCCTGAGGATGAGCGTTACAAAAATTTGCATGGAAAACGCTGCATCATACCAATGGTGAACCGCAGTGTGCCAATCATTACTGATGATTATATCACCATGGAGTTCGGAACAGGAGCTTTAAAAGTTACTCCTGCTCACGATATCAATGACTATAATCTTGGAGTTAAACACAAGCTGGAAGTGATCGATACAATAGCTGCCGATGGTAAAATGAGTGAATCCGCGAAATTCTATATCGGTGAAGATCGTTTTACTGTTCGTAAAAAAATTGCAAAGGACCTTGAAGAAATGGGTCATATTGTAAAGGTTGAAGACATCAAAAATAAAGTTGGCTACAGTGAAAGAACCAATGCTGTCATTGAACCAAAACTATCGATGCAGTGGTTCCTTAAAATGGATCAGGTTTCAAAACCGGCTTTAGAGAATGTTTTGAACGGAGAGATAAAACTGATTCCGGAAAAGTTTGTGAATACATACAAACACTGGATGGAAAATGTACACGATTGGTGTATCAGCCGTCAGTTATGGTGGGGACAACGAATCCCTGCATGGTACGCGCCCGATGGAACTTTTTTAGTTGCCAAAACAGGAGAAGATGCAATTAATCTTGCGAAAAAATCAAATCCAAATTTCAAATTTCAGGTTTCTGATCTTCGACAGGATGAAGATGTTCTTGATACCTGGTTCTCGTCATGGTTATGGCCAATCTCTGTATTTGACGGATTTAAGAATCCTGATGGAGAAGATATAAAATATTATTATCCAACAAATGATCTTGTTACGGCACCTGAGATCCTGTTCTTTTGGGTTGCCCGAATGATCATTGCCGGATATGAATACAGAGGACAAAAACCTTTCACAAATGTTTACCTGACCGGTATCGTTCGCGATAAGCAGGGAAGAAAAATGAGTAAATCTTTAGGTAATTCACCTGACCCGATCGATCTAATAAATCAATATGGTGCAGATGGAGTTCGTGTAGGAATGCTTTTATGTTCTCCTGCAGGAAATGATCTTCCTTTTGATGAGAGCATGTGTGAGCAGGGAAGAAATTTTTCTAATAAAGTCTGGAATGCTTTCCGCCTTATCAAAGGCTGGGAAATCGGAGATGCTAAACAAAGCGAAGCCAGCAAAATTGCTGTAAAATGGTTTGATGCTAAGTTCAATGAACAACTTATTATAATTAATGACCTGTACTCAAAGTACAGGATGAGTGAAGCATTAATGACAACTTACAAATTAGTGTGGGATGATTTCTGTGCATGGTATCTTGAAATGATCAAGCCGGAATTTGTTGATGGAAAGTCATTACCAATTGATAAAGCAACGTATGATTCAACCATTCTCTTTTTCGAAAAGATCTTAAAAGTACTTCATCCATTCATGCCATTTATCACTGAAGAGATCTGGCATTTGATCGGAGAAAGAGACGAGAAGGACTGTATCATTGTGGCCGAATGGCCTAAATCTATTGACAAAAACGAAGAGATCGTAAAACATTTCGAGGTTGTGATGGAAGTAATTACCAATATCAGGAACCTGAGAAAGCAGAAAAACATTTCTCCGAAAGAAAAGCTACAGGTATTTGAAAAAGTGAACCAGGGAGAAGTGATCAAAACATACGATGATATTATAGTGAAACTTTGTAATCTGAGCAGCTTTGAATATGTAAATGAAAAAGTGGAGAATGCATTTTCTTTCGTGTTAAAGCATGCTGAATTCTTTGTCCCGCTTTCACAGAACATTGATGTCGAAGCTGAAAAAGAAAGACTTGCAAAAGACCTTGAATACAATAAAGGCTTTTTAAAATCAGTTGAGATAAAGCTGGCAAATGAAAAATTTCTGGCGAATGCAAAACCTGAATTATTAGAGAATGAAAGAAAAAAGCAAGCTGATGCGTTAGCTAAGATCAAGGCGATCGAAGAGCAATTAGCTTCATTGAATTAATCCCTAAAAAAACAAACAACATGGCAAACAGAAGAGAACTAAAAAGAAACATCAATGGTTTATTAGGTGATGTGATCGAAGAGTGTTATGAATCATTACTTAACAACGAAGGCAAAAACGAAAAAGAAGTTGAAGCGATCGTTGATGAAGCTGTGGATCTTGCAGATGAGCTTATTGCACGCACCAATTCAGCGAAAAGTTTAAAATCAAAAAAGGAAGTACAGAAACATTTCTCTGCTATTAAAGAAGAATTAGGAGATAAAGTGATCGGCTTTGTGGAAAAGTTAAACGCTTTGTAATTATATCATCTCTAATCTATCTTCATGAAAAATTTATCTGCAGTTTCCTTAACTGCATCATTATTTCTTTTTACTTTTTCAATCTCTGCAAAGGAAAATATAAATCAGAGTACAATAGTTAACAGCCAGCAACCCCTTCGTGCGGGCTGTGCTCCGGCAACAGCAATAGTTGACCTGGATATTAATAATGTCCGTGCGAAAATTCTTGCAGGCGGAGATATGTGGTGGGATCTTACAAATGCAGGTTATGAAATACCCGCTGGTTCGGGGAAACATTCACTTTTTGCGGGATCACTGTGGATAGGAGGATTGGATGCCGGGGGGCAGCTTAAACTCGCAGCACAAACATATCGTCAAACTGGAAATGATTATTTTCCCGGGCCATTGGATCCTTCAACTGCTACAACGGACGCTTCTCAGTGTTTAGATTATGATAGATTATTTAAGATAAATAAATCAAGTGTAATAACATATCACAATTGGGTATTAACCGGATCAATCGGACCGTGTCCGATTTCAACTACTGAATTATTTACAATTCAGAACTGGCCGGTCACTGGCCCTATGGGACAAATGCTTGCTCCTTATTTTGATTTCAATAATGATGGTGTTTACAATCCTGCTGCCGGAGATTATCCGGATTTTAATCTTTCAAATTCATCAAATTGTAGTCATCAATTAAATGGTAATGAAGTTCTTTGGTGGGTTTTTAATGATGCAGGAAATATTCATACAGAATCAGGAGGTTCCTCTATCGGACTTGAAATTCAAGCTCAGGCTTTTGCCTTTGCAACAAACGATGAAATTAACAATGCCACGTTTTATAAGTATAAGATCAAAAACATGTCATCTTTTTTTCTTTATAATACATATTTCGGTCAATTCGCGGATCCTGATATTGGAACTTTTGGAGATGATTATATAGGGTGCGATGTAGAAAGAGGTTTAGGGTATTGTTACAATGGAAACAATACGGATGGTATTTATGGATCAAATCCGCCCGCTCTGGGAATCGACTTTTTAGAAGGTCCTTATGCAGATTCAAATGGAATTGATAATTCCGCATCAACAGTTCCCGCAAGCTTTTCCAATTATGGAGATGGAATCGTAGATAACGAGCGCCTGGGAATGAAAAAGTTTGTTTATTATAATAATGATAATACAAGCTATGGAAACCCTACAACCGCCCTTCACTATTATAATTATTTAAAAGGTATGTGGAAAAACAATACTTCGATGACATACGGAGGAAATGGGCATTCTACAAGCACATTGGTTTGTAACTATATGTTTCCCGGCACTTCTGATCCAATCGGATGGGGGGTGGGCGGAACCGCGGCATCACCTTCACCTCAGGCCTCCTGGACAGAAAGCGGGGTACCACTTTCACCTGGTGACCGCAGATTTCTGGAAAGTGCAGGTCCATTCACTTTACAGCCCGGTGCAATTAATTATATAACCACAGCTGTTCTTTGGGCAAAGGCAACTTCGGGAGGACCTTTGGCATCAGTAGCTGCATTAAAAGTAGCTGATGATAAAGCACAGGCTCTGTATAACAATTGCTTCAGCATTACTACCGAAATAAATAATATTAAATCAGATGAATTAAACGTAAAAATTTATCCGAATCCATTTTATGAAAGTGCGGTAATTACAATAAATGGATCAGTAAACAAGAACTTCACTCTTTCTGTATATGATATGCAAGGGAAACTTGTTCGCACTTATAATAATGTGAAAGGAACCTTTTCAATCAACAAGGAGGGATTAAATTCAGGAACATATCTTTATTCTCTCGAGGGACAAGAAACCCAGCCTCTAAGCGGAAAATTTATAATTAAATAATAAAAAAATGCGGCCTCAGCCGCATTTTTTTATTTCAGATAACCTGATAATTTATAAGTTACATATCCTACTATTTCATGGATGATATTCGTCCAGTCATACATAGCGGAAATATTCGGAATTATTAAATGATCGAATTCGAATTTGCGGGGGCCTGAATAACGATCGGTGCTGTAAGGGTCAACACTTAATCCAACCTTTCGGAAACATCCAAGACTCCTCCTCATGTGAAATGCCGATGTAATAAGAAGAAAATCACCTTTTATATTTTTTTCATCCAACATCTTTTTTGTTAAAGTTGCATTTTCCCGCGTGTTTTGAGATTCTGATTCAATTAAAAAATCTTCCTTGGGAATACCCATATACAATAAATACCGGTTTATGTAATTACCTTCCTTCTGCTCCGGATGAAGAATACTTCCGGAGCCACCGGTAAAAATTATTTTTTTTATAATTCCTTTACGATATAATTCTACCGTTTGAATAAGGCGGTCAACACCTCTGTAAAACTGTGCTCTCTGCATTGCAGGATCATATGAGCTCATTCCACCAAGAACAATTCCATATTGATACTTTTTTACTTCTTTGTATTCGGTTGCAGGGAGTTCCCAGCATCTGACCATTTCATCAAAAATAAAATTGTTTGAAAAAAAGAGAATTAAGATCAGCGTGAGTCTGAGTAAATATTTTTTTCTCTTTTCATTCTTTGTGAGAAGGCCCCATGACAAAAGAAGCACGATCCATACAATGGGAGTTATCAAAAAAGCCAGGATCTTCGAAAAAACAAAAAACATATCGTTTGAATATGAACCAAAAATACACTTTTTATAAAGTATCTTTGCGGAATGTTCAAAGTAAAGATCAGGCTATTCTTAAACCTTCTGCTCTTGCTGGTCATGGCTTGCTGCCTGATCTGGCATGACCTGATCATTTATGGGATACGACAAGGGAAAGGACAATTGATGATAGTAAAGAATGCCCAACCTGTAGAAGAGGTCTTGAATGACATTTCTTTTCCGGATTCACTGAAACAAAAATTAATTCTTATTTCAGAGATCAAAAGATTCGCCTTCGACAGCCTTGGGATCAATTTCAGTAAAAACTATTCAACGGTTTACAATCAACACGGAAAGCCGGTATTATGGACAGTTTCCGCTGCGGAACCTTATAAATTGAAAGCCAAAGAATGGAAGTTTCCTTTTTTGGGAACTGTTTCATATAAAGGATTTTTTGAGGCCGCACCCTTGCAAAAGGAAATTCTGAAATTAAGAATGGAGAACTATGATGTGGATGTTTACAGTCCTTCCGGTTGGTCAACATTAGGATGGTTCAAAGATCCTATATTAAGCGGAATGCTGAAACGCGATGAAGGAAGTCTTGCAAACTTAATTATTCATGAATTAACACACGGAACATTATACGTAAAGAACAATGTTACATTTAATGAGAACCTCGCTAATTTTATTGGTGACAAAGGGGCTGAGCTGTTCCTGAGTTATAGATTCGGTAAAGAATCAAAAGAATATAAAAATTACCAGGAAGATAAAGAAGATGAGCATGTGTATAACGACTATATTTTATCGGCCTCCAAAAAGCTTGAAGAATTGTACGGCTCATTTAAAACCGGAGACACGGAAAGTTTTAAGAAAGAAAGAAAAAAACAGATGATCACAGAGATCGCCCTGCAGGTAAACCGATTAAAACTCCACAAAACAAAGCGTTTGTTCAGGTATACTTTACAGGCTTTCCAGGAAGGCAATGCGTTCTTTATGGCGTTTTCACGATATGATTCTCAGTATGACAAGTTTGAAAAAGAATTTAAAGAACAATACTCTTCCGATCTGAAAAAATATCTGAAAGCGATGAAGGAAAAATATCCTTCGTTATAATTAAGCCGGAATTATTCAATAATTATGGATATTAGATCCAGAATAAATAAAAACACAAGCGAATGAAAAAACTGCTATTCCTTCTTATTTTCATAAATACATATTCATTATTTGCGAAGCAGGTACCAAATCTTGATACGGTTAGTGTAGGAATTTACATAAACAGCATTCATGATATAGACTTCTCAAACAAACAATACACTGTAAACCTTTGGTTATGGTTAAAATATAAGAATCCGGATTTCGATTTTTCAAAATACCTGGAAGTGCCGATGGCAAAGACCGTTGATAAATCATTTTACACTGTAGATACTTTGGAAGATGGAAGAATACACATGATGATGAAACTTCAGTGTATAATGAAAGATTCCTGGAAGATCCAGAATTTCCCGTTCGATCGACAAAAGCTGCGATTCACAATTGAAAATTCTCAATACGGATCCGAAGATCTTGTTTTTGCTGAAGATACGGTCGGACAACATTATTCAAAATGGACCACTTCCGGATGGAAAGTGATTCCTGATAGTTTTAAAATCACAACCGGAATAAAAAAATACGAGACAGCATTCGGAGATCCTGAGCTTAAGATACCACGTTCTGAATTCAGTAATTTCAAAGTACAGATCGGGATAGAAAGAGATTCATGGTGGCTGTTTTTGAAACTTTTTATTGGAATGTACATTTCCTTTTGCTTATCATTCTTATGTTTCTTTATTCACAAGGACAGCCTGGATTCACGATTTAATTTGAATGTAGGTTCACTCTTCGCAGTGATCGGTAATAAATATGTTGTTGATTCATCACTTCCGGAATCATCCTCATTTACACTGGTTGACACATTGCATGGATTAACACTATGCTTTATTTTTGCAGCCGTGGCATGTTCCGTATATTGTTTAAAGCTTATAAAAGCTGAAAAACATGAGCAGGCTCATCACTTCGATATTAAAGCAAGATGGATTCTACTGACTCTTTACGTTGCTCTGAATTTCATGTTTGTTTATGATGCCTGCAGCTAAGACATTTCACTATTAAAAACCATATTTACAAACACAAAAAGGCTCTTTTTCAAGGCCTTTTTCTATTTGCATTACTGCCTTCAAAAGGTTAAATTTGCACCCTACCGGATATAAGGCCGGATCACCCAATACTCTTACGAAATGAACACATTTGTTACAGAGCCGTACAAGGCAAAAAATAAGATACGAATAGTTACTGCTGCGTCATTATTTGACGGACATGATGCTGCCATCAATATCATGCGCAGGATCATCCAGAGCAGCGGTGTTGAAGTGATCCATCTGGGGCACGACAGAAGCGTTCAGGAAATAGTTGATTGCGCTATCCAGGAAGATGCAAATGCAATAGCGCTTACCTCCTACCAGGGCGGGCACAATGAATTCTTCAAATACATGCACGATCTTTTGAAAGAAAGAGGCTGCGGACATATTAAAATATTCGGAGGTGGCGGTGGAACTATTCTTCCATCCGAGATCGAAGAACTACAGAATTACGGGATCACTCGTATCTATGCCCCTGATGACGGACGTGCAATGGGATTGCAGGGCATGATCAACGATATGCTTGAAAAATGTGATTTTCCTACAGGAGCAAATCTGAATGGTGAAGTAAAGCATCTGAAAGAAAAAGATGTTAAATCAATTGCGAGATTAATTTCAGCAGCAGAGAACTTCCCGGAAGATTTCGCAAAGTTCGGTGCAGAAATAGCTTCAGCAGTTAAAACTAAAACAGTCCCTGTACTTGGCATAACAGGCACAGGAGGAGCAGGAAAATCAAGCCTTGTAGATGAATTAGTACGGAGATTCCTGATAGATTTTAAAGACAAAACAATTGCGATCATCTCCGTTGACCCTTCAAAACGTAAGACCGGTGGAGCTTTGCTGGGCGACAGGATCAGGATGAATGCGATACGAAATGAACGAGTGTATATGCGCTCACTTGCCACTCGACAAAGTAATCTTGCATTGTCAAAATATGTACAGGAAGCCGTTGACATAGTAAAAGCCGCAAATTATGACCTGATCATTCTGGAAACATCCGGGATCGGACAAAGTGATACAGAGATCACCGAACACAGTGATATGAGCTTGTATGTAATGACACCAGAATATGGTGCAGCTACACAACTTGAAAAGATCGACATGCTTGACTTTGCCGATATTATCGCATTGAACAAATTTGATAAACGCGGAGCACTTGATGCGATACGTGATGTTAAGAAACAATACAAACGTAATCATCAGCTGTGGGATGTGGACGATGATGCTATTCCTGTTTATGGAACCATTGCATCACAATTCAATGATCCGGGAATGAACAAGCTTTACAAAGCTGTTGTAAATAAACTGGCTGAGAAGACCGGTGCAGATCTTAAATCGAATTTTGCAGTAACGGATGAGATGAGTGAAAAGATCTATATCATTCCTCCACAGCGCACTCGTTATTTGGCAGAGATCGCGGAAAACAACCGTAACTATGATAAGTGGGTGAATGAGCAGAAGGAGATCGCAAATACGCTATATGGCTTGCACAAGACCATCTCAACTTTATCAGATGCTAAAAACTTTCCCGGAGTTGGTGAACCGGATAAAAATATAATATCCTACCTGGAAAAAACTTACAAGGAGATTGAGTTGAATTTTGATGGCCGCAACAAAAAGATCCTTGAAAGCTGGGCAGAGAAAGTACAGCAATACAAAAACGAATTCTTCATTTTTAAAGTTCGCGACAAAGAAATAAAAATAAAGACACATTACGAATCACTATCACATACACAGATCCCAAAGATCTCTACTCCGCGCTATGAAGCCTGGGGTGATATTTTGAAATGGAGTCTTCAGGAAAATGTACCGGGAGAATTCCCATACACTGCCGGAGTATTTCCGTTCAAACGTGAAGGAGAAGATCCTACTCGTATGTTCGCTGGAGAAGGCGGACCTGAACGTACAAACAGACGATTCCATTATGTAAGCCTTGGCATGCCTGCACACCGCTTAAGCACGGCATTCGACAGTGTTACACTTTACGGACAGGATCCTGCGATACGTCCGGACATCTATGGAAAGATAGGCAATTCAGGTGTTTCAATCTGCTGCCTGGATGATGCAAAAAAACTTTACAGCGGTTTTAATTTAGCCGACCCAAAAACATCTGTGAGCATGACCATCAATGGACCTGCTGCAATGTTAACAGGATTCTTCATGAATGCAGCCATCGATCAGCAATGTGAGATCTACATTAAAAAGAACGGACTTGAGAAAGAAGTTGAAGCTAAAATTCAGAAGATCTATAAAGATAAAAAAGTAACGCGTCCAACTTACCAGGGAAGCCTTCCGGAAGGAAATGACGGATTAGGATTAATGTTACTGGGCGTTACCGGAGATCAGGTATTACCTAAAGATGTTTATGAAAAGATAAAAGCAGAATCAATTGCTGCAGTAAGAGGAACTGTTCAGGCAGATATCTTAAAAGAAGATCAGGCACAAAACACCTGCATCTTCTCTACTGAATTTGCTTTGAGATTAATGGGTGACATGCAGGATTATTTCATCCAGCAAAACATCCGTAATTTTTATTCGGTTTCTATTTCGGGATATCATATTTCTGAAGCCGGTGCGAATCCTATCACGCAACTTGCATTAACATTATCGAACGGATTTACTTACGTTGAGTATTATGCCAGCCGCGGAATGGACATCAATAAATTTGCTCCTAACCTTTCATTCTTTTTCAGTAACGGAATTGATCCGGAATATTCTGTGATCGGACGTGTTGCCCGTAGAATTTGGGCAAAAGCGATGAAGCTTAAATACAATGCGAATGAACGTTCTCAAATGCTTAAGTATCATATTCAAACTTCAGGACGTTCATTACACGCTCAGGAAATTGATTTCAATGATATTCGTACAACACTTCAAGCGTTGTATGCGATCTATGATAACTGTAACTCCTTACACACGAATGCATATGATGAAGCCATCACTACTCCAACCGAAGAGTCGGTAAGACGTGCAATGGCAATCCAGCTTATCATAAACAGAGAATTAGGTCTAGCGAAAAATGAGAATCCTCTTCAGGGTTCATTCATAATTGAAGAGCTGACAGATCTTGTTGAAGAAGCTGTTCTTGTTGAGTTTGAAAGGATCAGCGAACGCGGAGGAGTATTAGGTGCAATGGAAACAATGTATCAGCGCGGTAAGATCCAGGAAGAAAGCTTGTATTATGAAACATTGAAGCATACAGGTGAATATCCTATCATCGGTGTTAATACATTCCTTTCATCTAAGGGCTCCCCTACTATTCTTCCGAAAGAAGTGATCCGTGCAACTGAAGAAGAAAAAGGATACCAGATCACAATGCTTGAACAACTACACAAAGGCAATGAAGATAAATCTCCTGAGCTTTTGCGTGAACTTCAGCAACTGGCGATTCAAAATAAAAACATATTTGAAGGTCTGATGGAAGTATGTAAATATTGTTCATTGGGACAGATCACTCATGCATTGTTTGAGGTGGGCGGACAGTATAGGAGAAACATGTAATATGGAGAGTTTAACCGCAGAGAAAAGTGGAGGAAAAAGAGAGCCGCTGAGATTATTTTATTTATTTTATTTAAAATAAGACATTTTTTATAGCAGATAAGGCAGAGAAAAATCAGAAAACTGCAGAGGTTTTAAATTTTATAACTGATATTAAACGTATATAAAGGAGAAAAAAAGAGAGTTGTAAAAATATGACGGAAAATGAAATAACAGAAATAATAATTGGTTGTGCGATCAAAGTTCATAAAGTACTTGGATCCGGCTTACTTGAATCTGCGTATGAAGAATGTTTATTTTACGAGCTCTCACAAACCAACCTATCCATTGAAAAACAAAAACCTCTACCCTTAATATACGAATCAGTAAGACTGGAATGTGGTTATCGTGCTGATTTTGTTGTAGAGAATAAAGTTGTTATTGAAATAAAATCCGTTGAATCTCTTAATGACATTCATCTTGCTCAAACCTTAACCTATTTAAAACTGTCAAATTGTTCGGTAGGTCTTTTAATAAATTTTAATGTTTTAAAACTTACTCAAGGATTAAAAAGGCTAGTAAATAATTACAAATCCTCAGCGGCACTCAGCGATAACTCTGTTTCCTATGCGGTTAAATAAAGTTAACTCTTAAACAACAATTATCTCAGCGGCACTTAGCGATAACTCGGCTACCTCTGCGGTAAATAAAAAAAACAAAGCACATGAGATCAAATCACGAAATCGATTACAAAATTCTTGGAGAAGAATTACAGGCAGTTGAAATTGAGCTTGACCCGAATGAAACGGTAATAGCGGAGGCTGGCAACTTTATGATGATGGATGACGGTGTTCGTATGGATACCATATTTGGAGATGGTTCCAAACAACAAAGTGGTTTTATGGACAAACTTTTTTCTGCGGGGAAAAGATTACTGGTTGGGGAGAGTTTATTTATGACCGCATTCACAAATGAAGGACGCGGTAAAAAACGTATTACGTTCGCTTCACCTTATCCCGGAAAAATCATTCCGATGGACCTAAGCACTTTAAATGGAAAAATAATCTGTCAGAAGGATGCATTCTTATGTTCTGCAAAAGGAGTAAGTATTGGTATTGAGTTCCAGAAAAAACTTGGAACAGGACTTTTTGGGGGCGAAGGTTTTATAATGCAGAAACTTGAAGGCGATGGAATGGCTTTCGTACATTCTGGGGGTATGATCATTGAGAAGAATTTAGAGCCGGGAGAACTTATAAAAGTGGATACCGGATGTATTGTTGCTTTCACCCAGGAAATAAATTATGATATTCAATTTGTAGGCGGGATCAAGAATACTATTTTTGGTGGAGAAGGCTTATTCTTTGCGACATTAAGAGGCCCGGGAAGGGTTTGGATACAATCATTACCTGTTAGTCGCTTAGCAGGCAGAATGATGGCCTATGCCAATAATGGCAAGGAAGAAGGCAGTGTTTTAGGCGGATTGGGACGCATGTTTGACGGGGATAACAGCTAGATAAGGTTTTTGGGGCAATTTGTTTCATTTCCGAATTATTTACTATATTTATTATGCATTTAGTTTTATTTCGATACTAATTGAACTTAAAAAAATAAAAAACACATGAAAAAATTACTTTTAATTTCATCATTTTTAATAGCAGCGATAACTGTAAATGCTCAGACCACTGCTGCACAAACCCGTTCTGAACGTTCTGCAAATGGTCCGGCAGAAAAAGCAACTCAACAGACAAATTCATTGGATAAAGCTGTAACACTTACCACTGATCAAAAAGAAAAAGCATACACGATCAACCTTCAGTTAAATGAGGCTTTAAAGACAGCAGCACAAAATAAAGCGAATTTTGAAGATGAGAAAAAGAGAATAAAAACTGAGCGTGAGAAAAACATTATGGCTATTTTAACTGCTGAACAGCAAGCTAAATTCACAAAAGCTTTGGCAGATAAGAGAGCTGCAAAGAGCGCTGAAAACAAGAAATAAAAAAACCGATCATATTGAAATGCCATACAGCTTTGTATGGCATTTTTTTATTCAAGAAATTTGGCCGACAAGATTCCATATATCAATTTCCATACGCATAAGGTCGGAGTCTGCGAAACAATTTCAATCCTAAATTTAGCTCAGATTAAAAAGCCTGAAGATGAAAAAAGATTTTTCTCTATTGGAATACATCCCTGGAAGATCAAAGAATTAAACATAGCTGAGAATTTGGAGAATTTAAAGCAATTTGTATCACATGAAAATGTCGCTGCAATTGGAGAATGCGGATTAGATAAATTTTCTGAAGCATCTTTGGAAGAACAGGAACAAATTTTTATTGAGCAGATAAAGATCGCAGTAAAAGTTAATAAACCTGTAATTGTACACTGTGTTAAAGCATTTGATCATCTTATACGGATAGTTAAAAAAACAAAACCGGGAATTCCTTTTATAGTTCATGGTTACAATAACAATATTGAGATAGCACAGCAATTATTGGAAAACGGTTTTTACCTTTCGTTCGGAAAAGCCTTGTTAAAAAGCGGTTCCAATGCGCAAAAAGTTTTTGAACGTGTTCCTTTTTCCCGGATGTTTTTAGAAACTGATGATTCAGAAATTTTAATCGAAGATGTATATGAAAAGGCAGCACAAATCAGAATGATCGAAACTGACAAACTAAAAGAAATAATATTTTCAAATTTTAAATCAATAATAAAATATGAGTGATATATCCTGGTTATCAAGAACAGAACTTTTGATCGGAAAAGAAAAACTGATGAAACTGCAGAATGCCCATGTTCTTGTAGTAGGAATGGGTGGAGTCGGTTCATTCGCAGCTGAATTTATTTGTAGGGGCGGAGTTGGACAAATGACCATTGTTGATGGAGATGTTGTAGATCCGAGCAACAGAAACAGACAGCTTCCGGCACTTTCTTCAACACACGGACAATCAAAAGCGGATATAATGGCTACACGTTTAATTGATATTAATCCAGATCTTAAACTAACAGTCATTAAAGAATTTATAACTCCTGAAGCAGCGGAAAAATTATTATCGCAGCATTTCGATTATGTGGTAGATGCGATAGACAGTATAACTCCAAAACTTATCTTCATAAAGACAGCTTTTGAAAAAAAATTAAACATCATCAGTTCTATGGGTGCGGGAGCGAAACTGGATCCTACACAATTGAGGGTAGTGGATATTTCCAAAACATATAATTGTCCGTTTGCCCAATACGTAAGAAAGCGATTGAAGGAGTATGGAATTTATAAAGGGGTGAAATCGGTATTTTCTCCGGAAAAGCCAATTAAAGAATCGTTGATGCTGACAGATGGAACCAAGTTCAAAAAATCGGCTTATGGAACAATTTCGTATTTGCCGGCAGCTTTTGGGGGAGTTTGTGCAAGTGTGGTGATACGGGATCTGATAGAAGCCAAGTAATTATTGTTGAAAAAGCTTAAATTTGAGAGATACAAAAATCGTCACTTTCTGGCGGTTATCTCCCCACCGTTGGAGTGCAACCCGCCATTTTATGGCGGTTATATACTAGTTAGGCGTAATTTTAAACAGACACGACACTAAATGACAACGACAGAAAATAAATACAAATTTGCTATTCAAACTTCTAACAATGGCACACTAAATATTCCTTTGACAGAAGGGAAGGCTTTGTTCGTACTTGGAGCAAACGGAGTTGGTAAATCGACCTTAATGCATAAACTTTTTGAACAGAATTTTAACCATACAAAAAGAATATTAGCACATAGACAAACTTGGTTTCAGTCAAACTCAATGGATATGACTGCTTCAAGCAAGAAGCAAACTGAAACTAATATGAAACACACCGACCGCCAAGTTCATTCTCGTTGGAAAGATGACTATTCTGGTGCACGATCTTCTATTTCAATTTTCGACTTAATCAACTCTGAAAATGTTAGAGCCAGAAATATTGCTGGTGCGGTTGATAAGGATGAAATGGCATTTGCAAAGCAACTTTCAAATACACAGGCTCCCTTACAAGCTATAAATGAACTTTTAGCAATATCTAATATCCCTGTTGTAATTACATTAGGAAAAGACGAACAACTATTTGCCTCAAAGAATGGAAGTGAACCATACAGTATTGCTGAATTATCAGATGGAGAAAGAAATGCCCTACTAATATGTACAGATGTTTTAACAACAGACCCAAACCAACTTATCATACTTGACGAACCCGAAAGACACCTGCACCGTTCAATAATTTCTCCATTGTTATCTTCTTTATTTCAAAAGCGAAAAGATTGTGTCTTTGTAATTTCAACACACGATGTATTCTTGCCAATAGACCATTCAGAAGCAAGTGTGTTACTGTTGAGAAGTTGTCAATGGAGCGGAAAAACTATAAAAGATTGGGATGCTGATTTAATTTCTGAAGCAGACGAAATCCCAAGTTCTATTAAACGAGAAATACTTGGGTCGAAAAGGAACATTTTATTCGTTGAAGGTGAGTATGAAAGTTTGGATAGACAAATCTACTCGTTAATTTATCCAAATGTTACCGTTATGCCACAAGGCAGCTGCACACAAGTTGAAAAGGCAGTTGAAGGAATAAAAGGAACAGAAAAATTACATTGGATAAATTCCTATGGTCTAATAGATTCTGACGACAGAACTACAGAGCAAATCCAAACTTTACTCGACAAAGGAATTGTAGCATTAAATTGCTATTCTGTTGAAGCTCTTTACTATAATTTGGAAATAGTAAAAAGAATTGCAAAAAGATTTTCACAAGTATTAGGACAAGATGAAAATGCCCTTTTTGAAAAGGCGACATCTGGAATTATCAACGAACTCAATCCACATAAAGTAAGGCTTTGTTCTCGACTTTGTGAAAAACAAGTTAGAAATGGTGTGATGACAGCATTACCAAAGCATAAAGACATTCAAGGGAAAGGTGACTTTGAGTTAAAAATTAACTTAAAGGAAATTCAAGAAAAAGAAGAAGCACACTTTGACAAATTAGTTGCAGACAAAAATTTGGATGACTTAATCTCACGTTATCCAGTCAGAGAAACACCTGTGTTGACAAAAATAGCAACAGGGCTTGGTATGACACGTGACAAATACGAGAGTGCCGTAAGAAAACTAATCATTGACGACACAGAAACAAAAGAATATTTCAAAACATTGCTTAAACCATTGACAACATTAATAGAAAATAAAACAACGCCTAACATTACCTAAGCAAGATGCGGAGTTCCTGCAAGTTGCAAATGCATTTTTCAAAGGTGCGCTCCGCGCATCATTTTTTGCATTTGCCATTAAGTTCATACATTTAATAAAGTTTTTCGGTTAAGACAGTTTTTGTGCAAGTAAATTCCGCACCTCGCTTAGCTAAAAACCGTTACCTACAAGTGGCGCGACATACTACTCAGTAAAATATTGACAAATGGGAATGGACATTAATATTTATACAAAGGGACTCTCACCAGACTTAATACCTAAGATAAGAAAGAGATTTACTGACTTTTCCATGGATATTGAATTTCATCCTGAGTTTAAATTCGATGAAAAAACCGACACAGGATTTTTACCTATTAAATTACACGTTCAAAAAGGACATTCAAAAGCTTATGACGACTTTGGTGAAGACGTGATGACCGGCTTTGAACTTTTCTTTAACAACTTTGACTATGAAACAGAGCTAAAGGAAATTCAATCACAAAATACAAATGTTGAAAGCAAATCTTTCATTTCAAAACTCTTGGGTAGAAACAAACAAGCTACTCAGACAGAAAGCTTTATTGTTGACAGAGAAGTTGACAAGAAATTAAAAACATGCGACCAATATTTAATGTTAAATTTTAAGTCGTGGAATAAAAGTGAATTGCGAATTAGCTTATACTTTGCGGCAATATTAGCAGACCTGACAAACGGAATTGTGGTTGACCCGCAAGAAGGACGTTATTTAAGCGGACAAGACGCATTAAAAACATTTCCTTTGGAAGTAGATAAATACGAACAATCAATTTCTGCAGACGAATTTAAACTTGACAGGTTTGAAGGATGGATATGACATCAAAGCAAAGCTGTGTGATCACATGTAGGTCACCCAGGTCTGGCGCCATTTGGGTCTTACTCCGCAAGACAAATTATATTTAATTTTTGAAAATCAGGCCTCGCAATTAAAAATATAGTAAGAAACCAAAACGAGCGCCAAGCCTAGGAACGTCTTAGGCAATAGTATGACCGAATAATGACAGACAACACCGACATAGAATTTCAGGCTCGAATTCGGGAAAACATTTTGTATAGTTTAGACTTGTGGACATCCAAGGAAAAACAATTTGACTACCAGAAAAGTGTTCCTATTGCAGACGTTTCTGCAGAATTGTTTTGTGGTTGGGATGACTTTTATCATCCAGACAATACAGACTTTATAAATGCATTTAACGGACAAGAAAGACAAATACTTGCTGACTTTAACAGAACATTAACTGTTTTGGCAGACAAGACACCTAACATATTACCGAACATTGTTGAGTTTGTACAGACAGAAGAATGGAAGAAAATAAATTCAGCTGCAACAGAAACCTTAAATAAAATTAAAAGTTTGTAATGACCTTTGATCAAAAAGAATTATACAAAAACATTGACGACATTCTTTGGAAAGAATGGGATCCTCTTGGCATAAATGATATAGAAGAAGCCGATGATGAATACAAAGGATACACGCCACAGATATTTAGTTTAAAAGTGCAAGGATCAGACAGTGAGATCATAGCCAAGAAATTATTTGAAATTGCAACAAATGAAATGGGTGTAGTTGGAAACATTGACCATTGCAGACAAGTAGCAAGCAGAATTTCAAACCTAAAATAGACATCCAAAAGAATTACAGCCTACAACAGCGGCCTGAAACTTCCGATTATGACAATTCCTTTTGACCTTTAGTACTTTTACCTTACAATACTGACTGGGCTTATATTTATATGTGACGGAATTGATGACTAAAAACAATTGCATTACACAAATGAAAAACTCTTTCAGAAAAACATTTAAGATATATAAATATTTGTCAATATTATTTACAATTTCATTTTGGATCTATATGACAATTGACGACTATGTTTTCACAAAACAATATGGAATAAGTATCGAAAGAATCGGCCATTGGTTTATGTGGTTTTTAGCATATTTTTTAATATTTACATTTTATTTCTGGATAGTCAGTTTGACAACAATTTTAATCTATAATAAAATTATGAAACGAAATTGTAGAAACAGCCATTAACACACTTATAGACATACACAAAGATATTTCGAACAAGATTCACATATTTTCGGACGCACAACATCCAGGACTGCATTTGCTAATTTCCTTTTGTACTTTTAATCAAGTTTTCGATTAGATTTAATTTAACATTCATAAATTAATTTACAATTAAAATAAAATTATGGCAACAATCAACCCTCACATAAACTTCAACGGAAATGCAGAAGAAGCATTTAACTTTTACAAATCCGTCTTTGGCGGAGAGTTCGCAAAAATTGTGCGTTTCAAGGATTTAGCAAGTGCTGAATTCACAGTAGCAAAAAAAGAAGAAAATAAAATAATGCACATTGCTTTGCCAATCGGTAAAAGTATTTTAATGGCTAATGACGTACCTGAAATAATGGGACGAACAAATGAAAATGAGAACAGAAGCAAAATTGTAATTAGTGCAGAAAGTAAGGAAGAAGCTAACAGACTATTTAGTGGACTTTCGTCAGGCGGACAAGTAGAGATGCCCATTTCCGACAGTCCCTGGGGTACATATTTTGGCATGTTTAGAGATAGATATGGAATTGAGTGGATGGTAGATTTTGACCCTGCAAACTCCTGACGGGACTCTAGAATGACAGAAAAAAGTTATAAAATTGAAAGACTCATCTTATATTCATTGCAAACATCTTCTTCACCAATACAACTACTTTCTCCACAACAAAACCTAAGCATAATCCGCCAACCGCACAAAGCATTGCTTTAGCCAACCATGCAATGGCTGGCAATTCAGCTAAGGCATGTTCTAAATCGTGAAGCAAATTACCGGTAAAGGGAATGCCATGAGCAATGATCTCCGCTCCTACCCAAAGCATAGCAGCTGTGCCTACATAACTTAAGACATTTAGAAAATACGGCATAAATTTTACAATACCACGCCCGAATTTTTGAATAGCCGAATTGTATTTACCCCCGGCAAGATGCATTCCTATGTCATCAACCTTCACAATTAAACCAACAAATCCGTAAACAGCTATCGTTATAAAAACAGCCACTGCAAGCATCACCACCACCTGATTTAATATTGGCTGGTCCCTCACCTGGCTATAAGCAATGGCCATGATCTCTGCAGATAAAATAATATCTGTACGAACGGCACCTGTTACCCGCTCCTTCTCAAGTTCTTCGGGAGTAATAACTTTTACTTCATCAACCTCTACATTCACCTCATGATGCTTGCTGAACATAGAATGTACTTTCTCGTAACCCTCAAAACATAAATAAGCTCCACCCAGCATTAATACCGGTGTAATAGCCCAGGGAGCAAAGTAGCCGAGAAGCAAGGCTGCAGGACTTAAAATAAGAAGTTTATTGATAAGAGATCTTTTTGCAATTTTGAAGATAATAGAAAGCTCACGGGAGGGATCAAGGCCCACAACATACTTTGGAGTAACTGCTGTATCGTCAATTACGATCCCTGAAACTTTACCGGAAGTCTTGACCACCTGTGTAGGAACATCATCCAGGCTAACTGCACTTGCTTTCACCAAAGCAGAAATATCATCCAATAATGCAAAAAAGCCCGAAGCCATATTATTAAGTTTGTATGTTAATTTTATTCAGAGCTTTATTTTGCTCTAAGAAATTATTAATAATAATTCTGATCAAACTTAAAGATATTTAATGAAAACAAGAACAGCAAAACACTTTAGTATTTTGCTGTTCTTGCTAATCTATGCTTTTACATATTTAGCCAAAAGTGGCGAAACATATTTTTTCACATCATCTAAAGTAACATTATACTTTTTCGCTAACTGGTAAGCTGCTGCAACTCCCGCAGTT
>JAJTCJ010000036.1 GCA_021323165.1 Bacteroidota bacterium | reverse complement strand
CAGTGTTTATAATTGATTTTAAAATAATATTGAACAATCTTTCCCCGAAAATTTTTAAATTTGTGTCCTTAAAAATTGAAAAATTAACCAAAAACAAAAGAAATGAACGAATTTGGAATTAAAGCCAAAAATGCAACCATTGCAAGTTTAGGTTTAGGAAACGTATCAGCTGCATATTGGAATTTGAACGTTGCGGAGCTGGTAGAAGAAACCATCGTGCGTGGAGAAGGAATGCTTACAGATACAGGAGCATTAGCAGTTGACACCGGAGAATTCACAGGACGCTCACCAAAAGATAAGTTTATTGTGCTTGATGAGAAGACAAAAGATTCGATCTGGTGGAGTGATGTTAATTTTAAATACGATGCCGATAAATTTGATTCTCTTTATAACCGCGTAACAGCATATCTTACAGGAAAAGAAGTGTATGTACGAGATTCATATGCCTGCGCAGATCCTGCTTACCGTTTGAACATCCGTGTTGTAACTGAAAATCCATGGTCAAACTTATTCGCGAACAATCTTTTCCTTCGCCCTACACAGGAAGAAATCATGAATTTCATTCCTGAATGGACTATTATCTGTGCTCCCGGCTTCAGAGCTACACCTGAGATAGATGGTACCCGCCAGCACAATTTCACAATCATGAACATGACCAAAAAGGTGATCCTTATAGGTGGTTCTGGCTACACAGGCGAGATCAAAAAAGGAATTTTCTCTTTATTGAATTATATTCTTCCCCACGAAAAAGGAGTTTTATCTATGCACTGTTCGGCTAACATTGGAAAAGATGGCGATACTGCCGTATTCTTCGGTTTATCCGGTACAGGAAAAACAACACTTTCTGCTGATCCTAACCGCGGACTTATCGGGGACGATGAACATGGCTGGAGCGATAAAGGTGTATTTAACTTCGAAGGGGGATGCTACGCTAAATGCGTTGACCTTACTAAGGAAAAAGAACCGGAGATCTTTGCTGCGGTTAAATTCGGAGCTTTGCTTGAAAACATCGAATATTACGAGAACACCTCAACGGTTGATTTCGCTAATATCTCTAAAACAGAGAACACACGTGTAAGTTATCCTATCCACCATATTCACAACGCGGTTGAACCTTCTGTAGGCGGAGTGCCTAAGAATATTTTCTTCCTTACATGTGATGCTTATGGTGTTTTGCCTCCAATTTCCAAATTAACTCCCGGACAGGCAATGTATCATTTCATTTCAGGATATACTGCTAAAGTTGCGGGAACTGAAATGGGGATCACTGAACCTACTTTAACGTTCTCTGCATGCTTCGGTAAAGTGTTCTTACCGCTTCATCCTACTAAATATGCTGAGTTATTAGGTAAAAAATTAAAAGAGAACAAAGTAAATGTTTGGTTGGTTAACACAGGCTGGTCGGGTGGATCTTTCGGTGTTGGAAACCGCATGAAGCTTTCTTATACACGCTCTATGATCACTGCTGCCCTTACCGGACAGCTGGAGAAAGTGAAATACGAAACACTTCCTGTATTTGGATTACAGATGCCGACAGAATGCCCTGGTGTTCCTGCTGAGATCTTAAATCCGCGTGCTACATGGAAAGACAAAGATGCTTATGATACAACTGCAAACAAACTTGCATCATCATTCATCAAGAATTTTGAGCAATATGCAAATGCAGCGAATGATGAGATTATGGCAGCCGCTCCAAAAGCTACCGTTAATGCCTAAGCTGTAATAAGGTTGTTAAATTATTTATAAGAATGTCCCGGTGATCCGGGACATTCTTATTTAATAAAACTCTGTTCTCGTCTGGTCTTTCCTCTTGCGCGACTTCGAATTACGATTTGAATTAAATTTTAATTCAAAACTCTTAACATCCGGTGACTCTTTGATCCTGTTCAGCGATAGTGTTAATGAATCGCTGAACTGAATTATTATTTAGAATCTGTAAATCGGATAGCGTTCATTAGCCATGGTTTATTTCAACCGGCAGGGAGAAATAAATCGCCTTACAGGATCAAAAGGTTTTTGTAACTTTTTGCCTTCAAAAAGTTAAAGAATAGTTTATTTTCAAACCGTTAAATAAAGAAAAAACTACTTTTACCCCATGCATTTATTCTACACTCCAGACATCTCCGCTGATACATATACTCTAAACGAAGAGGAGAGCAGGCATGCGATCAAGGTACTTCGTTTAAAGGTTGGGAATATCATCCATCTGATTGATGGTATAGGCGGATTTTACGAAGCAGAGATCATTGATGATCATCAAAAGCGCTGCACGGTAAAAATAACTGATAAGAAAAAAGAATTCGAAAAGCGGGATCACTACCTGCATATAGCTATTGCCCCTACAAAGAACAACGACCGCACCGAATGGTTCCTCGAAAAGGCAACAGAAATAGGAATAGATGAATTAAGCTTGATTGATTGTGCAAATAGTGAACGCTCTATTGTAAAGACTGAACGCCTTCAGAAGGTTGCAGTTTCTGCTATAAAGCAAAGTCTGAAAGCTTACCTTCCAAAAATAAATGAGATCACTCCATTCAAAAAATTGATAATCTCTTTGAAGGACTTTCAGGGACAAAAGTTTATTGCACATTGTCAATCTCCTCTTTCCCAGACCACCCATCTGAAAACACTTTATTCACCCCAAAAGGATGTGCTTATATTAATCGGACCCGAAGGAGACTTTACAAGCGAGGAAGTAAAACTTGCTCTTGAGAACGGATTTAAAGAAATTGGATTAGGTACCAGCAGACTGCGTACGGAAACAGCAGCGTTATATGCCTGCACTACTGTTAACATTTTGAATCATAACTAACTTTTCACTTATTAATAAGAATCTTATGAGTGATATAATGGGATTGAGAATAAATTCTTAAAAAATACAGACCATTCTCGAATAATGAACAGTCAAAGGAAATCTCTTCTGATTCTGGACCTAATTCCCTATTGATAGTCATCAGCAGCTTACCTGTTATGTCTAAAAAATCTATTTTAGAATCTGATATAGGAAGATTCTTTAACCAGACCGCAAACATTCCATTATTCGGATTAGGATAAACATCTATTTGGATATCTGTAAACATCTGACCAACACCTGCAACAGTAGGCTTGAGTTTAATAACAAAAGCATCAACTTGTCCAACCGGAGAAAGATTAAAAGTATTGGGACCACAATCAAAATCTACCACATTGTCAAAATCGCCTGCGAGTATAATATTATTATGTAAATCAATTGCCATTGCATTAGGAAGAGCACCACTTAAAGCCTTAAAATCTTTAACCCAATCCAAGTTCCCGGAATTATCAAGTTTACATAAAAACATATCAAATGATCCTGTAGTAGCTAAATTAAATGTTCCCGCATTAGGATCAAAATCCAGGGTATCAGAAAAATAACCAGTAATGTATACGTTTAATGCGTTATCAATGGAAAGAGCATTTCCAAAACCAAAACCTGGACCGGTAAATCCTTTTGCCCATGTAAGAGCTCCTAGTGAATCAAGTTTTATTACGAAAATCGAAACTTCGTTTGAGTCAGAATAAAGATTATATATATTATTTGAAGGATCGAAATCGGCAAGACCACGATGATAACCTGTAATGTAAGAATTTCCCAATGAGTCTGTTTTAATAGAACTGGCTTCCTCCTGCAGTCCACCCCCCATTTGCTTGGCCCATATCAAACCTCCGGAAGAAGAAAATTTAGCTACATACATATCATAACTTCCATTAGCAGTCATTGTAAAAACTGCTGAATCAGGATCGAAATCCATTTCACCGCTAAACATTCCTGTTATTAATACAGCTCCAAAAGAATCTACAGAAATACTATTGGAAAAATCGCCAAATGAACTTGAAGAACCCATTGATTTAGCCCAAACCAAGTTTAGCATTTCATCATATTTGCAAATAAAAACATCCTTGTTTCCGGCTGAAACCAAGTTGTTTACAGAAGTAGTCGGATCAAAATCCGAAATCCCTTCATAAAAACCTGTTACAAATACATTTCCTTGGTTATCAAAATCAAGCGATTTTCCAATCGCTCTTTCTCCCATTTTTTTTGCCACTACGAAATTCCCATTGGAATTAAGCTCACAAATAAACATAGCGGAAGGAGCGCCAGAGGTTAGATTAAAGATGCCTGGCCCCGGGTCAAAATCTCCTGTGCCGTTAAAATATCCAGTGACATAAACATTATTGGCTGCATCCAAGGCAATCCCATAACTACTAGTTCCTTCAATTCGCTTTGCCCAAATCAAATTTCCACCCCCATCAAACTTAGTTATGAAAACATCAATAGTTGAGCTGGAAGAGGTGAGATTAAAAACATTTACTCCGGGATCAAAATCAACTGTCCCGCGAAAATGACCAGTTGAATATACATTTTGGGAATCATCAACTGCAACAGAGTAAATTCTCTCCTCATTCGCACCACCGATACTGTTTGCCCATTGGAGGTTGATTTGCGAATTCGCAGAAAAATTCATGACAGTAGTCATAAATAAAGACAAAAAAATATATTTCATTTAAGAAGAGTTATTCTGGGGAGTCAGAACAAATGTAATAAAATAAATTTAGACTCGATAAATATTATTCCTTCTGAATTCAGAACAAATAATGGCAGTTGCTACCGCAGCATTTAACGATTCCGCTTCCCCTCCGCTTTGGCTATAATGAGAAAAAGAAGGAATACTGATCTTATCCGTTACCATTTCCCTGATTGAATCTGAAATCCCATGCGACTCACTGCCTATGATTATAATGCCCGACTCAGGTAATTTTTTTGAATAGATATTTTCCCCTTCCAGCAAAGCACCAAAGATCTTTAAATTGTTTGTGCCGGACTGAACTCGGATAAATTCCTGGAGATCAGTAATGTGGATCTTAACCCTTGCTATCGAACCCATCGTGGCCTGCACAACTTTAGAATTAAACACATCAACAGAGCTGCTGCTACATACGATATCAGAAATCCCAAACCAATCAGCAATACGGATGATGGTTCCCATATTCCCGGGATCTTTAATATCATCAAGGACCAAAGTTAGCTTATCTTTAAATGACTCAGGTTTAAGTTCATAAACCGGTATCTCGCAAACCGCCAGCACTTCATTAGGTGTCATTAAGGAGGAGATGCGCTCAAGCTCATTTTCTTTGATCTCAAAACGTTCTACATTTCCCTCTATTTTATTCTTTCTTAAAAAGCCGGATGTAGCATATATCTGCTTAACTGTTATTCTTAGAGAGCATCTTATAATTGATTTTATTTCGTCAAATGTAGTAATTTAGTCCCCCTCAAAAAAGGTAAAGATAAATTGATAAAACAGAACACCTTCATCCGCTGCATCTGCCTGGTATTTGTGCTGCCTGTTTTATTTCATGCATGTAATCCTGCTAAAAAACTGAATGGTGAAGAAAGACTTCTCCGTAAGAATTTTGTGATCAACAAAGAAACCAAGCTTGAGAACAATGATATCGAGGATTATATCAAGCAAAAACCCAATAGAAAGATCTTCCTTCTTTTCCGTTTTCACCTGTGGTTATACAATCAGGCGAATGAAGAAAGAGTTAAACGAAAAAGGATTCTTCATGACCAGAAAAGAGAACGTAAGAATGCGAAACGGGTTGCAAAAGGAAAGAAACCCAAAAAAAGTGATCGTCAGCTGTTTGGCGAATGGCTTCTGAACATTGGTGAACCTCCGGTGATCTATGATTCCCTGCTTGCTGAAAAATCAGCTAAACAGATCAGATCATTCCTTAATAACAAAGGCTATTTTATTAACTCAGTCAGGGATTCAGTTTATTTCAGAGGTAAGAAAAATGCTGAGGTGTACTACATAATCCGGGCTTCTGAGCCTTATACCATTAATCATGTTGAATACAGAATACCTGATGAACAGGTCGCCTATTATGTTTTAAATGATACCGCAAACCGGAAGATCATAAAAGGTGAAAATTATGATGTGGATGCTTTTCATGCTGAACGGGCAAGAATAACGGCAGAACTTAACAATAACGGTTATTTTTTCTTTTCCAAAGAATACATTTATTATGAAGTGGATACAACTATTGGAACCAAAAAGGTGAATGTTACGCTCGGTATCAAAAAATTCGCAAAGAAATATTCTGAAACTTCGGACTCTGTTGTCGAGTCAAATCACCGCAGGTATTACATCAACAACATTCTAATAGAACCGGATTTTGTTTCTAAAAAATTCGACAATTACACCAAAGACACTCTAAGGGTGGAAGATTATACAATCATCCATTCGAGCAGACTTCGTTATAAAACAAAGGTTCTTCTTGGAGCAATCTTCATTCGTAAAGGAGAGCTTTATCAGTTACAGAATGTGGACGATTCCTATAAACGTCTTTCAGAATTAAAGGCATTTAAAACGATCAATATTTCTTTTGATCAGGCCAGCAAAGGAGATTACCTTGATTGTAAGATACAGTTAAGCCCCATCTATAAACAATCTCTTACAGTTGAAACGGAAGGGACAAACACTTCCGGTAATCTTGGAATCGCAAGCAGTATTGTTTTTCAAAACCGTAATTTGCTTAAAGGTGCCGAAGTATTGGAGCTGCGGTTAAAAGGCGGTATTGCGGCCCAACAGGTATTTGGATCCTCAGGTGACAATATCAGCGGAGCTGCAAATCAGTTCAATACCATAGAGCTTGGTCCTGAATTAAACATTACTATTCCTCGCTTTCTCCTTCCTTTCACCATCCGGATGTCAAAAAAAGCAAATCCTAAAACAATTTTCACCAGTTCAATGATCTATCAGAAACGGCCGGATTATACTCGTTATATAACCAACCTGTCTTTTGGATATACCTGGAAGGAATCCGCAAAAAAGAGGCATACGATAAATCCATTGGTAATAAACTTTGTAAAGGTATTCCTTAGTCCAACCTTCAAAAACTATCTGGAGCAGAACGTTCATGATCTCTATACTTTAAATAGCTTCAGCAATCACTTGTCTACCAGTACTGTATACACATTTACATTTAATGAACAAGATCTTAGCAAGGATGTAAATTTCTCTTTCTTTAAGATCAATGGAGAGTCGTCAGGGAACATTTTAAGAGGTATTTACAACACTGTTAATCAGATTCAACCAGGAACATTCAAGAAAGATGAGCAGGGAAGATACAAACTTCTGGATGTGGTTTATTCTCAATACCTGAGGATAGATGGTGATTACCGTTACTACTTTAATTCCAATGAGATCAACAAGGTCGTATTCAGATTTGCAGCCGGAATTGGAGTTCCATTAAGAAACTTCACCTCTCTTCCATTCGAACGTAGTTTCTTCAGCGGAGGATCTAACGGAATGCGTGCATGGCAATCCCGAACTCTTGGTCCCGGATCTTATGTGGATGATGGCGTATACTCCTTTGATCAATTTGGAGATGGACAGCTCGAAGGAAACATTGAATACAGGTTTAAAATGTTCAAAATGCTGAACGGTGCGGTGTTCGTTGATGGAGGGAATGTCTGGTTAAGACAGAAGAACATTAGTAAACCGGGCGGAGACTTTGAGTTCAACAGATTCTATAAAGAAATTGCAATAGGCTCAGGAGCCGGCTTACGAGCCGACTTTAATTTCTTTGTCCTGAGGCTGGATGTAGGACTAAAAGTAAGAGACCCGCAGTTTCCGGAAACACAGCGCTGGGTCATCAACCATTTATTCGATCCTGCCTGGAAAGCCGAATACAGAGAAACTCACAACGGCAGAAAATACAGCTTTTTTGTCTTTAACATAGGTATTAACTACCCATTCTGATCATTGTATTGCCTTCCGCAGGAAAAAAAAATGGTTTTAAATGATAGATTTTTTATTAGCTTTGCCATCCGAAAAGAGTAAAAATTAAAGGTTAATTGTTAATTGTAGACATTTAATTTTTAACATTTATACGTTTAACTTCTAAGAATCACATGGCAAACAAAAAAATCGAAGAATTATTAGGCGCTAACGCTGCTAATCTGTTAGATCACACCTGCAAAACCATTACTAAAGAACATATTCATTTACCGGGAGCTGACTTTGTTGACCGCTCATTCGCAGGTTCGAACCGTTCTCCTCAGGTATTGAGAAGCTTACAGCAGTTATATGGGACTGGACGTCTGGCCAACACTGGTTATATGAGCATTCTTCCTGTTGACCAGGGCATTGAGCACAGCGCAGGAGCATCATTTGCACCTAATCCTATGTACTTCGATTCTGAAAATATTGTTAAGCTTGCTATTGAAGGCGGATGTAATGCTGTTGCTTCCACTTATGGTGTTCTTGCATCAGTTTCCCGTAAATATGCTCATAAGATCCCGTTTATCGTAAAGATCAATCACAACGAATTTTTATCATATCCTAATAAATTTGACCAGATCATGTTCGGTTCTGTTGAAGAAGCCTGGAACATGGGAGCTGTGGCCGTAGGAGCGACAATATATTTCGGCTCACCTGAATCATCCCGTCAGATTGTTGAAGTGGCAGCCGCTTTTGAACGTGCACACGAACTGGGAATGGCAACCATACTTTGGTGCTATACCCGTAACAATGCCTTTAAAAAAGATGGAGTTGATTACCATACTGCAACTGACCTTTCTTCACAGGCCAATCATCTTGGAGTAACTATACAGGCTGATATCATCAAACAAAAATTATCAGACAAAAATGGCGGTTACAACGCTGTTAACTTTGGTAAAACACACCCAAAAGTTTATTCTGAATTAACTACTGATCACATGATCGACCTTTGCCGTTACCAGGTAGCAAATTGCTATATGGGTCGCTTCGGACTTATTAACTCAGGTGGTGAGTCTAAAGGGGCATCTGATATGGCAGAAGCTGTCACAACTGCTGTAGTTAATAAACGTGCAGGCGGACAAGGACTTATATCCGGACGTAAAGCTTTCCAGAAGCCAATGAAAGAAGGTGTTGAATTATTGAACACCATTCAGGATGTTTATTTGGATAAGACGATCACCATAGCGTAAAAAGAGAATTAGAGAGATGGAGAATTGGAGATTTAATTCTCCGATTCACCAGATCACCAAATCAATAATTAGATAAGATGAGCTGGTTTAAACGTATTAAAGAAGGGATCACCACTTCTACAAAAGATAAGAAAGAAACACCTGAGGGCCTTTGGTACAAATGCCCGAAGTGTAAAAAGATATCCCCTTCCAACGAACATGCTGCAAACAAATATGTGTGTACGGCCGAAGAATGTCAATATCACGAAAAGATCGGATCAGCTGAATACTTTGAAGTTATTTTTGATGACAACAAATTCACTGAAATAAATGAGAACCTTATTGCAGGGGATCCTTTAGACTTTACCGATACTAAAAAGTATACCGACCGTTTGGTGGACAGCATGAAAAAGACTGATCTAAAGGATGCTATCCGGACTGCTTATGGCAAAGTAGAAGGTGAAGACCTGATGGTAGCCTGTATGGATTTCAGCTTTATTGGCGGTTCAATGGGATCTGTGGTTGGAGAAAAGATATCACGTTCAATTGACTATTGCCTTAAACACAAAATGCCATTGATGATCATCTCCAAATCAGGTGGCGCACGTATGATGGAAGCTGCATTTTCATTAATGCAAATGGCAAAAACATCTGCTAAGCTGTCTCTTATGCACGAAGCGAAAATTCCTTATATCTCTTTTTTAACGGATCCTACTACTGGGGGTGTAACTGCATCTTATGCAATGCTTGGTGATCTAAACATTGCAGAACCTGGCGCATTGATCGGATTCGCAGGTCCACGTGTAGTGAAAGAAACGATTGGTAAAGATCTTCCTAAAGGATTTCAGACCTCTGAATTCGTCCTTGAACATGGATTTCTTGATAAGATCATTAACCGTAAAGAATTAAAAAGTAAGCTTGGTCAGTTACTGAAAATGCTTAAACCTTAATTCAAGGTTACTTTCCTTACAATTTTCTGTTCATTCACCAATACTTCTATAAAGTATATCCCTTTGGATTTGCCTGACAGATCAACTGATTGATCCCGTCCGTTCATTTGCATTTTTTCAATACAATTCCCTAAAACATCATATACGCAAATACTTGCTTTTGCTGACTTGTTTAGTCTTATTGTAAACGTTCCAGTTGAAGGGTTAGGAAAGATCAGTGAAGTAAATTTGTCTGTTTCTTCTATACTTTGAACCACAGGATTTCCATATTTCCAGATCCCAAATCCAGGCGTATTGGCAAAAACATATTCTCTGGAATTTCCAAGTTCCTCCACATAATGATTTCCGAAAAAATTATCTTGCTCCCAGGTCCGTCCCTGATCAGAAGAATGCATTAGTCCCGGTAAACCTAAATAAGAAGAAATAAAAATATCCTTGTTTGCAATTCCGACATTATAATTTGAACTATAATTATTCGGATTATTTACATAAGAATGGAACCATGCGCTTCCATCTTTATTTCCTCCATAAAGTCCGTCAGAACCACTGGTAATGTATAACATTGAATCACTCAGATTGATCTGATGAAGGATTGCAGAAGCAGGGTGCGGAATGGCATTCCAGGTAACACCTGCATCAGAAGAAGAATAAAGAACATTTGAAGCCGCCAGGTATAGTTTTTCCTGATCATAACGCAGATCATCCCAAAGATAATTTCCTGCCGGAAGATTACCTTGTTTCCAGGTTATTCCCCTATCATCCGAATAATACATTTTAAACCAGCTGCAAATGATCAGTCTGTCGCCCATAATGGCCACACCCGCTAATATATTCTCGAAGGTTTGATCCACATGATTCCATGTCGAGCCGGAATCTATTGAAATAAAAACGTCATGACTTGTTCCCTGCGAACTTCCCGCCAGGATAATTTTACCATTTGAAGCAATTTCTTCAATATAAAAATCATTGTCTTTATCCAATGGTTTTGAAGGAAGCCTTAGATCTATCCTTCTCCATGTTGAACCGGAATCCTTCGACATCATTACTCCACCTTCTACCCCCGCAAAAACAGTATTCTTATAACTTTCTATGCATCTAACCTTAACTCCTGCCAAACCTTCATTTTTATCATTCCAGCTGTAAGTGCCTGTATTGGACCGGAAAACACCTTTGGAATGTGAAGCACCAGCAAAAAGATAATTATTGGATTTATACAATGTTTTAAAAGTATGGACAGGCAGCCCTGTATTTGACCAGTTAAAGCTGTTCAAAGAAGAAACCAATACACCATTACCTTCTGTAGCGAGGTAAATTTTATCATCAATCACCTTAACCATTATCGGGCGCTTATTCAGACTATCATGATAAATACTTGTCCAGTTATACCCATTATCGGAAGAGAAGAACACTTCATTATAAGTTGAAGCAAAAATCGAGGATCCGGATATATCCAGAGAATAAGCAAGATCACGGTCATAAGATTGAGGCCCGGGAAAGCTAACCGATCTAAAAGACATTCCGCCATCCGTTGTAATTTTGGTAGAAACCCCGGGGCCATAAGGAATTCTTTGAGAGTAGATCATGCTCTGTCCTTCACCGCTGAATATTGTATACTGTCCGCCCGCAACTGATGTCCATGCATTTTGATTTGACTCAAGTTTCAATAAACCGTCACCTGTAGCTGCATAAATGGTACTTCCTGAAACGGAAAAACCAGTTATACAATCTCCGCAAAATCTGTAATAATCAGAAAGGCCGGTATTTAAAGACTGCCATGTAACTCCGTTATCCGATGAACAGACGATCCCCTTTCCTTCTGTGCCAGCAAATAAGCGTCCTCCCATGTTTGCAACATCGGTGATACTTGCAGGAAAGCCGATATTTACAAAACTCCATGAGTCGCCATTATCAGTCGAGCTGAATAAGCCGGCTCCGGTGCCGGCATAAAGCGTATTATTATATTCATGAAAGCAGTTAATATCTCCCCCATAAGGTCCTTTTGTTGCTTTCCATTGCGAATAAGCGGAAGAAAAAATGGTGGAAACGATTAATACAATAAGTAAATACTTTTTCATGCGATAATTTTTATCGAAGTTACCTGCAGATAATGCGGTACTCGATTACTTTTCGGTCAAAAGCTGATTTTTATCGCTTTAAAGGGATTTCCCGTTTTTCGTTTCTGACAGTATAAGATAGGCTTACTTCGAATCTCAATAATTTTCTACTTACTGGCATATTCTTGTACTCATTTAATTTGAATCAAAACAAATTGAAATGAAAACAAATTTCCTCCTAATAATATCGTCTTTTCTGCTGCTGAGTTCCTGCTCAAACAGTCTGTATGTTTCAAATACAGTAAATGTTCCTCTTCTTAAAGAAAAAGGAGAAGTAAAGGTCAATGTTGATCAGAGCAATGCACAAGTGGCTGTGGCAATATCCGATCACTGGGGAGTAATGGTGAATGGATTCTACAAAGCAATAGAAAAGAAAGCCGACAATTTTGTTGTTCAGGGAACATTGGGTGAAGCAGGTTTCGGATATTATAAAGCCTTCCGAAAAGGTTTTGTATTTGAAACATACGGAGGTCTGGGTTTAGGAACAATAGACAGGAAACAAACCTATACAACTGCGGATAATAATGTATACTGGGCTTCTTTTGATGCTCAGGGGACTAAGGCATTTGTACAGCCAAGTTTCGGATATGGAGGAAGATACTTTGATCTGGCCTTTACACCAAGATTCTCCTTCGTTAAATATACCCATTTCCGTGCTTTTGGTTATACAGAAGAACAATTAGCTGCAGATTATCTCGATAATGATAGAATAACAAAAGGAATCTTTACTTTTGCAGAACCGGCAATTACAGTTAGAGGTGGTTATAAATTCATTAAGATCCAGGCACAATACGGACTTACAATGAATTTAAGTCCAAGGCCAATAAAGCATAATCCCAGCTTTGCAAGTATCGGACTGGTGATAGATGTGGCCCGCTGGTACAACAAGGTTAAAACCGAACCGGGGACATATTGACCTATAAAAGAAAAAAACACATAAATTATTGCAGTTTATTTGAAAATTTGTATCTTTGCCATCCGATATTAAAAATTAAAAGACAAATACAATGTATTTAACATCAGAAATTAAGAAAGACATTTTCAAAAAACACGGTAAATCAGAAAAGGACACAGGTTCTTCTGAAGGTCAGATCGCTTTGTTTTCTCACAGAATTCTGCATTTAACTAATCACCTTCAATCAAATAAAAAAGATTTTGGTACTCAGCGTGCTCTTTTGAATCTTGTTGGTAAAAGACGTAGTTTACTTGACTACCTAAAACATACTGATATCGAAAGATATCGTGCGGTAGTTAAAAAATTAGATCTAAGAAAGTAATCTTAATGATCAAATAGATATTATTCAAAGGCATTCCGGACACCCGGGATGCTTTTTGCATTTTATAATCATAGCTTTGAAGTAAAATAATAAGAGGTCAAGAAAACAATAAATTAAAAAAAAACAAAACATGTCACAAATTGGAATTTCACACACATTTGAATTAGGCGATGGCCGCTCAATTACATTAGAAACCGGAAAACTTGCAAAGCAGGCTGATGGTTCTGTAGTTGTTAAAATGGGCGACACGATGTTGCTTGCAACAGTTGTATCTAATAAAGATGCTAAAGAAGGAACAGATTTCCTTCCATTATCTGTAGATTACCAGGAAAAATTTGCTTCTGCCGGACGTTTCCCGGGCGGTTTCTTTAAACGTGAAGCTCGTTTATCCGATTACGAAATATTGATCAGCCGTTTGGTTGACCGCGCATTGCGCCCCTTATTCCCTGAAGATTATCATTCAGATACACAAGTATTGATCTCTCTTATTTCAGGAGATAAAAATGCATCTCCTGATGCTCTTGCTTGTTTAGCTGCTTCTGCCGCTATCTCTGTTTCAGATATTCCTTTCAACGGACCTGTATCTGAAGTACGTGTTGCAAAGATCGATGGTAAATTGATCGTTAATCCTTCTGTTGAAGATCAAACCAGATCAACACTTGATATGATAGTTGCTGCAAATGCAAAAGACATCATGATGGTTGAAGGTGAAATGAAAGAATGCTCTGAAGCTGAAATGCTTGAAGCTATTAAATTTGCTCACGAAGCTATTAAATTACAGATCAATGCTATCAATGCATTGGTTGCTAAAGTTGAGGCTGCAAAAGGTAAAATTGTTAAACGTGAATATAATCACGAAACAAATGATGCTGAATTAAGAGAGCGCGTTCACAAAGCTCTTTATGATAAAGCATACGCTGTTGCTAAATCACAGAACCCAAACAAAAAAGAACGCGGTGCTGCTTTCAAAGCCGTGGTAACTGAATTCATTGATTCATTACCTGAAGAAGAAAGAGCAACAGTAAACACTTCTTTGGTAAAAAAATATTATCATGAGGTTGAATACAACGCTGTACGCAGATTTGTATTGGATGAAAGAGCCCGTTTGGATGGACGTAAAACTGATCAGATCCGCCCTATCTGGAGCGAGATCGGTTATTTGCCATCTGCTCACGGTTCTGCTATCTTCACTCGTGGTGAAACACAATCTTTAACATCTGTAACGCTGGGAACTAAATTAGATCTTCAGTCTATTGACAGAGCTTTATTCCAGGGACAAAATAATTTCATGTTACATTATAACTTCCCTGCATTCTCTACAGGTGAAGTAAAACCGAACCGCGGACCGGGAAGACGTGAAGTTGGACATGGTAACTTAGCTGAGCGTGCTTTGAAGAAAGTATTATCTCCTGAGAATCCATACACTGTTCGAGTTGTTTCTGATATCCTTGAATCTAACGGTTCTTCTTCAATGGCTACAGTTTGTGCAGGTACGCTTGCACTTATGGATGCCGGTGTGAAGATCACAAAACCTGTTTCAGGTATTGCAATGGGACTTATCACTGATGATAAAGGGAAATATGCAATCCTTTCTGATATCCTTGGAGATGAGGATCATTTAGGTGATATGGATTTTAAAGTAACGGGAACTGTTGATGGTATCACTGCTTGTCAGATGGACTTAAAAGTTGACGGACTTCCTTATGAGGTAATGGCTGAAGCTTTAGAACAGGCTAAGCGAGGACGTTTACACATCCTTAATGAAATGACTAAAACTATTTCAACAACCCGTGAAGATTACAAACCACATGCTCCTCGTATTGTGAAAATGGTTATTCCAAAAGAATTCATCGGTGCGATCATCGGGCCCGGAGGAAAGATCATCCAGGAAATGCAGCGTGAAACAGGTGCAACTATTGTTATCGAAGAGATCAACAACCAAGGGCATATTGATATCGTTGCAACAAATGCAGATGCGATCAACGCTGTACTTGCAAAGATCAAAGGTATCGTTGCGCAGCCGGAAGTTGGTGAAGTTTATGAAGGAAAAGTAAAATCGATCATGGCATTCGGTGCATTCGTTGAATTTATGCCTGGTAAAGATGGTCTGTTACATATTTCTGAAGTAGAACACCGCAGACTTGACTCTATGGAAGGTATCCTAAAAGAAGGTGATAAGATCCAGGTGAAACTGATTGGTACTGATCCTAAAACAGGTAAGTTCAAATTGTCTCGTAAAGCTTTATTACCAAAGCCTGAGCAAAAGGAACAGGCCGCACAGAATTAATATTTCTGATTATATTAAAAAGAAAACTCTCATTGAAAAATGGGAGTTTTTTTTATGCTTGACTCGGAATTTCAAAAGATGCAAATACTTGTCATGCTGAGCGCAGCCGAAGCATCTTCTTAAAAAAGGAAACAACTTTAAATTGAGTAATTGACTCAGCGAAGAAAAACTTTTCTCTCAATAATGACCCTCCCATAACGGGCTGGAGAGTGACAAACCCTAGTAATTGTTTCTTTCATTCCATTCATTTCACTACATTTAATTCATGGAAAACGACTTTGATAAATACAATACACGACTTGATATTAAATTTGATCATCTTGAAAGAATGGATATCACTGAAGAGGTGAAAGCCTGTAAAGACAAATGGTTCAACCAAACACTTACAAAGGTGAATGATAGTGTGGTCCGCCTTGGGATTGTTGAAGGTGAGTATCACTGGCACAAACACGACAATGATGATGAATTTTTCTTTGTGCTTGAAGGACAATTGCTGATCGACCTTGAAGACAGAACAATTGAGCTTAACCCTAATCAGGGCGTTACAATTTCCAAAGGTGTGATGCACCGGCCGAGAGCACCTAAAAAAACAGTAATGTTAATGATGGAAACCGACAGCATTATTCCTACAGGAAATTAAAAACCACAGTCAGGAAGATTTAATTTTTTACATCTGTTAGAAACCGCCACCAATCGGCATTTCAAAGAAAAATGCATCTGTCGGCAAAAAAACATCCTTAATCGTAAAAAATATGTACTTTAGTGTAACATTTAAGGAAACGCTCACGTATAGGAATATCGTTTTAAATAAACCACCGTTTTTTTATGAGACAGCTTAAGATATCGAAGCAGGTTACAAACCGCGAAACTGCGTCACTGGACAAGTACTTACAGGAAATAGGAAAAGTTGATCTCATCACGGCAGATGAAGAAGTTGAATTGGCACGAAAGATCCGTGCAGGTGATCAGGCCGCACTTGAAAAATTAACAAAAGCAAATTTACGTTTTGTTGTATCTGTGTCAAAACAGTACCAGAATCAGGGATTAAGCCTTCCCGATCTTATCAACGAAGGAAACTTAGGTTTGATAAAAGCAGCACAGCGTTTTGATGAAACCCGTGGTTTCAAGTTCATTTCATATGCTGTATGGTGGATCCGTCAATCGATCCTTCAGGCATTGGCTGAACAATCACGTATCGTACGTTTACCGCTGAACAAGATCGGTTCGATCAATAAGATCAATAAAACGTTTTCCAAGCTTGAACAGGAATATGAACGCGAGCCCAGCGCTGCTGAAATAGCAGTTATGCTTGAGATATCGGAAAGCGATGTAAAAGAATCAATGAAAAATACCGGTCGCCATGTTTCCATGGATGCACCTTTAACTACAGGTGATGACAATGCGGGCAGCATGTATGATGTAATGGAATCAGATGATGCTCCAAATCCTGAGAATGGTTTACTTCATGAATCATTAAGAAGAGAAATTGAGCGTGCATTGCATACACTTACTTCACGTGAAGCTGATGTAGTTCGTTTATACTTCGGCTTAAACGGTGAACATGCAATGACCCTGGAAGAGATAGGTGAAAAATTTGACCTTACCCGTGAACGCGTTCGTCAGATAAAAGAAAAGGCGATCAGGAGACTGAAGCATACCTCAAGAAGTAAGATCCTTAAAACATATCTTGGTTAGTAAATAGTTTGTGTGTGATTAAAATTTACGAGAGAAGAACGAAAGTTTTTCTCTCGTTTTTTTATACAAAATCCCTTTCCTTTTTTTCTATATTTGGGCGGAACATTCTAAATATGCCTAAAAAAGAAACATTTCTCCTGATTCTGCTATGTTTCGTCAGCCGAATACCTCAGCTTCTAAGTGATAATTTAATGCTGGATGGTGATGAATGTGTTGTAGCTATAATGGCTAAACACTTTTATGAAGGCAGAGAACTCCCACTCTACTTCTATGGTCAATCCTATGGTTTTTCATTTATTGAAGTTCTGTTTATTCAGCCATTTTATTTTGTTTTCGGTATAACAGATATCTCTGTAAAGCTTGCCATGCTTTTAATGTGGACAATAGGGGTTCACTGCTTTTATAAAACACTGCTGCTTTTTGAAATGAAGAATTCTCTTATTCCGATCTGTATCACATTAATTCTAATATTTGCACCTACATGGGCAGTCTGGTCAATGAAAGCAAGAGGCGGTTATCTGACTTCATTCCTTTTCACATTCATAGTTACGTCCTTTATTTTTAATGAGCGGCTCAATAAAAAGAACTGGATATGGATCATTACAGGCATACTCCTCATCTTGATTTTTGAAAGTCAGCCATTATGGCTTCCCGGCCTGCTGCCTCTTCTGATATATAAATTATATACTTCCAAAAAAAAGATCTTTACCGGATTACTAACGGGCAGCATGCTTATCACTGAGGTTTTTCTGCTTATAATGAAAAAAAATCTGGTAGATGTCTGGCAACCGAAATTCTTTGATTATATAAATATACCGCACGCCCTGATTGATCTCCCTCGCAGGATATATATAAATTTAACTGGCAGTTATTATCTTGCATGGGACATTAATTTAAATTTCATCACAAACTTCTGGGCTTGCTGTTTCACAATTGTAGTCCTTTCAGCACCAGTGATATTATTTTTTGTAAGAAAAAAGATTACTGTTTTATTGATGATAACATTTGTTTTATCGGTTTTAGGTTCTCTTTCCTATATTTTACTTATTGGTGACAATGCTCCTCGCTATGCCCTTCCCTTCCTGGGATATTTCTTGTTTCTTTTTGCTTTAATTATCAATGCTTTGGATGTTAAACCAGTAATAATAACGATCACAATATTCTTTGTAGTTATCGGGGGAATTTCAATGTACACATTCAAAGACTTCCGTTATAAAGCGCATACAAAAGAAAATGTGATCCACTTGATTGAGCGCCTTGAATCAAAGGGTCTCAATCACGTTTTTTGCGGAAATGGACTTTTACAGTGGCAGCTTTTATTTTATTCCAATGAAAGGATAATAGCCCGGTTTTCCACGTATGGCGAGCGTTACAGGCCTCATCTCACAGCAGTGAACCATGCATTTCGATCCGACAGAAAAAAAGTGGCAGTTACGGGCACTCTTCCCGAAAGGTCTAAAAACTGGAGGGAATTCATTAATGTGGACGACCAGTTCTATATAAATGAAAATCCCACCGATTTCCTTCTTTCAAATTATGGTTACGATCTTTATGCTCCCGAATAAGAGTTTTATACTATCTGGTCTTGAACTAAAACTCACCATTTTTTCTTAACTTTGCGGCCGGTAATTTAATTGCCGTCATTTTAATTTTATCCGTAACAGATGAGCCATATCATAGCCCCTTCTATTCTTTCTGCCGACTTTGCCAACATTCAGCGTGATGTTGAAATGATCAATAAAAGTGAGGCCGACTGGTTTCACATAGATATAATGGATGGAATGTTCGTTCCCAATATTTCATTTGGTTTTCCTGTGGTTAAAGCCATCAAAAAGCATGCGACCAAACCATTAGATGTGCATTTAATGATCAATGATCCTGATCGTTATCTTCAAGCCTTCAAAGATGCTGGTGCTGATATACTTACTGTTCATTTTGAAGCTTGTACTCATCTTCACCGCACCATACAGGCTATTAAAGCTCTGGGAATGAAAGCAGGGGTTGCAATAAACCCTCATACTCCCGCAATATTTTTAACTGATATTATGTCAGAGCTTGATCTTATCTGTGTGATGAGTGTTAATCCCGGTTTCGGAGGACAAAAGTTTATTGACAATACATTCAGCAAAGTTGCCGACCTGCGTGAAATGAAAAGCACTACTAAATCCAAAGCATATATCGAGATAGATGGCGGAGTTGATTTGAATAATTACAGGAAACTTATTGATACCGGTGCAAATGTACTGGTAGCAGGAAATACTGTTTTTTCAGCTCCCGATCCTGTAAAAATGATCTCCGATCTAAAGAAATAAACACACTACCCTGTTCAGATACAGGATGATTTAATAAACCAATCTAAAAATGCCGTGTAGGAACACGGCATTATGTTTTTAATAAATTGAAAAAAAAAGCAATAGTTATAGGTGCCGGATTTGCAGGACTTTCAGCAGCAACGAAACTTGCGAAAGAAGGATTCGATGTAACCTTACTTGAAAAAAATAAAGAGGTTGGCGGTCGTGCACGCAAACTTGAGATTGAAGGTTTTACTTTTGATATGGGTCCAAGCTGGTACTGGATGCCTGATGTTTTTGAAAATTATTTTAAAGAGTTCGGAACATCAGTTCAGGAACAATACAAACTTATCCGTCTTGATCCTTCCTATTCTGTTTTTTTTGGTAAAGATGATGTATTCAGAGTTCCTGCCAACCTGAACGAATTTTATCAGTTATTTGAAAAGCATGAGCCGGGCAGCAGCATTCAGCTAAAAATATTTCTTGCAGATGCTGAGTTCAAATATGATATAAGCATGTCAGAATTCGTTCATAAGCCCAGCTTATCTGTGCTTGAGTTCATGGACTTTCGGATATTAAAGGCTGCATTAAAAATGGATCTTTTTAAATCCATCAGTAAATATATCCGAACACATTTTAAGAACGAAAAGCTTATCCAGCTGCTCGAATTTCCTGTACTTTTTCTGGGTGCCAAGCCGAATGAAACTCCTGCCCTGTACAGCATGATGAACTATGCTGATATAGTTCTTGGAACATGGTATCCTATGGGTGGAATGGTTAAAATAGTAGATGCAATGGTTGATGTTGCAAAAAAACAAGGTGTTAAGATCGAAGCCGGACAAACAGTTGAAAAAATAAATATCGTAAACAATAAAGCTGTCAGTGTCATTTCTAATGGCAAGGTCCTTTTAGCTGATGTAATTATTGGGGCCGCGGATTATCATCATATAGAGCAAAACCTGTTAGAAGAACAATACAGAAATTATAATGAGAAGTATTGGAAGACACGTAAAATGGCTCCATCCTGTCTTATGTATTACATCGGGCTGAATAAAAAACTTGCAGGTCTTGAACATCATAATCTTTTCTTTGATGCTCCTTTCGATCTTCATGCTGAAGAGATCTATGATCGTCCTCAATGGCCGAAAGATCCTTTATTTTATTCGACATGCGCTTCCAAAACAGACAGTTCAGTAGCACCGGAGGGTAAAGAAAATTTAGTACTTTTAATACCAATTGCCGTTGATATAGAAGATACGGAGGTTATCAGAGAGAAGTATTTCAATATTATGATGGACCGTCTTGAATATCTTACAGGACAAGAGATAAAAAAACATGTGATTGCGATCAATGATTTTAAAAAAGACTATAATTCCTTTGGCGGAAATGCTTATGGCTTAGCGAACACTTTAAGACAAACAGCTATTTTAAAACCCAGCCTGAAGAATAAAAAAGTGGATAACCTTTATTATGCGGGACAGCTTACTGTGCCTGGGCCGGGGGTTCCTCCAAGTATAATTTCCGGCCTGATTGCTGCAAGGGAAATTGTTAAGAAGTTCGGGAATTAATTGAGTAGTTGATTGGTTATTAGGGATTGATTGATTAAAAATTAGTGAGTTAAAAGTTCTTATCGTGCGATGGTCAGTTCGAGTTGAGCGTTTTTCACGCGAAGTATCGAGAACTTGCGTGGGATTAAAAAATAGAAATTAGAATAATGAAATTATATACAGATGTTACTTATGAATGCAGCAAGCTGGTGACCACCAACTACAGCACTTCATTTTCTTTGGGAGTAAGTCTTCTGCACAAGGATTTTATTATGCCTATTCACGCTATTTACGGCTTTGTCCGATTCGCAGATGAGATCGTTGACACGTTTCATACAGCGGATAAAAAGATGCTGCTTGATCGTTTTATTAAAGATACTCATAACGCTATAAACGAAAAGATCAGCCTTAATCCGATACTACACTGCTTTCAGGACACTGTAAATAAATATCATATTGATATAGAACTTATAGATACTTTTTTGAGAAGCATGGAAATGGATCTTGACAAAACCATGTATAACCAGGAGGGTTATGAAGAATACATATTGGGATCGGCTGAAGTGGTTGGCTTAATGTGTCTGAGAATCTTTGTCGAAGGCGATGAAAAGAAATATCAGGAATTGAAACCGGATGCAATGAAACTAGGCTCTGCTTTTCAAAAGATCAATTTTTTAAGAGATCTTAAAGCTGATGTTCATACTCTGGGACGATCTTATTTTCCCGGGTTTGACGCCAACAACTTTAATGATAAGGTAAAAAAAGAAATTGAAGCTGATATTCAACAAGACTTCGATGCAGCTTTGAGAGGCATTAAGAAGCTGCCGCGTAAAGCGCGTTTGGGTGTTTATCTTGCTTATGTTTATTATATCTCCTTATTCAACAAAATTCAGGATACACCTGCTGAAAAAGTAATTCAAAGTAGAATACGAATTCCTGATTTTAAAAAATATATCCTGTTTGCAGGTTCATACCTGAAACATAGTTTTAACATGATCTGATATGAAAAAGATATTTCTCTTACTTGTCTTATTTTATCTTCATACATCACTGACAGCTCAAAACGAAAATATTGATGCTATCAGAAGAGAATACCGCACCGCGAATAAAGACAGTTTAAAATGTGCCCAGCTATATAAAAAAGTTTTCAAAACAAATTCAGACAACAACCTGGTGAATGGTTACAAAGGAGCTGTTTCTATGATGTATGCGGATTTTGTAAAAAATAAATCTGAGAAACTAAAACTTTTTAAAGCAGGCAAAAATCTTCTGGATAAAGCAATTGAGTCTGACAGAGAAAATCCTGAGCTTATTTTACTTCGTTTTACCATACAAAGCAATGCACCGAAAATACTGGGTTATAATAAGGATCTCGAAAGTGATAAAGCAATATTGCTGAGAAAATATGATTCAGTTGAAAACAAAGAAGTAAAAAACAGTTTACGTTCTTTCCTCATGGAATCAAAGAGATTAACTGTTTCTGAAAAAGAAAAACTAAAATGATAAAAAAAGAAAAGAATATTCTTTTTATTTCAACTTTAGTGCTGGTGATCGTTCACCTTGCAGGGGTGATTGGTATACACAGCTGTTATAATGATACTTTTTTATCACTCACTCCTGCTAACCTGGTTTTAAGCGCTTCATTACTGATCTGCAATCAAAAAGAGTTCAACCCCGCATTTTTCATTTTCCTTATTTCAACTTTCCTGATCGGTTTTTTTATTGAAGTTGTTGGTGTGCATACGGGAATTATATTCGGCTGGTACACTTATGGGGAGAGATTAGGATTCAAATTGTGGGACGTTCCGTTGGTAATGGGCCTCAATTGGCTCGTGTTGATATTTGCTGCCGGAGTTATCAGTAACCGCATCCGTTTTAATAAATTTGTTAAAAGCGCAGTAGGTGCCTGTTTGCTTATTGTCCTGGACTTTGTACTTGAACCGGTGGCTATTAAATTTGGATTTTGGTCATGGCCAGGCAGTATTCCTTTAAAAAATTATGTTGCCTGGTATTTGATCTCTTACATTCTTTTATTGCTTTTTCATTCATTACAGTTTAATAAGGAAAACAAGCTTGCTCAGCCTCTATACATTATACAGCTAGTATTTTTTGTACTACTTTGTGTTTTTTAGGTCATAAGATCTTTTATGATGAAACAGTTCACTTACGTTTTCTTATTGCTTTTCACCCTTTCCTACCCGCTTTATAAAAGCTTTGAAGACAAAGTGGCTTTTCATAAAAGATGGAAAGCTCTTTTTCCTGCCATCTTTATCAGCGCAGTTGTTTTCATTTCCTGGGATATATGGTTCACTCATCTGGGTATATGGAAATTCAATAATGAATTTGTTCTCGGCTTTTATTTATTGAATCTTCCAATTGAGGAATGGCTCTTCTTTTTTATTATTCCATATTCATGCGTATTCATTTATGAAGTGCTTAATTACTTTATCAAAAAGGATATTCTTAGCAAAGCTTCGCGATCTATTACAATCATACTATGCTTACTTTTATTAGTTATTGCAGCATTCAATTATGAGAAAGCATATACAGCTGTTTCTTTTATTTCACTTGCTGTATTTCTTATTTTCCATCAGTTTGTGTTAAAGTCGCCATATTTAGGAAGATACTACATTGCCTGGACCGTATGCTTTCTGCCTTTCTTTATAGTTAACGGAGTGCTTACTGCAATGCCGGTTCTCATCTACAACAATCTGGAAAATCTAAATCTTCGTATATATACAATACCGGTGGAAGATGTTTTCTATGGAATGCTTCAGTTCTTGCTGGTGATAACTGTTTATGAATATTTAAAAAAGAAATAAATGAAAAAACTAATTCTCATTTTTGCCGGCTTCTGTTTTTCATTCTCCTTATTTTCACAAGCGCCTACTAATACGGAACTTTATGACTTTAATAAATCACGTAACAAAAGAACAAAAATCGGTTTAAAGGTTCTTGGCGGTTGGTCACTGGCAAACATGGCAACCAGCGGTTTAATGTATAACAGTTCAAAAGGTTCCGACAAGTATTTCCATCAGATGAACCTGATGTTCAATGGTATTAATACTATCATTGTTGCAGCAAGTTTACTTCCGAAAGAAAAAAACGATCAGGGTCTTACAAAAACTATACAATGGCAGAGTAATACTGAAGCACTTTATGTTGCCAATGCAGCCCTGGATCTTGTTTATTCCACTGCAGGTCTTTATCTAACAGAAAAGGCAAAAACAGATGTGAAGAATCATGATAAGTTTAAAGGCTTTGGAAATGCATTGATATTACAAGGAGGATTTCTTTTCCTGCTTGACACCACAATGTATATTGTTCATAAACGCAACGGAAAAAAATTAAACACTATGATTGATAGGATTACCATAGGAACATCAGGATTGGGATTAAGAATTGGATATCATTTGTAGGTTGTAGGTTTGGAGGTTGGAGGTTGGAGGTTGGAGGTTGGAGAACTTTACTATACAGTTGAACCTCAAACTTGAAATTTGAAACCTGAAATTTGGAACTTGAAACTTTAAATCTGAAATTTTAGACTTATATTTAAAACATGAAATCATATTTAACATTCATCTTCCTGTTTTCTTTAACTCTCTGCTTTTCTCAGACAAAAACAGCGAGTAAATTAGGTACTTCATCAAAGCTTTCAAAAAGTGATTCCATGATGTGCAGCAAAACATGGAAAGTAATTTCAGTTGAAGAATGGGCAGTTGTGACTAAACCTCCGGGAGAAAAAAATCAGAATGATATGCTTTACATGTCGCTGGACGGACAGTTTGAGATGATGCTTTTCGGAGAAAAAAAATCAGGTACATGGGCTCGTGCCGGACAGTATATTAATTTCACAGACATTGCATCAGGTAAAAAATTCAACTACAAAGTGATCAGCATTGAACCCAATAAATTAAAAGTAGACTATCGCGATCCGGATAACTCACATTCCATATTTGAAATGGAAGCGAAATAGCTGTGTTAATGGTACACAGATTTTCACTGATCTTATGATAAAAATGATAGCTGGGTTTGTTATTATCGCTTCGCGATTATGATAAAATTATGATCCGGGAGTTTGTCATACTGAGCGCAGCCGAAGTATCTTCTGTGAGAGAAGCAATTTTAAACTATTAATCTATTAAATATCAATTCATACAACACAAATCACAAGTCCTGATTCGATTTCCATTTTTAAGAAGATGTTTCGACTTCGCTCAACATGACAACTGAATAAGTCAGTAAAACCTACTTCACCAAATCCGTAGTTATCTTTGCGCTCAGCAAACACAATGGAATGCTCGGCCCTGGATGTACACTTCCTCCGCAGAAATATAAATTCCTTATAGTGTTTGAAAAATTAGCATGACGTAAGAATGCTGCAAACTTATTATTGGAAGCATTTCCATAAATGGCTCCGAAGGCACTTGAAGTCCTGCTTTCCACAAGGCGGGGATCAAGTGTCATTTCGCATTCAATGTATTTTTCAATATCCGTTTTTAATATGCGGTTGATCTTTTTGATCATGCTCACTTTGGCTTCCTCAACCAAAGCATCCCAATCCTGGCCTGAATTATTCGGCACATTGATCATTGTAAACCAATTCTCACATCCTGCAGGAGCATCTTGGGGCGTGTGTTTTGAAGTTATGTTAATGTATATGGTTGGATCTTTATAAATAGATTTTTTTGAAAAGATAGTATCAAACTCTTCTTTATAATTTTCAGAAAAAAGTATGTTGTGCAATCCCAACTCTTTAAACTCCTTTTTTATTCCCCAGTAAAAGATCACAGCTGAACTCGATTTCTCCTGCTTCAACGTTTTCTCCGGTCTCTTCACATCAGGCATCAGCTTCTCATAACTGTTATATACATCCATGTTGCTGATCACAACATCAAATGACTGAACACCTGAATCGGAGCGTAATCCTTTGACTTTGTTATTTTCTATAACGATCTCACGAACAGGGCTTGAGAACTTAAACTCCACTCCAATATCCTTTGCAAGTTTTACAAGCGCATTCGTAATTGCAACCATCCCTCCTTCTGGATAATAAGCACCTTTTGCAATTTCGAGATGAGGGATCACATTCAATGTAGCCGGAGCGAGATAAGGACTTGAACCATTATAAGTAGCATAACGGTTAAAGATCTGAACCATTCTTTTGTCCTTAAAAGATTTTGAGTTTGCTTCATGCATTGTTTCGAATGCACCTATCTTTCCGAAATTCAATAATCCTTTCAAAACAGATCTTCTGAAAAAGTTCTTCAGTTTATGGAGTGAGTTATGAAGAAATACATCAGCCGTCAGCTCATAAACATATTCGGTGTTCTTAAGATATTTACGAATCGTTTCTTCTTTTTCATTCAGATGTTTCGCCATTTCTTTGGAATAGCGGTCTTTTCCATGATAAGAATCTAATACTGTCCCATCCTCAAAAAAATATCTGTAAACAGGATCAAGCTGAATATAATTAAAATGCTCACGGGGATTCTTGCCGGATATTTGAAATAATTCGTCAACATAAGCAGGCATTGTAAAAACAGAAGGCCCCATATCGAAGCGGTATCCATTCTTGCTTTCTGAAGATAACTTCCCTCCGGCAAAATTATTCGCTTCAAAAACAGTGACTTTATATCCTTTATTTCTCATACGGATAGCCGCAGCAAGCCCCGAAACTCCCGCTCCTATTATCCCGCATGTTTTATTGTTTTCTTTGATCATTATGACAAAAATACTAAATGCTCCGAACATTCGGGAATTGGTTTACAGGCATGTTTATTTACTTATATAATTGCTCCTTCACGATTACCCTAACAAAACAAAAACATGTGATTTATATAACATAACTTATAAATTACATAACAATACGTAACCTTAGCTAACTCATCTTTACCAGAAAAAAAATAATTTGTTATAACAAATTATGATTGCTTATTTGAATTAATTAAAATACCTTTCAGAAAGATTGTTCTCTGAAATTTAATGAATGAATAACATTACTCCTGTTATTCTATAAAATATTTTCCTATGGCTGCACCACTACAAATACTCCTTGCGGATGACGATGCCGATGACCGCTTTTTCTTTACCATGGAATTAAATGTGTTTCCAATCAGGACAACACTCATAATGGTTGAAGATGGAGAAAAACTTATGACTTATCTTTCTTCTGTAAAAAAACTTCCTGAGGTTTTATTCCTGGATCTCAACATGCCACGTATTCATGGTGCTGAATGCCTTGCAGAGATAAAGAAGAATGAAAAATTAAAAAATCTGCCTGTAGTGATCCATTCGACTTCCTGTGCTGATCAGGAAGCAAAAAAACTGTATGATCTGGGTGCTCATTATTTTTGCAGAAAAACGGATTCAGCAGAATTGCATCAATTGTTAGAATTTTTACTTCCGCTTATACAGACTAAAAAACTTGAACGTCCGAAAAGAGATAATTTTGTTTTATCATTTAAAAAGAGTGTAGCTTTTAAATAGAATTACTATCATACCTTTCCCCTATTTACACTTCTTTATTGTGATTTGCTTTGGAGTAGTTTAGTCCTGCAGAACATTATTTAACCGGAATATAAATATCAAATTTGGCACCTTTATCCAGTTTCCCGGTTGCAGTTATAAAACCATCGTGATTCTCCACAATTCTTTTACAGATAGATAATCCTATACCTGTACCATTATATTCCGTCAAAGTATATAATCGCTGAAAAACCTCAAAGATCCTCTCTGCATATTTGGGCTCAAATCCAATTCCATTATCTGTGAAAGCAATATGACAATATTTTACATTAGGAGAAAGCTTTTCGTACTTAAACTGGCTTCCCTTTGCAGTTTTACTTTCAATTGTGATGCGAAGCTTTCTTTTGGTACTCGCAAATTTCAAAGCATTGGTAAAAAGATTAAAGATCAGTTGCCTGAACTGGAACGGAATAATCTTTATCTCACATTTGACATTTATCGAAACAACCGCCTTTTTATCTGCGATAAGCTCTTTCAGGTCTTTTTTGACATCCTGTACTATATTGGAAAGCTGGGTCAATTCAAACTTTCTTTCTGCACTCTTAGTGCGTGAATAAGTTAAAAGATCCTCTATAAGATTCTGCATACGCTTTGCTGTTTCCTCCAAACGTTTCAGATACAAGCTTCCTTCTTTGGAGATATTCAGATTCTTTTCTTTCAGGATCAGGGAAGTAAAGTTCTGAATCTTTCTTAATGGCTCCTGAAGATCATGGCTTGAAACATAATTAAAAGCCTCCAGATCCTTATTCGCACTTAAGATCTCTGCATTTTTTTGTTCAAGCTGCCTGGTCCTGCGACTTACAGCCCTCTCAAGCTCTTCTTTAGCGGCTTTATGATCTTTTATATCTTTACGGAGTATAGCTTTTTCTTTAGCCTGCTTTCGTTTTAAATCTGTTATATCAACAATCGCTAAAAGGATCAGCTGCTCTCCGTGGATTTTCTGAACGATCTTGGTAGCATTAAGTCTCAGGACCATTTCTCCGACTTCCGGGAATTTATGAACGATCTCAAAGCTTTCTGGCGGCATATCTTTACTGATCATATTTCCAAGCCGTTCCCTTAATTTAGGAATATTCCATTGCCTTTTCCCAAACTCAAATAATGAGATCCCTTCTATGTCATCCTTCGCTAATTTGAATTTTTTACAAAATGAAGCACTGGCTGATTTTACCTCTAATTTCTTGTTCAGAACAAGCATAGGCTCATGCAGTGTTGCAATGATCGCCTCTGAATAATTATCTGATTCCATCAGTAATTCATTTCTCATCTGAAGCTCCTGGTTAGTGGAAGTGAGCTCTTCATTTGTCGCTTCTATTTCTTCTTTGGTACTTTCAAGTTCTTCATTTAAGGTCTGAAATTCTTCATTGGTTGAAACAATCTCTTCGTTAGCAGCCTGAAGTTCCTCATAAGCCTGTTCCTGGGATTCAATGAATTCATGCATTTCTGCAGAAGCTGTGTTTAATTCTTCTGTTAGTTTTTTAATTCTTCTATCTTTTTGAATAGAGGAACCTTTATTTCCTTTTTCTTGTTTATCATTTTCAATCAATTCCTCAGGTTTAAAAACAACCAGCATTAAAGGCTCATCCCATTCTACTTTAACCATACTAACGATAAGCGTAACGAGACGAATTTTTGAATCTATCTTCACTTCAATTCCTTCTTTCTGTACAGTTTTCTTCGTCTTTAGTACCTTTCGTATTGCATCCCTCAACTCAAATGAAAACTCCGGACGGATCATTTTCAGGATATTTAAACTCGCTTTCCCGGATGAATGAGTCAGAAATAATGAGGTTGCACCTCTGAACTGAACAATATCCATGTTTTTACCAACAACCACACACGCAGGAGTAAAATTGCTTAGTAACAAATTATCGATTGCGAGATCAAGATTATCATTTTTAGAAATTTTATCTTTTCCCGGATAATGGAACTGAGGATTATGTTTGTGAAAAACAGTAGGCACGGCATCGGTCTGTCGCAGGAAACGAGGTTCGAGATCACGAATAACTCCCTGATCCGAACTTTTTTTACGGGAATAAATAGTACTTTCCGTATCGGTTTGAATAAACAACGGGGAAGATTTTCCGATAGTTTCCGATTTACCAAGTAATAAATACCCACCATCATTTAAAGCAAAATGAAGGGTTGCCATCACTTTTTTCTGAGCAGCAACATCAAAGTAGATAAGCAGATTGCGGCAGCTGATGAAATCCATACGTGAAAAAGGAGGATCACGCAGTATATTATGTGTAACAAAAACACACATCTCTCTTAACTCTTTAATGATACGGTATTTACCATTTCCAATTGTAAAAAAACGTTTTAAACGTGCAGGAGAAATTGATTGAATATCGCTCTTTGAATATTCTCCGAGCCTGGCTTCATGCAGCACCTGCTCACTGAGATCAGAAGCGAATATTCTTACGGGGATCTTAATTTTTAGCTTTTCCTGCAGCTCGGTTATAAGCATAGCGATGGAATACACTTCTTCTCCTGATGAACAGGCGGCAACCCAAATTCTCAATGACTTACTTTCCTTTTTCTCTTTCAGTAGTTTGGGAAGAAAAGTATTTTTTAAATATTGAAAGATCTCGGTATCTCTGAAAAAGCTTGTTACATTAATTAGCAGATCATTATAAAGCAGTGCAGATTCTTTGCTATCAGATTTTATAAGTTTAAGATATTCTTTAATTGTTTTGAGATTGTTCTTCAGAATTCGCCTGTGTATCCTTCTCTTAATGGTTGACATTTTATAATGGCTGAAATCAACACCATTATCTTTATGCAGGATACTAAAAATGGAATTCAAAGCAGGATCTGCATCGTGAATAGAATCCTCCTCCTCTGATGCTTTTTTAATATGTCCAACAGAACCATTCTTAGAAAAGCTTATCAGTCCTTTTGCAATATCCTTGGGAGAAAGCACATGATCGACTCCCCCTTCATTAATAGCCGATGAAGGCATACCGTTATACTTTGCAGAATTATCCTGGGCAAAAGTTATCCCACCTGCTTCCTTAATCGCTTTTAATCCGAATGACCCATCAGTTGCATTCCCTGACAGAATGATTCCTATCAGCTGGCCTTTGTAATCCTTTGCCAGTGCATTAAAAAAATCATCGATAGGCAGATAAGGGAGTTTTTCATCATGCCGCTCATCTAGTTTTATCCTTCCGTCAACCAGGCGGATCTCTTTATTTGGAGTACATACATAAATATGATTCGGCAGGATCTTCAGCATGTTAGTAACCTCCAACACCTTCATTTTGGTTGTCTTTGAAAGTAATAAAGGAAGTGAGCTTTCATGATCAGGGCTCAGATGCTGGACGTAAATAAAAGCCAATCCTGTATCAATAGGTAAATTATGAAGCAATTCATTCACCGCTTCCAGGCCACCGGCAGAAGCACCAATAGCAACAAGAGTTACCGGTGATTTTTTCTTTACAATTTTCTTAGAGGAAGTGTTACTTTTTACTGAAGGTTTTTTTTTCACGGGTGTTTTGCCTGATTTCATTCAATACGTTTATTGATAAATTCGGATTTATATTGTCAGAATAAAATCATTTCTTTTAGGGTAAATGATCTCTTTGGCTGAAAATATAGTTACCATTTTTTTGAGGATCTTTTCCAGATCTTCCAGATCACCCTTCTTGATATAATAATGTGCTCCATTCTCATAGAACTTATCCGCCATTTCCGGATGAAGTGAGGTTGAATAAATAACAACAGGTAAATTCTTTAATTTCTCATTCTTCTTGATTTCAACCAGGCATTCAGCACCGTTTTTCCTGGGCATATTTATATCGAGAAACAGCACATCAGGCAGAGTCTTGGTTTTCTTAAGATACTCCATAAGCTCTTCACCGTCCTGCACGGTCCTTAGTTGCGTAGGCTCCGGTAATGAATTCAAAACCATCTCAAAAAAAAGCCTGTCATCTGAATCATCATCAGCTAATAAAAAATGTAATTTTTTAGGCATGCAAATAAAAAAATAAATTAATTTTCTTTAAAAAGCAGAGTGGTCAGGTCGGCAGGAGACTCAAAGATATTATAATAATTCAATAATGCAATTCGCTTATTCAGTTTCATAGTTCTGCAAATCGAATAACATCTTTTTAAGTTTATCAATATGTCTTTCCATTTCGTCATGCTTTGTTGTGTGTCTTAGTGAAGTTGATTTATGGCCTTTTTTAGCACTGTCGACTTCCATTTTCTTTAATAAATGTTTTCTCTCTTCCATCATCCTTAATGCTACCCATAATGTATTTCCCGCAACTTCCGCCTGTTTTACAACAAGATCTCTTTCTGTATAGCCATGTCCAATATGACAACGGTAGCGCTTCACTACATCATCCTTCACTTCCCACAGATTTCCTCCGCAATCGGGACAGGCAAACACGCTTGTATCTGCAATTTCCCCAATAGCATCAATGCTTACCGCAGTTCTTTCTGCGATCATTGATTCTGTGATCAATTCTTTGGGAACAGCTTTTTTCTTTCCTTTCTTAAGCTTAACCATTTTACTTATCGCATCACCGAATTCTTCGAGTCTTAGAACATTATCGACATCCATATTATCTATAACGGACATCGGCATATCAGGATACTCTGCCTCGTTTGGATCCTGAACAAGGCAAGTACCTCCGCATCTTTTGATAGCCCACATGCCGCTAGTTCCATCATCAAGCATTCCGCTTAGAATAATACCGATTGCATGGGAGCTGTATGATACTGCTGCTGACCGGAAGAGCACATCGATTGATGGCCGGAAACGGTTTTCTTCGGGCCCGGGGCCAAGCAGGAACTTACCATCCTTAACAAGCAGGTGTTGATTTGGCCGGGCAATATAGATGTGATCCTTTTTAATGACTCCCCCATCAATTGCAAGACTGCAAGGCATTAATGTGGAGCTGCTTAGCGCGTGTACTACAAAATCCCCAATTCCTTTCCGGGAAAGATGCAGCACAATACAATAAGCAACGTCCAGACCTTTATTAAATCCCATTACCATTTCTTTCAATGCATTCAGTCCGCCTGCAGAGGCACCGATAACTACAATAAATTTCGGTGAATTACTTATTTGGGTTTTTTTCATACAGTATTATTACTCAATATTTATTCCTGATAGGATCACTTCGTACCATAAATGTGAGAAGAAATATAATTTATGAGGAATTTTTTGTTCACGTAACAATTTTCATTCTTGTGAAATTTCCGTTGTTTTAACTGCCTTGGTATGCAGGAAACAATATGAACAAATCTTTGCTTATAACGCCTAAAATCGCTAATTTTGCGTCTTTTTAGAAAACTTACTAAATATTTTTTACCGGAATTTAAAGAGCTACTTTTGCGTATTTATCCGCAGAATGCATTAATATTGATATGATCAACGTAGGAACTAAGCCATTAACAGCAAACGATTTTTATAAAATTCTCTATACAGGTGAACAGATCGATCTGGATCCTGCAGCCCTTAAAAAAGTGACTGAAAGTCATGAATTCCTTAAATCATTCTCAAAGAACAAATTGATCTATGGGATCAATACAGGTTTCGGGCCTATGGCTCAATACAAGATCAGTGAAGAAGATCAGCTTGCTCTCCAGTATAACCTTATTCGCAGTCACTGTACCGGGGCCGGAAACAAGTTAAATGACACCAATGTTAAATCTGCAATGATTTGTCGTTTAAGCTCCCTGATGCAGGGCTTTTCCGGGATCCATCCTGAAGTGGTTGTTCTGCTGAAGGATCTTATCAATAAGAATGTTTTCCCTCAGATATTTGAACATGGTGGCGTTGGTGCATCCGGAGATCTTGTACAGTTAGCGCACTTAGCATTGAATTTAATTGGTGAAGGAGAAGTAACCTACAAAGGCGAACTGCGTCCAACTGCTGAAGTATACAAGGAAGTTGGAGTTAAACCTATTACAATCCACCTTCGTGAAGCACTTGGACTTATCAATGGCACCTCTGTAATGACAGGCATTGCAATGGTGAATGTGCTTCACTCAAAACAACTCATCAACTGGAGCCTTATCTCTTCCAATATGATCATTGAAATGGTTGAATCATACAGCGACCATTTTTCTGAACAGCTGAATAAAGTAAAGCCTCATGTTGGGCAGCGTTCTATTGCACGCGCAATGAACAAGGCCATGGGCGACAGTAAACTTATCCGCAAGCGTGAAGAACATTTATTCGATGGTGAACAGCATGCCAATGTAGAAGTGTTCAAAGAAAAAGTTCAGGAGTACTACTCTATTCGCTGCATTCCTCAGATCTTAGGGCCTGTATTGGATACCATAAATTTCACACAAACTATTTTAGAGAACGAGGTAAATTCGGTGAATGATAATCCCATCGTTGACAAAGAGAACAACAACATTTTCCATGGCGGTAATTTTCATGGTGATTATGTTGCGCTTGAAATGGATAAGCTCAAGATCGCGTTAACGAAGATGACAATGCTTGCAGAGCGTCAGCTTAATTTCCTGATGAATGACAAGCTGAATCAAAAACTTCCTCCGTTTGTAAATCTTGGAAAGCTTGGTCTGAACCTGGGAATGCAGGCAGCTCAGTTCACTGCAACATCAACAACAGCAGAGAACCAGATGCTTTCCAATCCTATGTACATTCACAGCATATCAAACAATAACGACAATCAGGATATTGTGAGCATGGGAACCAATGCAGCGCTTATCACTGCTAAAGTGGTTGAAAATGCTTACCAGGTGCTGGCTATAGAGTTATTAAGCAATGCACAGGCGGTGGATGCACTTAAATTTGATTCTAAACTATCATCCGCTTCAAAAAAGGTGTATGATCAGGTTCGTGCTATCGTTCCACGTTTTGAGGATGATACAATTTTGTACAAAAAGCTTGAAAAGATAAAACACTATCTGCAGAATAATAATCCGAATTTGATTAACAATTAAGCTTACGGAGCGTCATTGCGAGGGTAGTATGAGCGACCGCGTGTCGCCTTAGCTTTAGCGGTGGCGCAAGCAATTCTCATTAAAGTTGGCAATTAGCAAATAAAAAAAGTAGGCAATTGAGCAGTTGACATAAAAAAGTAGGCAATTTAACAACGAGTGATTTAGAGTAATAACAAAAAACTAAGTGAAACTAAGTGTTCTTAGTGCCTTAGTGGTAAAAAAAGATATATGAGATACGCATTAGTTACAGGAGGTTCAAGAGGCATAGGCCGCGCAATATGTATTCAGCTTGCAGAAGCAGGTCATTACGTGATCATTAATTATACTTCCAAGCAGGATGAAGCAGAGAAAACACTTGAAATGGTTCGTGAAAAAGGCAGCAATGGTGAGATCATGAAATTCGATGTTTCTAATCAGGCTGAAGTGGACGCTGCTTTGAATGGCTGGATCGAAAAGAATCCTGATAAGACTATTGAGATCCTTGTAAACAATGCCGGAATCCGCAAGGATCAGCTGCTGATGTGGATGAGTAATGAAGAATGGAATACTGTTCTTGGGATTGGATTAGGCGGTTTTTATAACGTAACACGTATTCTTATTAAAGGAATGCTGGTTAAGAAATATGGCCGTATTGTGAATGTGGTTTCTCTCTCAGGATTAAAAGGCTTGCCTGGACAAACAAATTATTCTGCCGCAAAAGCGGGTATAATCGGAGCAACAAAAGCACTTTCCCAGGAAGTTGGCCGCAGAGGCATTACAGCCAATTGCGTGGCTCCAGGTTTCATCAAAACCGACATGACCGAAGGAATAAATGAAAAAGATTTTAAACAATTGATACCAATGGCGCGTTTTGGTACATCAGAGGAAGTAGCGGATGCCGTTCTGTTCCTTGCTTCAGACAAAGCAACTTACATTACAGGACAGGTTTTATCCGTAAATGGTGGCTTATACAGCTAATTGTTGAAAAATGTGTGTCGGTACATTAAAAAAAAAGAGTATTTTTAACCTCCTTTTTACACAGGGATAATAATGCATAACAGAGTAGTTATTACAGGATTAGGTATTTGGAGCTGCCTCGGAAAGAATCTGGATGAGGTAAAAGATTCACTTTATAACGGAAAATCCGGTATTGGGATGGATATGGAGCGCAAGGAATGGGGATACCGTTCCGGACTTACCGGCATGGTTGAGCGTCCCGAATTAAAAGGAATCCTTGACAGAAGAGCGCGCGTTGGCCTTTCTGAAGAAGCGGAATATGCTTATATGGCTACCCTTGAAGCAATGAAGAATGCTAAGATGGACATGAGCTGGGTGGAGAATAACGAAGTTGGTATTCTTTACGGAAATGATAGTTCGGCAAAAGCTGTCAGCGAAGCGATTGATACCATCAGAATTAAAAAAGACACAACATTATTAGGTTCAGGTTCAATTTTTCAATCGATGAATTGTACTGTTACCATGAATCTTTCCACCATATTCAAATTAAAAGGGATCAATTTTACCATCAGTGCTGCCTGCGCAAGCGGTTCACACGCGATCGGATTAGGTTACCTGATGATTAAATGGGGATTGCAAAAACATATTATTTGCGGTGGCGCACAAGAGGTGAATCCTTTTGCTTTCGGTAGTTTTGACGGATTGAGCGCATTTTCTATTCGTGAAAATGATCCTGCAAAAGCATCACGCCCGTTTGATAAAGATCGTGACGGCCTCATCCCAAGCGGAGGAGCTGCTACAGTTATTATTGAAAGCTATGAAAGTGCTATCGAAAGAGGCGCTCCTATTTTAGCTGAAATTGTTGGATATGGCTTCTCTTCAAACGGTGCGCATATCTCAAATTCAAGTGTTGACGGACAGATCCGTTCATTGAACATGGCGCTTAATGATGCGGGAATATCTGCAGATGTTGTTGATTATATAAATGCACATGCTACATCAACTCCGGGTGGCGATTTCGCAGAAGCTCAGGCAATAGATGCAGTTTTTGGTACAAGCAAACCTATGGTAAGCTCAACCAAATCAATGACCGGACATGAATGTTGGATGGCAGGTGCAAGTGAGATAGTGTATTCCACATTGATGATGCAGAATAACTTTATTGCTCCTAATATTAATTTTGAGAATCCTGATGAGGCTTCCGCTAAATTGAATATCGTATCAAAAACAACTGAAAAAAATATTGATGTGTTCTTGTCCAATTCTTTCGGATTCGGAGGAACTAATTCATCACTGATCATTAAAAAAATAAAATAACAAAATATAAAATCAATTACTCAAGATGACACAACAAGAAATCATTGCAAAAATTAACGAGTTTTTAGTAGAGGAGTTTGAAGTGGATGCGGAAAAGATCGTTCCGACTGCTAACCTGCGCGAAACACTAGAACTTGACAGTCTTGACTACGTTGATTTAGTTGTGATCATTGAAAGCAATTTCGGTTTTAAAGTTGTTGCTGAAGACTTTATAAACATTCATACTTTCCAGGATTTTTATGATTATGTAAATCGTAAAGTTGCTGAAAAAACAACGGCATAAAAGTTAGAAAAAAGTTAAAGGTTAATTGTTAAAAGTTAAGGTAACAACTAAAGTTTTTAAGCTTCCTGCTCTTACAAATAACTAATAACCTATAACGAATAACTTTCAATCAATGGCAAAGTGGGAAGGCAAATCAAAAGCATCTGTATTAGGCTATAAAATATTTGTCTTTATTCTCAATCATTTAGGGCTAAAACTAGCGTACATCGTACTAAGGTTTGTAGCCCTTTATTATTTCCTTTTTTCACGCAAATCCAACAGAAGTATATCTTACTTCTATCATGATGTATTAAAATACAAACGCAGCACTACTCTATTAAAGATCTACAAGAACTATTTTATTTTCGGGCAAACCCTATTGGACAAAGTTGCATTGATGGCGGGAGTTAAAACCAAATTCACCGTTGATCATGAAGGCGGTGAGATCCTTGATAAGATAGCTGATACAGGCAAAGGAGGCATTCTGATCAGTGCCCATATCGGCAATTGGGAGATCGCAGGTCAGCTGCTGAATCGTTTAAATACCACTTTTAATATTCTTATGTATGAGAACGAACATGAGAACATTAAAAAATATATGGAAGAGGTTGAGAAGAAAAAGAATGTGAGGATCATCGGAATAAAAGATGGTGAAATGGGACATATCATTGAGCTTCACAATGCTTTTTCACGAAATGAACTTGTTGTTATGCACGGTGATCGTTTCCGGGAAGGAACAAAAACTTATGAAGCGATCTTCCTTGGAAAAAAAGCAAGCTTCCCTGCAGGTCCGTTTATCATGGCTGCCAAATTTTCAGTGCCGGTAACATTTGTTTTTGCTGTCAAAGAATCTTCCACACATTATCATTTCTTCGCGACAGAACCAATCCTTCTGAAACGTACCAGGTCAGAAGCTCAGACTGATGAAGCCGCACAAGGCTTGTTAAGAAATTATATCGAAGAATTTGAAAAGATGGTTCATCGCTATCCTGAGCAATGGTTCAATTATTATCCTTTCTGGAAGGAACAGGAAGAGATTCACAATTAATCACTGAACCCTGATTGCCCCCTGTTCAGAGGAATTGGTTGAATGATAATTACAATAAAAATAATAAGTTCCCGCAGTGTTAAAGGTATAACTGTAAGAACTTCCGCTGGAGATCTTTCCGCTGTCAAATAAATTGGTAGTTTCTGTAGCGGAATGATTTGAGTTATCTTTATTTATAAAAACTATAGTCGTGCCCACAGCCACGCTTCTTGTGGAAGGATTAAAAGCTTTGTACTCCAGCCATATCTCATTTGATGCAGGTTCACCTTTCGGTTCTTTTGTACAGCCGTTATAAAGAATTACAGTAAGTATTAAAAAAGTCGTGATCCCGAACTTTCTGATCATTGATCTCATATTGTAAAGGTATTAAAACATTTTGAAAATCTGAGTGATGATATGATCAGAATCAGGTCAGGGCAAAGAGAAATAGTCTTATATTTATATGCTGATTTTCCCAGACAATCAGGAGTAATTAATTTAATTTTCTTATAGCTTAAACATACCAAACTCATGGAGAAACAGTACGATGTGATCATTGCCGGAGGCGGACTTGCCGGGCTGACATTATCAATTCAGTTAAAAATGCAAAAACCTGATATCTCCATTCTTATTATGGAATATCGTGATACTATCGCTCCAACTGCAGCGCATAAAGTCGGTGAATCAACTGTTGAGCTCGCTACACATTATTTCCGTGAAGTATTGAATTTAAAAGAGTACCTGGAAGAGTTTGAATTACCCAAACACGGATTACGTTTTTTCTTTAAAACTGAAAACAAAGCGGAAATCTCCAACCGGGTTGAGCTTGGTCCTAGATTGAAGCTCCCTACTCCATCTCATCAGCTTGATCGCGGTACTTTCGAGAACTTCCTTGAAAAACACACCAAGAGTCTTGGTACCGAATTCATGCTGGGCGCACGTGTAAAGGATGTCAACTTCTCTCCTGAAGGGCATGAAGTTATTTTTAACCATGATGGCGAAGAGAAGAAATTAAAAGCCAGATGGATCGTTGATGCAACAAGCCGTTTCAGCTTACTGAAGCGTAAAATGAAATTTGAAAAGGAAGCTCCTCATAATGTTAACGCGGTCTGGTACCGCGTTAAAGGTGTTGTTGATATTGATGAATGGAGCGACAACATGGAATGGAAAAACTTTCTTGCTCCAAAACTCCGTTACCTGAGTACTGTTCACTTTATGGATAAAGGTTACTGGTTGTGGGTTATTCCATTGGGATCAAAAAACACAAGTATCGGTATTGTAGCAGATGAGGATATACATCCGTTCAATACAATCAATACCTATGAAAAAGCAATGGAATGGGTAAAGAAAAACGAACCATTGGCTTATACAAAAGTTTGTCCGCCTAAAGAAGAACTGATGGATTTCCGCATCCTGAAACATTTTGCCCATAACAGCGGCAGGATCTATTCTTCGGACCGCTGGGCTGTGACAGGAGAAGCAGGTGCTTTCCTTGATCCCTTCTATTCACCTGGAAGTGATTTCATATCTCTCAATAATACATGGTTATCTGATCTTATCCTTCGTGATAAAGCAGGAGAAGATATTACGGTACGTGCTGAGATCTATGAACGTACACATTTACGCTGGTTCGAAAGCTGGCTTCCAATCTATCAGGATAAATATAAACTGATGGGAAATACTCAGATCATGGTGTTTAAGATCTTCTGGGATTGGGCGATCTATTGGTCTGTACCTTGTTTATTATTCACCAATAAAGGGTTTACTGATCTGAAATTATTAAAAGAATTGTTTGTGACTGATAACAGCCTGGGACGCAAATTCGGTGATCTGAACAAACGCGTTCAGGATATGTTCATTGAATGGCAGCCGCATGAAAACAAGATCTTCAGTCATAAATACATCGACCCTCTGGATCTTGATTATTTGAAGGCATTTCAACAGGGACTCGAAACAAAACATTCCTCTACCGAATTATTACAGAAGCTTAGAATGAATATGAACATTCTCGAACAGGTTGCAGCAGAAATGTTCCGCCTCGTTAGTACTGAAGTAAAAGGTACTCCGGAAAACATGAAAGTGAATCCATATACAATGACCCTTAATGGAGATGTTGATACCGAAAGCCCTGAAGCTTTACCGGTTAACAAGGAGATCAAAAAGGAAGTGGAGAAAATGTGGTTCTACAAGAAGTTATTAGTGAAATAGTTAAAGGTTAAATGGGACGAACTAACCTATAACTTTTAACCCTTAACGTTTAACTTATAAAAGATGAAAAAAGAAGAATTACCTCAGGATGACAGTGCATTGAAAGCAATGACGCGTGAGTTACTATATGTTAAGGATAAAGAAGGAAAATACACTACCGGACTGAGCACCGGCTGGGAAGTAAAAAAAGCAGCTTTGGATAATGCATGGGATGACATTAAAGAACGTATTGAGGCTGCAAGAATTGCTGTAAAGAACGGAGAAAAAAGTCCGGTTTTCTATTTCATGGAACTGAGGCTTATGGATTTTCCTGTATTATCAGGATATACCGGTTTCTGGACATTCAATATAAAACGTCACATGAAACCTTCAGTATTCAAAAATTTAAGTGATAAGAAATTAGCGGTCTATGCCAAGGCATTTGACATTAGTCTGGAAGAGCTGAAGAATTTTAAGGGATGAGTAATAATCATAAGGTTGGCAGTATCTGACAAAGGTCGAATTGTCAAAGTGCGGTGGTCACTCTGAGCTTGTCGAAGAGTGTGCGAAAGCTGGCCCAAATGTTTCGACAGGCTCAACATGACAACGCACACAATGCTTCGATGGTCGGGATGACATTCAACCCACCGATAGCATTTATAAAAACGAAAAAGTGGAAAAAACATTCAATCATATTCAAACTGCACATTGTGAAAACGGTGCAACAACAAGCTTACTCAGATATCACGGCCTCGAATTCATGACAGAACCCCTGGCCTTCGGGCTTGGATCGGGTATCTTTTATATTCATATCCCTTTTTTACAGATCAACAGCGGGCCTGCCATCTCTTATAGAAGTATGCCGGGCTGGATTTTCAGCAGAACCTGTAAATCACTTGGAGTTAAAGTAACACGCAAAAAATTCGGAAACAATGAAGCTGCAGCAAAAGCTTATCTGGATAAGAAAATCAGCGAAGGTGTTCCTGTCGGATGTCAGGTTGGTGTTTTTAACCTGCCCTATTTTCCACCCGAATATCGCTTTCATTTCAATGCTCATAACCTGATTGTTTGGGGTAAAGAAAATGATCATTACCTGATCAGTGATCCTGTTATGGAAACGGTCACTTCTCTTTCAGAAGAAGATATGATCAAAGTGCGATTCGCTAAAGGTCCGCTTGCTCCCAAAGGACATGTATATTTTCCTGAAAATGTGAAACAGGTTAACAGAGATGTT
>JAJTCJ010000035.1 GCA_021323165.1 Bacteroidota bacterium | reverse complement strand
CAAAAATATTGACCTGAAAGTTTCAAAGCTTGCCGAAAATATCATCGGTTCTGAAATCATAAAACTTGCCGCTGAGGTAAATGAAAAAATAAAAAAAGGAGAGAAGGTTTACAACCTTACTATCGGAGATTTTAATCCGAAAGTGTTTCCTATTCCTGCCGAACTAAAAAAGGCAATTATCCAGGAGTATGAGAATGACATGACAAACTATCCTGCAGCGGATGGTATGCTTGAATTAAGAACTGCTGTTTCCAGGCTTTTAATGGAACGTGGCGGTCTGGATTATAAAACAGACGAGATCGTTATAGCCGGTGGTGCACGTCCTGTGATCTATGCTATTTTCAGAGCACTTGTGGATGCTGGCGATACAGTGGTATTTCCTGTGCCATCATGGAATAACAATCACTACACTTATTTAAACAATGCAAAACAGGTGTTCATTGAAACTACACCTGAAAATAAATTTATGCCTACAGCTGCTGATATTAAGCCTCATATAGCTTCAGCAAACCTAATAGCATTGTGTTCTCCATTAAATCCAACGGGAACAACATTCCGCAAAAAAGATCTGGAAGACATCTGTGATCTTATACTTGAAGAAAATACAAAGCGTATCGCAGAGAATAAGAAACCAGTATATCTAATGTATGATCAGATCTACTGGGCATTAACCCACGGAAACACACAGCATTTTGATCCGGTTTCCCTTCGTCCGGAAATGAAAAATTTTACGGTGTTTGTTGACGGGATCTCCAAATCCCTTGCCGCAACAGGCGTTCGTGTGGGCTGGAGCATGGGTCCGAAAAAGATCATTGAAAAAATGAAGTCAATTCTTACCCACGTGGGTGCCTGGGCTCCGAAAGCCGAGCAGTTAGCTACCGCGGTTTATCTGAACGATCTTACAAGCTATGATACATTCCTCGATGATATCAAATCAAAGATCAATGATCGTTTGGTTGGTTTCTATGAAGGTTTTAAAAGCCTGAGATCGGAAGGACATAAAGTGGATGCGATCGCTCCGGAAGCTGCTATTTATCTGACAGTTCAGTTTTCATTACACGGACAAACAACAGCTGATGGCAATGTGTTGAAAACAACACAGGATGTAACTAAATACATCCTTGATGAAGCTAAAGTTGCTTTGGTTCCGTTTTATGCTTTTGGTGCATCACATGATTCAACATGGTATCGTTTATCGGTAGGGACATGTAAGCTTGAGGATGTGGAAGGAGTGATAAGCAATTTGAGAGCTGCATTGAAAAAACTGAAATAGTACAACGAATATCGAATTCAACGAATAAAGAATACAAAAAGAGGATTCGCAATTCGTTTTTATTCGGTATTCGTAGAAAATATAAACATTGTAAATAGAAAATTTTGAAGAATAATTATTGTGTGATAATGGCAGGTGGTGTTGGCAGCCGCTTTTGGCCGATGAGCAGAACAGCACATCCTAAACAATTCCTTGATATATTAGGAACAGGACAAACTTTACTTCAGCAAACTTACAATCGTTTTCTGCGTTTGTGTCCTAAAGAGAATATCTTCATTGTTACAAATGATTCATATCTGGATCTTGTTAAAGAACAGATCAAAGGAATAAATGAAAAAAATATCTTAAGCGAGCCTGCAAGAAAAAACACAGCACCTTGTGTTGCTTATGCATCATATAAGATCAATCAGTTAAATCCTGATGCACTTATTGTAGTTGCTCCTTCCGACCATTTGATCACAAAAGAAGATACTTTTATTAAAGCTGTTAAAGCATGTTATGTAAAAGCAGCATCCGAAGATTGCCTGGTAACACTCGGTATTCGTCCAAGCCGTCCTGACACAGGTTACGGTTATATTCAGTTCAATGAATCAACAACAAAAGAAAAAGATAAGAGGATCAAAAAGGTAAAGACATTTACTGAGAAGCCCGATCTTGAAATGGCAAAGTTCTTTTTGCAGAGTGGTGATTTTCTCTGGAATTCCGGAATATTTATCTGGAGTGTCAAGAGTGTGATCAACGCATTTGAAAAGCATGCTTCAGAAATGCATACACTTTTCAGTGAAGGGAATGAATTTTATAATACACCTAAAGAATCTGAATTTATCGCTAAAGCATATATAAACTGTAAAAGTATTTCTATTGATTACGCGATCATGGAAAAAGCAGATAATGTATATGTCCGTTCATCTATCATTGGTTGGAGTGATCTTGGAACCTGGGGCTCATTGTATGATCATATTAAACATGATGATAATGATAATGCTGTTGTCGGGAAGAATGTAATGTTATATGATTCCAAGAATTGTATAGTAAATGTTCCGAAAGACAAGCTTGTTGTTATGCAGGGGCTTGACGATTACATTGTAGTTGAATCTGATGGCATTTTACTTATTTGTAAAAAGGAAGATGAGCAACAGATCCGTACGTTCGTGAATGATGCGAAGGTGTTAAAAGGGGAGAAGTTTGTTTAAACGAATTTTTAAAATTTCTATTTTTCTTTCATACTGTATTTCCCCTTGTATGCTCCGGAGAAATAAAATATCAGCCGTCCACCGATGATGGCCTGTTCCTGGTTGTAGTCGCCAAAAACACTTACACCGATACCAACATCATAGGTTAGCTTTTTAATCAATTGTCCTTCGATATAAATACCCGGTTCTTTAAAAGCTCTCTCGTATCTCCCTGTTGAATCTACTTTTGCATATCCGGTAGAATAAGAAATACCAACGAAGGCAGCCGCATGAAAAGTGGCATCTTCAAAACGTTTTCCATAAGCGAGATGAAAATTATAATTGTCGTAGGATCCGAATTTTTCACCGGTTACAACCGTTCCTAATTGAAAATAATGATGTTTAATGTGAAAGTGATAATCAACACCACCGGAGAATCCGTATTTTCTGTTGTAGGTTAAATTCTGCTGCATCCCTGCTCCGCCTGTCAGCCAGTTGTTATAGTACTTCATTTTTTTATTCTGAATAACAAACGTGCTGTCGAGAGGTGGTATGTGTTTTTTCTTTTTGCCGCTTTGTACAGAATTTTCAGATGTTTTGTTCTCCTCAACTATCTTGTAGCGCTTACCATTGATAACAGTGTCTGTCTGAGCATCAAGGTAATTTAAACCTGTGAGAATAAAGAATAATATAAGGAGAAGCTTTTTCAATTTAATGAATTTCAATAGAGGGGATGATGTTAAAGAGAAAGAAACCGAACTCTTCTTGCGAAGAGTTCGGTAATAATTTATTTCATTGAACCGCACATATCTTCTGGTTTCACCCACTGATCAAATTCTTCGTTGGTAACCAGTCCAAGTCCTATTGCTGCTTCACGGAGAGTTTTATTTCCTTTGTGAGCGGTCTTTGCGATCTTAGCAGCATTCTCATATCCGATATGAGTATTCAAAGCGGTAACAAGCATCAATGAATTCTCCATGTGCTTTTTAATGATCTCAAGATTCGGTTCGATACCTTCAGCACATTTATCGTTGAATGAAACGCAGGCATCACCGATCAAACGAGCCGATTGCAATACATTCGCAGCGATCAGCGGTTTAAAAACATTCAGTTCAAAATGTCCGTTTGAACCACCAATAGAAACGGCTACATCATTACCCATTACCTGCGCACAAACCATTGTCATTGCTTCCGGCTGCGTAGGGTTTACTTTACCCGGCATAATTGATGATCCCGGTTCGTTATCCGGAATGATGATCTCACCGATCCCGCTTCGTGGGCCGGATGACATCATGCGAATATCATTTGCGATCTTCATCAATGAAACGGCAGTGCGTTTTAAAGCGCCTGATAATTCAACCATTGCATCATGAGCAGCAAGCGCTTCGAATTTATTAGGAGCAGTTACAAAAGGCAATCCGGTAAGTTCTGCGATCTTCTTTGCAACAAGAACATCGTATCCTTTTGGAGTATTTAATCCTGTTCCAACTGCGGTTCCCCCAAGTGCAAGCTCACTCACTACTTCAAGCGCATTTTTAATAGCGCGTATGCTGTTTGTAAGCTGTTGTGCATATCCGGAAAATTCCTGACCAAGTGTTAAAGGCGTAGCATCCATAAAATGTGTACGGCCTGTTTTAACAATGTTTTTATATTCTTCTGATTTTTTCTGAAGAGTGTTTCGTAGTTTTTCAACTCCGGGAAGTGTTATGTCAACAACCTGCTTGTATGCAGCAATATGCATTGCAGTAGGGTAGGTGTCATTGGATGATTGTGATTTATTTACATCATCATTCGGATGGAGGACTTTCTTTTCATCTTCTAATTTTCCTCCGCTCATAACATGTGCGCGGTATGCGATCACTTCGTTCGCATTCATGTTCGACTGCGTTCCCGAACCGGTCTGCCAGATCACTAATGGGAACTGATCATCCAGCTTTCCAGCAATAATTTCATCACATGCTTTTGCGATAAGGTCTTTTTTATCCGCAGATAAAACACCAAGTTCATGGTTAGCCATTGCAGCAGCTTTCTTTAAATATCCGAAAGCATAGATGATCTCTTTCGGCATACTTGCCTCAGGTCCTATTTTAAAGTTGTTGCGTGAGCGTTCAGTTTGTGCTCCCCAATATTTATCAGCAGGTACGTTTACCTCACCCATTGTGTCCTTTTCAATTCTGTAATCCATATTATAGTTTATTATTAAAAATTAGAGATAGAATTTTCAGAGAGTAAATTTACGGTTTATTTGCTCATTCTTTCAACGTTTTTTACTCTTTTAGCAGGTCATTAAGGAGTTCTGTGAACACCTCGCTAACATCAGCTTCTTTTACATTTTCAAACTTTTGGGCCAGATCTTTCCACCCTTTTGAAAGCCCTTTATCACCATAGAAGGCAATGTACTTTTTCAGGCTCTCAATGGAAGCACCGTGAGATACAAGTCTGATAATTCCTTTTTTATCAATAAGTATGTTGGTGGGATATCCGGTGATCTGGTATTTTTCTGAAATGCTGCGGCAATCAGGAAGAATCGGATATTCTATTTTTTCGATAGGACGGGAATGTTTTCCTTCTATGAATCTATTCAGCTCTTTAATTGAATTGGTGGATAGTGAAATCAGGACAACATTACTGTCTTTGTATGTTCTGTGAAGTTCATTAATATCAGGAATTTCACCCATACAAGGAGGACAGCCGATAAACCAGAAGTTTAGCAAAATAACTTTTCCTGTATGTTCACTTAATTTAAATTTTTGTCCGTTTAGTAAAGTTCCTTCAAAATCGATAAAAGGTTTTCCAAACAAGCTATCCTTACTTTGTTTGGAATACACATCGATTTTCCTTTCATGAATGCTGTCGGTTTGATTTTGGCCAAATGTTTCAATGCATATAAGACTTAGAAGTAGAATAAAGAATCTTAAAAATAAAGTCATTCGATGAAGCTTTTAAATTTATTCTATTATAATTTTCTTTTTTACTGATTGGTTATTTGAAAGAATCTCTATTATATAGAATCCAGAAGAAATGGATTCCAGTTTTATTTCTTCTTTTTCTTTAATACCTCCTGAAAGAACCACCCTTCCGGAAACATCAATCAGTTTGAAAATTTGATCGCTGTTTGATTTGGATTCAATAATAATAAAATTATTAGCAGGATTAGGATAAATGTTAACATGGTAAGCTTCATCATAGTTTGAGACACCTGCAGTGCCGGGTATAGATTCAATTGAGTATTGGTAAAAGTTGTTACCGGGTTTGCAAAAAGTTATCTGATGGGGTCCGGGAGAGCTGAGATATAAAGGACTGCCTAATCCTAAGGGATCTGCGCAGTTATTCTTTGTATAAACAGCGCCCATTGGTAATTGTGACGAGATAATATTAACTATTATTCCGCTGGCTGACGAAGCAATTGTTACTTCAAACTCAATGCAAACATCAGGATATACTGACCCGCAGCAATATCCAGCTCGCTGCACCGGTGAACTTATCCAGACTGAATCCGGATCGGATGAAAGATCAACTGCAAAAAAGGGAACCAGGGAATCACAGGTCTGGCTGCTCATCAAGATTGGATTAAGCAGCATAAAAAGTAGAATTAATTTTTTCATGGCGGTGATTTTAGATTGAGTACCAGATATTAATAAAAGATACGAAATAATATGCAAATCAGCTTAAATCTTAGAAAACGCTGATACAACCTCATCCATTTTAGTTTCAGTCCAATCCCCCATTTCGAATTGTTTTATTTGCAGTTCGCTATTATGATAGATTGCCAGATAGGGAGTTTTCGTTTTATTAAATGCGATTTCCTTTTTGATTTTAAATTCGTTTGTCTCGCCATTTAAATTTTCATTTTTATTTCTTAGGGAGAATTCTATATTTGTTTTTTGAGGATCAAAGGAGATGTTGCTTATAAATGTTTTGTCCCAGCGGTCAGATTTAAAATATTGAATAATGAAAAAGAATAAACCAATACCAATACCCCAATATATATTATTTGTAAAAGCTACAATCCCTCCGAGGACAATTGATATTATAATATTTGTTACGAGTGAGTTTTTTTCTCGTTGAGAGTGCCTTAATCCATCGTTTTTAAAGTGATAATTGGTCATGCAAATATTTATTCTGGAAGTATATCAATTTAGGGCCAAAGTTATTTTATTACGTAACTGATCCCTGCATTCAATCCAAGAAAAAGTACTTTTTTTACAAAATAAAGTCCCTGTTTGGATTCGGAATATTCAGTGCTGCCGTTCGTATTATTTGTTACTGTGGTATAAGTCAGCTCGCCCTCAAATTGAGCTTGCGAAAAATAATTTTCAATTCCGATTCTCACTTTCAACTTTTTTGAAATGTTGTAACTGATGTTCATTCCTAAGTTTGCAGCAACATTGTAACTTATTAAATATGGCTGTGTTTCAACATGTGAATAATATCCTGTAATGCCTTGGCCAGTGTGCCAAAGATAACCTTCTTCATATAGATGAGCTTCAGGACTTATCACTTGCTGTGCCCCTACGGAGAATCTAATATCAAAAGACAGGCTTTGGTAATTTGTTTGGGCATAAATACCAATTAATGCCCCGTTTGTACGCCATTCTTTTGAATCCTGTTTATAAGAAGTTACCTTAAAACCGGCTCCACCACCACTGGATTGTTGGGGAGATTTGGATTCGTTGGTTGTAAGGTCTTTTGAGCTGTTAACGGAAGAGCAAAGCATTGCTGTTAACCCAAAGTTTTTGTGAAATAAATAACTGAAGTCAAATTTTCCATAATACCCAATGGCGGCAGCTCCGGCAATGTTACCTCCCGTGTAAATGTATGGAGCATTCTGACTTTCAAACTTGCCAAATGCTCCTTCAGGGATGGCTGTTCCTCCAGAAAGGGAAATGATCATTTTGTATTTTGGATTGTTTTGAAGTGAATCTTTCTGAGCAAAAGAGAAGTGCTGAAACAAATTCAGAAGAATGAAAAGGAAGAAAGTTTTTTTCATTTTAGTGTAATTGGTTTTCCAAAAGGGATAGTAAATGTAATTATTAAGGGTTAAAAAAGAAAACACATAAATTCTTAATCCTGAAAACTATCAGGAACTATATAAAATGTTGCCTCGGGTAAAACAATTCTTTTTTGTTTTCTGTCAGGCTTATCAATCTTTACAATGCAATTGGTAACTTTAAGAATGCCTTCATTACGGACTTTAAAAGTATAATGTGGAACAACGGTCTTGGTAAAATGAAGGGGTGCCTGGTTATTCACTGTTATGTCGTACGACTCAATTGTAGCTATTAAATTTTCCTTACAATCCATAAGTTCAAGCCTAAAGCCAAAAGATTTATTGACCTCTAAAACAGTTATTGTATCGCGACTCTTTGTGAAGGCAAGTTTGAGATTAAAATTCTGGCAGTTGGATTTGCGGACATTAAACGTTCCGGTAGAGTCGGTTTGAGAAAAGGCGTTGCTTACATTGTATAGGAAGAATAGAAATCCAAAAACCGCTTTCATCTGCTTTGGTTAAGATAATTAAGCGCAACAACCCTTTCCGATGCGCTGTTAGACACAAGTTAAATTATTCAGCACTTTTCTCCTTGAAGAGCCGGGATACAAACTCATTGTTTGTTATGAGCAAATAGCCTAGTACTAATTTGAGAAAACTTGTTGCCCAATAAATATTGTCTTTTAAACTATAATTTTCAGGATGCCCAACGCTTGATTTGAAAGCAAATAATGTATAGCTAAAAAATGTCGGGATATTATCGATAATTAAAAGTCCACCAATAACTATGGAACTTAATTTAATGATATTTTTTGCGTTTAAGTTTTCAAATTGAATTCGTTCCTCATCAAATCCTTTGTCAAGTTTTAGAATACGTAGGATTACGTCTGGTTTTCGGATGAGAAAAAAGAACAATGCAAAAACGATTGTCGTAACGATAAGCAGCCAAACAAACCCCCATGCGTCCGGATAACTTAACACGAAGCTAATGTTGCTTGGAAGAACAGAAAGTAAAGCTGTCACTATTGAATACAGTCCGAACACTTTAATAAGTATTCTGAAAAAGTCGGTTTTTGTCATAGTATGTTGTTTGTTCGTGCCACACTATTTTTTTATTGTAAAATGATTTTTCTATTCACTACATTTTTTTTCGCGTCAATTATTTGAACAAAATAAATTCCTTTTTTCATTTCTCCTTTTTCAATTATTAACTGATTGCCGCTAAAGTTGTCAGTTTTTATTTCTTTACCTAACACATCTATTATTCTTACAATAGAATTTTTTTGAACTTCTGAAAATGTAATCAAGGTTTCCGAAGTAAAGGGATTTGGGGCAATAGAAATAGAATTAGATGTCGAAATAGAATTATTTTCATGAATTACTGTTGGATTGCATATGAACAATGAGTCGAAGCGAATTGCTAAAGCACTTGAACCAAATACGCCTGTAGTAATATAGCTATTATCCGAATATAATTTAATACTTATAAGTGTATTAGGAATCGTATCATTATTTATTTTTTCCCATTCTTTGTTTCCAAATTTGTCAATTTTAAGTAAAAAATAATTATAAGCTGAATGAAACATATTCAAAACGGAATCATAAAAATCAACTCCTCCTACAATTATATAGCCTGAGTCACAAGTTTCAACTATATCGTAAGCAATATAGTTTTTGAGTGAGTCCCCGCCGTAATTATTTTCCCACTCCTTATTGCCTAAGGTGTCTACTTTTACAGTCATCAAAGCGTTCCCACGATAACCGCTTGCATCCCCAACCAAAATGTATTTATGGTCCAATGTTGAAATTCCCTTTTTGCAATTTTGATTTTTTGTAGTATCTGAATAAAAGTTATGCGATATTTCATTTCCAGTTGCAGAATCGATATTCATAAGTAAGAAATTATAAGAATTATATGCGGCACTATTGGGCATTATACCTCCGATTACTGTGTAAGTTCCGTTATGATTATCTATTAATGAATTACAAAATCCCCAATACCCATCATGATATGTTTTATGCCATTGTTCATTACCTATGGAATCAGTTTTAACAATGTAAATATCTTGATTTTGACCTTGGGCATCAGAAGTATATCCTCCTGCTAAATATCCATGGTCATCTGTTTCGATAACCACTGAAAAATAATTTAAAAGTTTATTATAATATTCTTTTTTCCAAATCTTATTACCTGCTGAATCTGTTTTCATTAAAAATGCATCAATTAAAGAATATGTTCCAGGTTGAGTGTTTCCTGCTACTATAAATTGATTATCAGATGTTGATTTTATCGAATACGCATCAAAATAAGTTGCGTTGTTTGGATCAAGATAGGGATTCATCATAACTTTAGACAATAGTGTATCTCCGTTAGGTTTTAACTTTAGTAAACGAATGGCTTGGTTGTCCACAGTACTTGGAGGGCAACTGTCACCTGAAATCAAACAGCTACCTAAAATCATAATGTTATTATCACTTGAAAATGCAATATCCCGTCCAGTCATTCCATAATTGGGTCTATGGCAAAATACGGTTGCAGGAGGTGGATAAGTTTTTTTAAAGAGAATTTGCTGAGAATAAATATTAAAAGAATATCCCGATATAAAAGTTAAGAAAAAAGTAATTATTTTCATGGTTTTGTTTTAAAATTAGTTGCCTTTATTTTGTTTAGGCGAATAAATGTAATACAACTATTTTTAAAATTTTTGTCATAATGAGTAAACGGTAGTTTTTTCTTATTTAACGGGATGGGTCAAAATACAATTGTCCAAAATAAAATACAATTTGTTGGTGTATTAAAATTATCTTATAAACGTCTTCAAAATTTACGCCCAACGGTTTGCGGCCTGGCGTTGGCGAACTTTCGAAGCACGATAATTAAATATATGAAAACCAATTTACAACTTACTCGTCTGCCCGCTAATGCAAGACGGCTGTTACCTTTGGTTTTATATGCTTAGTTATTTATTCATTTTGTCAACAACCGTTAGCATTTTATTTAGTTGTTCCAAGCGAGTCTTTTTGTACTCACCCCAGTTGTCAATAAGCAATGGCAAAAGTTCTCGTTTGATAGCTGTCTGAGTTAGGGTCTTAATGTCGTTGTCAATTTTTCCTTCTAATACAAATTGTCCAAAACCAATTGCAATCACGGCATTGTCAATGCCGAGTAAAAATGTTCCACCCATGTCATTTGAAGTTAAAGCCATCATCTCCTTAAGTTTATTTTCGTCAAAGTCCATTCCCATATTTTTAGCCATTATCTTAAACTCCTCTGTCATTTCGGGCATTTGAAAATTCGAGCTGTCTGTTCGGGACTTTGCGGAAATATATTCTTTTATTTTTACTGTGTCCATTTCGTTCAAGTCAAAATATGGATAGTCCCAGGTTTTAAGAAGTCTCTCCAAATAAACAATTGGGCTCGCTGCTTTATTTTCAGATCTCCACAGTTTAAAACCATAGAAGGCGTCAGAACCATCGTCACTTCCAAATGGTCCGCTTTCTTCAATTGAGCTCCAATAGAAGTCTTCAGTTAATAATTGTTTTGCTTTTGGATGAGCTGTTTCTGGTGATAGTTCGTAATTCTCCATGCGTTTATTAAGTAAAGTATCAATATTATATTTTTCTTTTGCCTGCCCATTACATGGTAAAATATATTAAATATATTATGAGTAGTAATAGTGTCGTTCGTGTCGGCATAAATTACAGGTGACGGTTTGCAGCCTTGCGTTGTGCGGGGTTAAAAGCACAATACTGTCTTAACCGAAAAACTTGATTTAATGTACAAGAGTGGCGCCAGACCTGTGTTATGCGTTGTTTTTCTGTTAGTAATATTCTAGATCTCGAATCGTCATTTTTTTAATTGTACCGTCTGTAATATTTATTTGAGTTGTAATTGTTGAATTCCCGTTTTTGTCAAGCTCGCTATGTTTGTATAAGACAACATAGGTTTTGTCTTCGGTTAAATTTATAAATTCAGCTTTTATAAGCTGTCCCTTTGGGTCAAATAAGTCGGAATACCTTTCATGAAAAACAAGCTTTCCATTTTCAAAACTTTTGTATTCACCTTTGTTGTCCCGAAAGTCTGTATTAAGCCAAGATATAGATTCAAATGTTTTAATTCCGTTTGTGTCGGTGGTGATTGTTGTATATTTATATTTATCACTCCATGTAATCTTATATAAATCAGTCATTACACCACTATAGTCAAAATATTGTCCGGATACTTTTACGCCATTTTGGAATTCGTAAATCAATGTACTGGTGACTAAACTGTCTGACTGAAAATAATAACTTGAACGGATGGTGTCGATAAAACCTTGCTCGTTAAAATGCCAAACAGTCGTGTAATAAAATTTTTCAAAAGAAGTAGGCATCCATTGTTCGTTTGAAAACATAACATCTTTATAGTGCATTGTCCTTATGTTTTTTACTTTCCCCTTCAGTCCATATTCCTTTAGGTCAGTATGCTGTCCGAAAGTAGTAATGATCCAAGTGAATATAAACTAAAATGTTGTTACGATTTTTAACATATTTTGATGTCTTTAAAATAACGCATAACGTTCCCAGGCTTTGCGCAGAAGCGGAATAAAAAACTCCTGAACTGTCGCCATGCAATAAAAGTAATAAATAAGGATGAACTTGCTTAACCGATAAAACCGCTTTTGCTCAAAGCCTGTGTTAGCTGCTGCCCTTACGTCATGCTGTAACCCCAGTGTGCAAATTGTTGTTTTAAGTCTAAAAAAACTTCTTTGACCGATTTATTATATTCAAGATAAATTACGCCACTTATGTCTGAAAGAACTTCAAGGTCTCCTTTTTTTAAAACGATTATTTTTCTGTCATGCTCTTCTTGAAATTTCCCTAGGAAATAACCCAATTCAAAAATTACATTTTGTCTAGGTCTTTTTTTGGTTCCAACAATGTCGTCAGGTGTAAATAGAACGATTGCCGCGGAACAATCACTCGCCAATCTTTCAAACTTGGATATGATTGTGTCAAGAGATTTGTTAGGTTCTTTTTGCATTACAACTGGCTCAAGTTTGAATTCGTCTTTTAATATGTTACAAAGTTCATGTCTTGAGTTGTCGTCATGTCCGTGCACAACAAATATCTTTTTGGAATTGATGATAATGTTGGGTAGTTGAGCAAGTTTAATTTTTACATCTTCAACTTTGTCTGGCTTGGAGTCTCTGATTTTCTTGAAGTCTTTCGCAAAATTTAAAACATTAGCTTGTTCAAGACCAATTTTTTTCAAATTTGCAATTACGCCAGTATAATCTAATTTGGTTTTATTCCATTTAGCAAAATTCAATAAAACGGGAAGAATGAACTTATGAAATGAATAAAAATATTGGTCAAACCAAGCGCTCATTAAGTACATGAAGGCTTCTTCTTCGTCTTCGGTACTTGTGTCACCGAGGATGTAGACTCTGTTATGAGATGAGACTTCCCCTTCACATTCTTTCCAAAGTTCGTCAAGATCGTTTTCTAAAACGAAAAGCTCAAATTCTTTAGTCGCTAAATAGTCACCGATTTTAAGTCGTTTTAAATTGGCGTAAAGCGGTTTTAATTTTGGTTCAAATTCCATATCATTATAGGGTTGCAGCTAACGTTTTCCGGCTTGGCGTTCGGGCGGAGTAGAACGCACCAAACTGTGGGACCGTGACTAAAGATAATAAAAAGAGATGAACTTACTTTACAGATAAAACCTGCCTGATCGCCAAACCGGTGTTAGCCTCCGTTTTTCTTCTTATCAATGAGTCTCAAAATTGAGTCTACTGGAGTTCCTTTTTCTCGCCAATAATCTTGATAATATTTTAATTGTTCTTGAAGTCGGATGTCTTCTCCTTTAATTCTTCGTTGATAACTATCTAAAATAATGGCAGTCATATCATCTGGGTGTAAAATTCCCATGTCATATAATTTTTTGGATAGTATAGAATTGCTCCACAAACCCCAGTTATTTCTAAGATACATTCCAAAACTATGATGAACACGTGTACCAAATTCTCGGTCAGGTAAACATTTGATCCATTCCTTCACTCCATCACTTGTCAGAGAGTCTAATTGTTTAAGACATCCTTCAAAGTCTGAGGGTATACTTTTTATCTGTCCAAAGGTCGTTTTACCTAATCCTTTAAATAAACTGTCACATTTAATTCTATTTAAGGAGTCAATTTGAATTGAGGTAAGTTCTTCCGTTGGATGATTTTGCTTATGGTTACAGCACCACATGCAAAAAACTATAAATAAAAGTCCAACAATTCTATAAATCATTTTCTCATTTTAAAATGGTGGCTAACGTTTTGCGCACTGGCGCTGTTTGGGTTCCTTACTAATATTTTAATTATGAAAACCAAATCATAAAACTAATTCAAATTTGTCTTTCGAAGCGAAATGCCCAAATAGCTCCAGTGCGCTGTTAGTGGTAGATTATTTTTTCTTTTCCGCCTCGGTCAACGGTCGTATAAATGTCTTTGTATCGCCCTCAACTTTGTAAAAGCCGGGTTTGTCACCTGTTTTGATTAACATAAATTTCGCAGGTTCCTTTCCGGAAAACAGTTTCCGTTCACCATTTAACCAAATGTATGCATAGTCAGGTCCTTCTTCAATTAAGCTGTCTGGCGTGGTTTTATCAAGAGGAGCTTGAACCCAGTTTTTTAATAACGGGAAACCTGTCTTGCTTACGAAAAAATATTTCTGAGGGTCTGCAATAGTGGCTTGATAAAAAATTATTCGGGTAAAGGGCATACTGTTTTTCCATTCTTCAATGGTCGCTGTGTCGCCCGAAGGTGTTAAGTCAAAAGATCTTCCTTGAATCATTCCATTTACTCTATTGTCTTGATGCCATAGTTTTCCGTTACTATAAAAGGATTTGTGAACTCCATTCCACTTCCCATCTTTATAAGTCGTCATGTAGGTCGCATGTGGTTCAACTTTATAACGGATTTCGCTACCGTCTTTATTTTGGATAACAGTGTCACGCTTTGGCAAGGAAGTCTGTCCGAATGCAAATGATGTTACAAATGCTAAAAGTATTGTTGTCTTCATAGGTCGTTATAATTTACCACTAACTAGTATATAACCGCCATAAAATGGCGGGTTGCACTCCTAAATTGGGGAGATAACCGCCATAAGGTGGCGCTTTTTACATGTTCTCAAATTTACGCCTTTTCTCCATTATACTCCTATTATTACTTTGAATATCAACCTAAAAACCACCCCCTTAAAACACAAATTTTGACCATCGGCTACCCAAATACCCCTGTCACCGAAATTTGAAGAAATAGCCAAAATTACCTCTCTAATTTTGATATAAAATGTATTGGCTATGAAAAGATCATTACTACTCAATTTAGAAGAATCTCAGTCCTCAGGATCGCGCTATTCTACCCTTTATCGAATTATCAAATCCCTCTCATGGATAATTCCATTTGCTTTTATCAGCAGTATATATGCTCAGAATCCATGTGCTTCAATAAATCTTACTTATACTGTTACATCACCGAAATGCTTCGGTTCTACTAATGGAACTATTAATGTTACCATGAGCGGAGGAACTGCGCCATATTCTTTTGTATGGAGTAATGGATCACTGACGGAAGATCTTTCGGGTTTATCTGCAGGGACTTACACTGTTATTGCAACCGACATGACAGGGTGTATGGACACGGCTATGATCACATTGTATCAGCCTGCGCCTTTATTGAATACCCTCGATCCGCACAATGTTTTATGTCATGGTGGTTTTTCCGGATACATTCTAACTAATGTAACGGGCGGAACTTCTCCTTATAATTATTACTGGTCTTCAGGTTCACAAAGTGCAAACGCTGCTCCGCTAACTGCCGGAACTTATATTGTTACTGTTGTTGACTACCGCGGATGCAGCCGTAAAGACACTGCTGTGATAACTCAGCCGGATGCTCTCAGCCTTCAGCTTACGAGCCCTGAACATAACAATGGTTTTAATGTGAGCTCCTATATGGGAACAGATGGTTCTATTGATCTTGCCGTAAACGGAGGCGTTGCTCCTTATACTTATTCATGGTCAAATTCAGCCACAAGCCAGGATCTTACTTCTCTTAATGCAAATACTTATAGTGTTGTCGTACTTGATGCAAACGGCTGTAGCGCGAATGGTTCTATTGTTCTGGATCAGCCTTTCATTGTTGAAATGCCTACAGGGTTTACACCGAATAGTGACGGAGCTAATGACAATTTCCTTGTTCACGGTGCAGAAGCTTTTCCGGATAACACGCTTACAATTTATAACCGCTGGGGAAATGTGGTTTACCAGAAATCCAACTATACCAACCAGTGGAACGGATACAACAACAAAGGTGATGAATTGCCTGACGGTACTTACTTCGCCATCTTCGAAATGAAATCAGAAGAGAAAGTTCTGAAGGGATATGTAGAAATGAAAAGACATTAACGGTTCTTAAAAATAAATAACATGCTAAAGAAAATACTCTCGGTTATCGTCCCATTTATAATGAGTATACCATTGTATGCTCAGCAGGATATCATGGTGAGCCAATATATGTTCAATGGATTATTATTGAATCCGGCTTATGCTGGCAGTCATCCTTATGTAAGTGCTACTGTACTTCACAGAAATCAATGGGTTGGCCTGGAAGGCGCTCCTAAAACATCCATTTTCGCAATCGATGGTCCTATCAACAATGAAAAAATGGGACTTGGTCTTATCGTTTCAAATGATCATATCGGGATCACTGATCAGACAGATGTTTATGCGAATTATTCTTATCATCTGCCTCTTGGCGAAGGAAAATTAGCGTTCGGACTTAAAGGCGGTGTTTCAAGATACACCTACAAAGTGGATGAGCTGGTGATCTGGGATAACAATGATCAGGTATTTGTGGGCAACAGAAGCACTGCATGGCTGCCAAAATTCGGAACAGGAATTTATTATTACACTCCGAAATGGTATGCGGGTATTTCCGTTCCATCACTGATCGCTCATGATCCCAATAATAATTTTGGTAACGATGTAAATAATTCAGGTTTTGTAAGAAGACATTATTATGCTGTTTCCGGTTATGTGTTCAATATCAATGAACGCTTTAAATTAAAACCTTCTGTGCTTTTAAAATATGTGAAATCGGCTCCCTTGGAAGCAGATCTAAATCTTCATGCAATGTACCGCGATCAGCTTTGGTTCGGGGCTTCATACAGAACCAATGATGCTGTTAGTGTAATGATAGAATACCAAACCAACACCCGGTTCCGAATTGGTTATGCTTATGATTTTACAACATCAAAAGTAAGAACGTATTCTGCCGGAACGCATGAGATCATGTTAGGTTACGATTTCGGAAGAGACATGATCAAAGTTAAAACACCACGTTATTTCTAATTTAAAACTAAAGAAAATGAAAACGAATATAAGCCTGTTTTTAATTTTCGCATTTGCACTGTCATCCTGCTCACATTATCATATATCACGCGGAGATGCATATTATAAATCAATGCAATACGATAAAGCCATTAGTAGTTACAGTAAAGGAATTAAAGGTGAAGTACCTGATAAGGTCAAGATAAAGCTTGCGGATTCATATCGAATGAATAACGATTATCAGAATGCTGAAAGATGGTATTCTGAAGTGGTTGCTATCAAGGGCGTGGATGAGATCAACTTGCTGTATTATGCGAAAGCCTTGATGAATAATGGAAACTATAAAGAGGCAGGAGCATGGTTCAGAAAATACCTGGAAATAAAAAATAACGATGCAGTGGCTAAAACTTTGTTGGTTTCATGTGATTCTGCCAATAAATTAATCAGAGATTCGACACGTTATGCGTTGAAGTTGGTTGAGATCCCCGATGTTACATCAGCATTCGGACAAGTGAACTATAATGATGGATTGGTTTTCGCGGCTGATAAAACTACTTTCAATTCATCACAAAAATTAAGTGGCTGGACAGGCAGGTCATACCTGGATATGTATTATTCCAAGAAGAATGATGATGGAAGCTGGTCCTTGCCGGAACCCTTAAAGGGCGAGATCAATGGTGTTTATCATGAAGGTCCGTCTGTATTTAATAAAGAAGGAAACATAGTTTATTTTACAAGAAGCAATTATAAGGCTTCAAATAAACTAAGAAAAAATGATAAGGATGAAAGTAACTTAAAGATCTTTAGTGCTGAGCTGAAAGATGGTATCTGGACCAACCTGAAAGAAATGTCATTCAATAGTGATCTTTATTCATGTGGTCATCCAGCCTTATCACCGGATGGAAACACGCTTTATTTTATTTCTGATAAACCGGGAGGAATGGGTGGAACAGACTTGTACAAAAGTACAAAGTCAATTAATAAAAATAATGAGGAAGAATGGTCTGCACCTGAAAGTCTGGGTAATGTTATAAACACTGCGGGAAATGAAATGTTCCCGTATGTTCATAAGGATGGTTCTTTATATTTTTCTTCTGATGCTCATAATGGTTTGGGCGGACTCGATATCTTTTCTTCTCTATACGATGGGAAAGAATGGTCCGCTCCTGAAAACCTGAAACATCCTATCAATTCTTCCAAAGATGATTTTGCTTTTATATTAAATGATGATGGCAAGACAGGATTTATCTCTTCTAACAGAAGTGATGCGGATAAGATCTACGAAGTAAGTTTGCCGTCATTGATCTTTATAGTGAAAGGTAAGGTGAAAGCTAAAGATACCGGGAAAAATTTAATGGAAGCTGTGGTGGAGATCCGCAATAATAAGGATAATTATATTCAATCTATTTCGGTAGATGATTTCGGAAATTACTGGATGAGATTAAAAGCGGGTGTTGATTATGAGATCGTTGCTTATGCTGATGGATACCTGAAATCAGCTGTAACAACCATTAAAACTTCAGATAAAAAGAAATCAGAAGTATTTAAAGCAGATTTCCAATTGGAAAAATTGCAGATGGATAAACCAATCGTGCTGGATAATATTTATTATGATCTGGATAAATGGGAGATCAGAAAAGATGCAGCTGCGGAACTGGATAAATTTGTTTCGGTATTAAATAATAATCCTCAGATAAGTGTTGAATTGGGTTCACATACTGATGCAAGAGCAGAAGATGATTACAATGCTTCACTTTCACAAAAGCGTGCAAAAGCTGCAGCTGATTATCTGATCAAAAAAGGAATCAATCCAAACCGATTGAAATGGAAGGGATACGGTGAAACCGCTCTTGTGAATAATTGTGGAAACGGAGTTAAGTGTAAAGAGGATCTGCATCAGCAAAACAGGAGAACTGAATTTAAGATCACAAAGATCAGTGAAGAGACGGCAGGGAAGTAGTTTTTCACCACTAAGGCACTAAGAAGAAAGAGAAACACTAAGGAGAAGTTTTTTACCACGGAGAAGCGGAGTTAAGGGAGTTTCACAGAGGAGGAGGCGCTGCGCTTTGCAGATTGAGGCTGGGTGTGATTTGTTCCTACGAAGGTTTATTACAACTTTAACGTTATCCCGTGCCCCGACACGGGATCTTGTTTATTAGAACTTTATTGTGATATAATTTGGAATTATACTTTTTACTCTAATTTTTCTTTTGAGCAGTTTGTCATCCTGAGCGAAGCCGAAGGATCTCCTGTGAGAGAATTCGGATTTTAGATTATGATTGAATAAATCCTGCTATCATTAATGAAGATCCCGTGTCGGGGCACGGGAAGACGTCCTAAAGAAAATTGCAGTTAAAAGAAAACATTCTACTTCCCTTTTAAAAACTCCAGCACAATCTCTGGCGGTCTGCCGATAATCGCTTTATCACCTTTTACGATAATAGGTCTTTCAATAAGGATAGGATGTTGAGATAAGATCTTCAGCCATTGTGCTTCTGTTATTTTCTTTCCTTCGAACTCTCCTTTAAATAGAGGTTCGTTCTTTCTCACTAATTCGGATGCTTTCATTCCAAGCATTTTCAGAAGTTCTTTTAATTCCTTTTGTGTTGGTGGAGTTTTAAGATACTCAACAATGTTGGTTTTTACTTTTTTTTCTGCAAGTATGTCACATACTCCGCGGCTCTTTGAACAACGAGTGTTATGATAAACTGTTAAGGTTGGCGTTTTGATTTTTTCCATGAATGAAATTCTTTTAGAGGGAACAATTGGAACAAAGATTTGTTTAGGCCTGCGCTTGTTCTCGATACTATTTCGCGAATAGCGAAATCACTCGAACTGACAGCGCACGTATCAGAGCTCAACTTGGTGTGAGATTGCCGCGGGCGAAAAGCCCTCGCAATGACGTTCCGTAAAAAACACCTCCTTAGTGTTTCTGTTTTTACTTAGTGCCTTAGTGGTAAAACTCTCCACTCTCCACTCTCCTAACTATTCCCGTACTCCATTAAATACGCTTTTATAAAATCATTCAGATGTCCGTCCATTACTGCCTGAACATTTGAAGTTTCATAACCCGTGCGTACATCTTTGATCAGTTTATAAGGATGAAAAACATAATTCCTGATCTGTGATCCCCACTCAATTTTCTTTTTGTTTCCTTCGATCTTGTCGATGGCTTCACGTTGCTTTCTTAATTCAATTTCAAAAAGCTGTGATTTCAAAAGCTTGATAGCATTTTCTTTGTTCTGTAATTGAGAACGTGATTCCTGATTTTTAATGATAATTCCGGAAGGCTTGTGATAAAGCCGCACCGCGGTTTCTACTTTGTTCACGTTTTGTCCGCCAGCTCCACCTGCCCTGAATGTTTCAAATTCAATATCTCCGGGATTCACATCTATTTCAATTGTGTCATCAATTAAAGGATAAGCATACACGGATGCAAATGAAGTATGTCGTTTTGCATTTGAATCAAAAGGTGAGATACGAACAAGGCGATGAACACCGTTCTCTCCTTTCAGGTAGCCGAATGCATATTCACCTTCAAATTCAAGTGTAACAGATTTTATACCGGCAACATCTCCATCAGAACGGTCTGTTTCTTTTACTTTATAACCATTCTTTTCTCCCCACATCAGGTACATACGCATGAGCATTTCCGCCCAGTCGCAGCTTTCTGTTCCGCCTGCACCTGCATTGATCTGAACAACACAGCTCAGAATATCTTCTTTTCCTGAAAGCATGTTCTTGAATTCAACATCTTCCAATGAAGCGATTGTTTCTTTGTATTGCTGGTCAACGTCAGCTTCTGTTGCATTTTGGTTTGTCTAAGCAGTTCTTCTGCTTTTTTGGGATCGTCCCAGAAGTTCGGTGCGAGAGCTTTTTCTTCCTCCTCAGCTATTTCGCGAAGCTTACGGTCGATGTCAAAGATGCCCCCTTAACGCATCCGTGCGCTCCCGAAGGTCTTTTAGTTGGTCGGTTGTGATCATGGGGTAAAGTTAATAATTATGCGGAACATGAACGGGAAATAAACGTATTTTTGTCACTCATTTCAGAGACCGACTCACGTTAATATGCAGACAAAATATTTCAGGACGAATAAAAAAGAATATTGTCATATTACTGACGACACCATTTTTATAACCAATACAAAAACTCCGGACAGAATTCCTTTGGAACATGAATTAGGCGAAGGTTGGGGAATTATGAGTGTATTGAATTACCTGACGTTCTTTTTCCTTTTTGTTTACACGGCAATTTCAGTTACTTATTATGGAGTAGATTTCATCAAACAACCCTGGAACTACGCAGCATTATTTCTTTTGTTTCTTTCCTTCAAAAGAATGCAGGATGGATTCAACAGCAGCAGAACCCCCACACTCGACCGTAAAAAAATAAGAAACGTATTATTTAAAACACCGAGATTTTCATATCCGAGATTAGTGATCTATTTCGATGGACCTGAAGGAAAAATTTTAAGAAGAACGATCTCTGTCCTTTATAAGCAGGAAGCTTTGCCGGTTTTGAAGGAAACAGGGTTATTAAAATAATTTCACGTTTCAAGTTTTTCTGTTCTGGGTAATAAACCTGAAACTTTAAACCTGAAACCTGAAATAATTTAAACTTGAAACTTCTTAATAGTATCCCATACTAAATCACTTTCAAATCCTCTCGACATAGCATATTGGGCAGCTTTGTAATGCCGGACCATCTCTTTCCCTTTTGGATTTTCCTTTAGTCTTTTCAGGATCAGATCTTCCAGTGTTTTCTGATAATCCTTTTCGTCAATTTCCTGAAGACCTTTTTTAATACAGTAATCAGAGATCTTCTTTTTTTTCAGCTCGATCTTTATTTTTACTCTTCCCCACTTTTTAATTCTGAACTTTCCTCCGGCAAATGCTTTTGCAAAACGTTCTTCATTCAGGAAATTATCAGTGATAAGGTTTGCAATTATATTCTCCACATCGTTGCTGTACAATCCCCATTCGTAAAGTTTGTCACGCATTTCCTGCTGACATCTTTCCTGGTAAGCACAGCTCATCTGAGCCTTTATGATAGCTTGTGAGGGTGTTAGTTTTTTCTTCTTCTTTTCTTCGAATTCCATTTATAATAAGCCTCTTGCTTTTAATTCAAGATATTTATTTATCGTATTCACTGATAATTTTTGTGGTTCAGTAAGAATACTGTGTATCCGGTAACGCTGCAATTCCCTCACGATCAATTTCTTTTCTATTGCGAATTTTTCAGCAATGGTTTTATGATAAATTTCTTCAACTGTAACTGCGGGACGATCTATCAGTGTTCTTAGTTCAGTGTTCTCAAAAAATATTACAACCAGCAAATGATCTCTTGATAATTGCTTCAGATATTTCATTTGTCGGTGCAGACCGGATAAGCTTTCAAAATTAGTATAAAGGAGAAGCAGACTCCGCGAGTTGATCCTCTTTTTTACGTTCACATATAAATTCTCATAATCGCTTTCCAGGTAATCTGTTTTCTGATTATAAAGTAACTGGAGTATCTTATTTAAGTGTCCGCCTTTTCTTTCTGCCGGAAGCACAGATTGAACCTTACTTGAGAAAGTTATTACTCCTGCCTTATCGCTTTTCAGCATCGCGATATTTGAAATGGTAAGAGATGAATTGATCGAGTAATCGAGAAGGCTGAGCCCTTCGAATGGCATTTGCATCACTCTGCCCATATCAATAAGAGAATACACCTGCTGTGATCTTTCGTCCTGGAACTGATTTACCATCAGACGTTCTTTACGTGCAGTAGCTTTCCAGTTAATGGTTCTGTAATCGTCACCTGAAACATACTCTTTGATCTGATCGAATTCAGAATGATTACCGATCCTTCTTATCTTTTTTATCCCGGCTTCTGTGATCCTATTGTTTATAGCGAGCAGTTCGAATTTCCTCATCTGAATGAACGATGGGTAAACGGGAACGATCATGTTCTGTGAAAAGCGATATCTTTTTTCAAGCAATCCGATCGGACTTTTAGCAAACACGTTAACGGCTCCGAAATGATATTCTCCACGTTTTAGCGGATATACCTTGTATTGAATGGTTTTGTTTTCTCCCGGATCTAATTTAATACGGAATTCTGCATCTCGCATCTGAAATTGGAATGGCAGTTCGTCAATTACGTTCAGCCTGGCCGTGAAATTATAATTATTTTCTATGTGAACGGAAACGGGGTTCTCATCACCATTTGATAATTTTTCAAGTGTGTTTCTTCTTGCAGAGATCCCGGTTTTATTGACATATAAAATGACCCCGTCTGCGATAAGCAATACGAAAATGATGAAAAGGGTATACAGTGCAAGATTATATAGTACTGGAAAGAAAAAGCCAAGAACGAGAAATACCACTTCAGCCGAAATTACATAGTAAAGCAGCGGAGCAATGTATACCGATCTTATAAATGACTTCATCTGAATTATCTCGGGATCTCTATTTTTTCAAGAATCTGCTTGATCACTTCATTTGTGGTGATGCCTTCCATCTCTTTTTCAGGAGTGAGCATGATCCTGTGTTTTAAAACAGGGACAGCAACAAATTTTATGTCATCAGGTGTTACAAAGTCTCTTCCTCGCATTGCCGCAATTGCTTTGGCGCTGGCAAGTATTGCAATTGAAGCACGAGGTGATGCACCTAGGTAAAGTGATGGATTGTTTCTTGTCTGATCTACAATTTTCGCGATATAGCTGATTAAATTCTGTTCAACAATAATGGAACAAACATCTTCTCTGCATTTTTTAATATCAGCAGGATTTAAAACCGAATTAACGGTCTTAATATCAACCGAATTTTTACGTTCATGAAAATCACTGATGATCTTCGTTTCATGCTCGAGTGTTGGATAACCGACTTCTATTTTGAACAGAAAACGATCCAGCTGTGCTTCAGGCAAACGGTAAGTTCCTTCCTGCTCAATAGGATTCTGTGTTGCCAGAACAATGAATGGGGGAGCCAGCGGATACGTTGTGCCTTCAACAGTGATCTGTCTTTCTTCCATCGCTTCAAACAAAGCTGATTGAGTCTTTGCAGGAGCGCGGTTGATCTCATCTATAAGAACAATGTTTGCGAAAAGCGGACCCTTCTTAAATTGAAAGTCAGAAAGTTTTAAATTATACACATTGGTTCCGATTATATCTGAAGGCATCAGATCGGGAGTGAACTGTATTCTTGAAAAGTCCACTGACATGGTTCTTGAAAGGCTGCAATGAGCAGCTCTATCATGTCTTCCTGTCCGACAATAATTTTACCTACTTCTGTTTTGATGTTTTGTACAGCCTGTTTTAAGTCGTTAAGATCAACTCTGTTTTGAAATTCGCTTTCTTCCATGTTTATATTTTATCTTTTGTTCAATGAATAAAATTCTTCTATTTTCTTTTCTAAGGTCATTAATTCCTGCTGGGAGATCTTTTGTTTGAGCGAGATCTTTTTAAAATAATCAAAGAGGTCGCTGATTTTCGTTTTTTCTATTCCTGACAAATTACTCATTCTTTCAATGAATTCTTCGTTATACTCATTTGTTTTTAAGTGAAATGACGTCCGTACATGATCAAGAAAATAAGCGATCTTCTTTTCTGCCATGTTCTTGTGATCTCCTTTCTGATAATATAATGTACCAACAACATCAACGAATTTAAGTGTAGTGTTCTTCAGTGGTTTCCATATCGGGATAACCCTTTGTTTACGCTTGATCCCAATGATCATGAAAACCAAGAGGGAAATAATAAGCAGGTAATAGGCTGCTAGTAAGGAAGGATGACGGAAGATCACATTCAATGGACTCCTGTCAACGAAACGGCCTGCCTTGTAATATTCGTCCCATATTACATCCCGGACCGGCAGGAATGAAAGTGCTTTACAT
>JAJTCJ010000001.1 GCA_021323165.1 Bacteroidota bacterium | reverse complement strand
TTCTGGGCAAAGAGAAATAATTCAAATGCCTATAACTTTATTATTGGCCAAGGGACAGGCAATATGAATGATGGATTACATATTGGCTTCAGAGATAACAACAATTTCACCTTTGCTTTCTTTGGAAATGATCTTGATGTAAATGTGCCGGCAACAGTTGATGGAAATTACCACCATTGGAGTTGTGTTTACGTTGCGGGCATATCAGGAACCGACAGATTCATCTATCTTGATGGTGTTTTAGTGGGATCTGATGACGCTAATGGCGATTACACAGGTACTGGAGAGCTGAAAATCGGATCGAATCCAGGGGGGACTCAAAGTTTCAACGGACCATTGGATGAAATCAGAATCTGGACCACAGCACGCACACAAGCTGAAGTACAAAACAGTATGAATAATTGCTTATCCGGAGCTGAATCAGGATTATTTGCATATTACAATGCGAATCAATCTTCTACTTTGATCCTTTCTGATGCCGCTAACAACATTAATGGTACACTAATGAACATGGATCCTTCCGCATCATGGGATATGGGACACCCTACTCTGAATTGTTCTTATTGTTCAGTTGAAATGACACCAGCAGCAACAATAACGATCAAGAACAGCACAACATCAACTATTACTTTAACTGAGTGTGATAGTTATACAGCTCCTGATATGAATGTTTATAATACATCGGGTATCAAAACCGCTGTTATCACAAACATGGCTGGTTGCGATTCTACGATAACTATAGATCTTACAATAATTAACAGTACCTCTTCTGTTATGTCTGAAGTATCATGTGATAGCTATATGTGGTCTGCTAACGGAATGACTTACAATGCTTCGGGCACCTACATGGCAACAATTCCAAATGCAGTTGGTTGTGATTCTGTTATCACTTTTAACCTTACCATCAATAATAGTTCAAGTTCTTCCCTGACTGCAACTTCTTGTGATAGCTATATGTGGGCAGTTAATGGAATGACCTACACTACCGATGGTGCTTACACTGCTACGATTCAAAACATGGCAGGATGCGATTCAACGATCACGTTAAATCTTACGATCAATAGTGTTGACGCAACAACTACAAACAGTGGTGCAACCATAACTGCAAATGCAGCAACAGCATCATACGAATGGTTAAACTGTGATAACCAGACATTAATTGCTGGTGAAACATCACAATCATTCACTGCTCTTGCTAATGGTAATTACGCTGCTGTTGTTACTGAAAACGGATGTACCGATACTTCAGCCTGTGTTAATATCAGCAGTGTTGCTATAACTGAGAACACCTCCGGTGCAGGACTGAATGTATATCCTAATCCTACATCAGGTAACATTACAATTACTCCAGGCAAAGGATTTACAAATACAACAATTCATTTAATGACTGTTGATGGTAAGGTTTCAATTATCGAGACGAACTTTACCGGAAATAATCTTACTATTGATATGACTCCTTACGCATCAGGAATTTACTTCCTTAAGGTAATCGAGAATGAAAAAGTAAGCAGAGTCCGAGTTGTTAAGAATTAATTTGAAGCAATAAAATGAAAATCCCGGCTGTTGCAGCCGGGATTTTTTTATTGATATTATTTAATCTTGCCAGGTCATTGGAAATGAATCTTTCAAACTATTATGCAACTAACACGATGTACAGATATGTACCTCCTATCAATTATCTTCAGGCTTGAATTCCAATTTACAAACCGTACCATAATTATCGGATGTCAACTCCGCTTTGCTCCCTAGTTGTTCTGACAGAGAATAAATTAAATTAATACCCAGAGAAGCATCCTTCTGATCATTATTTACAATAAAACCGGAACCGTTATCCTTAATACAAATTTTTAATAATCCATTATCTTCTTTAATAGAAAGACTTATAATTCCATTAGTGTTCTGCTTAAAAGCATATTTTAATGAATTAGTGATCAGCTCATTTAAGATCAATGAAAGCGGTAATGCTTCTCTTACCTTTAATTTCACCGGATCAATATTGAGATCAAATTTTATTTTATGAGCCAGATCTGGAAAGATCATATTAAAGTATTCGATAAGATCATTTACAAACTCAACAAGTTCAATTTTTTCGTAATCCTCACCATTGTAAAGCTTTTCATGAAGCAATCCGATGGCTTTAATTCTTCGTGTTCCATCTTTTAAGATATCAACTGCTGCTGCATCTTTTATATAAAGGCTTTCCAATTCCATCAAACCGGAAATTACAGCCAGATTGTTTTTAACCCTATGATGAATTTCCGACAGAAGAACATCTTTATCGCTGTTTGATCGTTTGAGTTTACTGATATAAGCGTTATTACTATTGGAGAAATAAATAACAAGGATAAAACAAAGTAAAAACGCAAATACAAAATTTATAAAGTAAATGGCTTCTATTATCCAGGAGCTTATTTCAAGAGGGGAAATAATTTTATAATAATGTATTATAAAAACAAGAAAAAAATTAAGTAAGTAAAAGACCAGGCTCAGGTATATTTCTCTTTTTTGAGTAAAATCAAAAACGAGATATACCAGCATTGGGGAAACGAAAAAGTAAAGATAAACTCCTGAATCAAAACCAAGGATCGATGAGAAAGCAACAACCCCCAGATTAGTAGTTATAACAATTCCGGCTTTTACAACCTTATTATAGGATCGTTTATTTAAAAAGACAAAATATCGGAAAGAAGCAGCTATAAATAAGAGCAGAAGGGAAACATAAAACAACTTGAAAAAAGCAAAAAGAGTCGCGTAAAACAATCCCTGGAAAACAATGAACCAACAAAAACGGTTTATTGCTTTTGAACGGGATTCTTCGCTTTGAATGTAATCCGATGTTTGAAGAAAATTTAGGATCACTAGAGTAATTTTCTTCCAATATACAATAATTTAGACTAACGAAATTAATTCAAATGTGTTGTTACCATGTTTAAGATAAGTAGAACTTGTTTGGCTTAAGAGGTTCAGGAACATTACCTTCTTTTAATAATTGTTTAATGTTTATTTCTATTGTTCTCGCAATTGCTGTCATTGCAGTGTCTGTTGGTTTGTTCTCAAATGGGTCCTGCATATGAGTTGCCGATTTTTCCAGCAAAAAAAATGCGCTTGCTACAAGTAATAAAAGTGGCACTTCAAAATACCAGTCCAGGTCTTTTAATGATATCGAAAGAGTAACTATAAACAAGTAAATTATAAAATGCAAAAACAAACGATACGTTTGTGGGAATATGGTGCTTTTAATTCTTTCTGTTTTACCTTGAGAATCACATAACCGAACTAGTGTTTCATCTAATTGCAAATGAGAAAATACATCTATTTTACCCTGCTCCTTTAAGTTCATCAGATCTAATGTGTTCAGCTGCAATATGGCCAGAGGCTTATTGTTGTGTTTTTTCAATTCTGAGAGATCATAGCGACTTACAAAGTTTTCTATACCGGTTAACGGATCTAAATTTCTTAATGTTTGTCCCAGGGAATAACACCATGCAATTTGTCTGTAGGCCAAGGTTCTGATTTTATTTTCATGATCATTTACAACAAAGGCCTGAAGCTGTAATACAAAACTCCGGGAATCATTTACAATACTGCCCCATACTTTTCTGGCTTCCCACCACCTGTCATAAGACTGATTTAATTTAAAGGAAAGTAAAATTGAAATTGCTGTTCCTATAAATGCCGGAATCGTAAGAGGCATGTCGGGAATTAAATTTTCGTATACATTGGTTACATAAAGAACAACCGCAGCAAGAACAGAAACATAAATAAGATCATACTTTATTTTGTTCAATATATATGAAAATGGAATTTGCTTATTTAATAACATGATCTTTCTTACCTGTTTAACTTTTAAGTTTTGTTTTAGATTATAAACCTGCGTGCCAGTTTTAACACCTAAACACCTTTTTTTATTTGAAAGCTTATTCAGGTTTTATATAGGGCTTAAATTGAGAAACGAGATCATCGAGCTTAATGGGAAACGCGGTAGAAGTTGAATTAACAATGACACATTTAATCTTCTTTCGACCAATCGAGATGATAAATTTTTCACCTGCTTTTATCTTAACAGGTGGTTCATATTCTATATTTTGTGAATTAAGATATTCAATAAACTTTATGGCGGTGCTATTTTTGGCGGAATACCCGGCAATAATAATTGTTTCCAGCTCAGGGTGTTTGTGAATAACATTTAGAACATCATTATATTCAATGATCTCAATATCAGTATCACGAGCGCTATGACCCTTTCGTTTAATCCTCCTTGCAATATTCATTACACCCGTCTTAATATTCTTCATTATATTCTTTCTTTCCTCAATCGCAGGCAAACCACTCATTTCTTTAAGAGGTTTACCATTAATGACTGCTAATACTTTCCAGAAATTATTCTGTTTGTTAGGATAAAAGAATTCATAGTCCCACCGTTTTTTATGTGGCGGAAAATTACCTAAAATAAGTGTTTTCATTTCAGGAATATCATGATCCCAATCAGGGTGTACTTCTATATTATATTCTTCATTCACATCTTATTTTATAAAAAAAATAAACCATCCATTTCTAGAACATGCAAAATCTGATATTCAATTTAATCAATTTTAAAAATTGCCCGTGCCAAATTTTAATTCTTTAAAAGTGGGGTATTATCGCCCCAAAACCATTATTATCAAAGGATTGTAGGTTATTATCCATTTTAAAGTTTTATGTTTACACAGACGATGAAAAAGGATCTGGTTTTTTTCTTGATTGATGATGATAAGGATGATATTGAAATATTTGATCTTGCTCTTAAACAAACTGATTGTTTAGTTAAACTGGTTTCTGCCAATAACGGTGACGATGCAATTAAAAAGTTACAGGCTGATGACCGATTTATTCCTGACTATATTTTCCTTGATTTGGATATGCCAATTATGAATGGGAAAATTTGTTTTGAGGAAATAAAAAAAATTAAACACCTCAACAAAGTCCCTGTTTATATATACACTACCTCGCAAAACCCTTTAGATGAACTAAAATATCTTCTCTCGGGTGCAACACTGTTTTTTTTCAAACCCTCTTATATAAAAGAATTAGTTACGTTTTTAAGAGGCATCATAGATAACACTAATCATTAATATCAACTAAAACTAAACATAATGTCAACAAAAAACGAAGCAGTTAAAGCTCTTCAAAAGCGTAAGAAAGAGGTTCTCGAGCAATGGATGAAAAATCAACTCCAGGATGAAGGTTTGCGCAATAATCTTATTTCTGATGAAGACCAGCAGCAGACTTCAGATGAATTACTAAATCTTTTAATTGATGCATTGAATGATTCCAGTATCGAAGACGCTCACTCCAGAGATTTTGAGAAAGTGCTTGATGTTCTTTCAGGTATCTCTATTTCCCGTGCTAAGCAAGGTTTTTCTCCACGTGAAACCGGTGTATATATTTTTGGATTAAAAGAAGCTCTGCTTACAACTCTGCAGAAAGACATTAAAGATCCGGCTCAACTTTATTCAGAAAGCCTTAAACTTAGCAAGCTGCTTGACAACTTCGCTATTTCATCTTTTGAAACATTCATTAAAGGACGTGAAGAAGTTATCCTGCGCCAGACAGATGAGATCACCGAAATTTCCACTCCCGTTATCCATGTGTGGGACGGAGTTTTAGCGATGCCTATCATTGGTACGCTGGACAGTGCAAGAACCCAAATTGTGATGGAAAATCTTCTTCAGGAAATCGTAGAAACAGGAAGCAGCATTGCTATCCTTGATATATCAGGAGTACCTGCAGTAGATTCATTGGTTGCACAACATCTTATTAAAACTGTAAGCGCAACACGCTTAATGGGTGCTGAATGTATCATCAGTGGTATACGCCCGGAAATTGCTCAAACAGTAGTCCATCTTGGAATCGACCTGTCCACTATTATTACAAAAGCTACCCTTGCAAGTGCCCTGAAAACAGCTTTTTCAATGCTTCAGCTCGAAGTAACCAAAAAATCAAAATCAAATTTGCTTCAGCAATCAAATCGATAAAACATGGATAAGATCCCGATACTTAAAATGAGTGATTTCCTGTTAGTGACTATACAGGTTGATTTATATGACCAGCTGGCAGAAAATTTAGAATCCGACCTGATCAATATGGTTAAAAAATATAATAGTCACGGAGTTCTTATTGATATTTCTGCAGTATCCATCATCGACTCATTTATGGGACGTATACTTGGAAATATTGCTATGATGTCGAAGATACTTGATGCGGAAACGGTGGTTGTTGGAATGCAGCCTGCAGTCGCGATCACATTGATCGAACTTGGATTACCATTAAAAGGAGTGCACAGCGCATTGAATGTTGAAAAAGGTATGGCTTTACTACGCTCTAAGATCCATAATATTGAGCAAGATACCCTTACCGATGATAGTAGTACTGAATAAAGACGAATTAAGAATCATAAAAGAACAGGATGTTGTTCCCTACAGGAACAGGGTAAAAGAGCATGCTGTTAAAATTGGTATGGGCCTCGTTAACCAAACAAAGCTTATAACCGCTGCCAGTGAACTGGTGCGTAACATGCTTAAATATGGAGGCGGAGGAATAGCAATAATTGAAACGGTAAGCAAAGGAAGAGAAAATGGGATAAGACTTATCTTCTCTGATAAGGGCCCCGGAATAAAAGACATTTCACTTGCTATGAAGGATGGCTATACCACAGGCAGAAGTCTGGGCCTGGGTCTACCCGGCACTAAAAGGCTGGTAAGCGAATTTAATCTGGAATCCGAAGAAGGAAAAGGTACTACTGTAACTGTAATAAAATGGAAAAATGGTTAAGGAAACATTCTTCACTTACAAGCTTGAAGAACGAAGCTATGTTTCCGCAGCCAAAAGAGATATTCATAATCGGGCAGCCGCAGCAGGATTTTCTTCCAAAGCAGTAGGAGAAATAGATATTATCGTTGCGGAATTGGCATCAAACCTCATCAAGCACACTCCACAAGGGGGAGAGCTTGTTTACCGTATAACAGGAGAAGAGAACAATAAATTATTCGAGATTTTTTCCATGGATAATGGTTGTGGCGAAAATGATATTCAGCGAATGATCAAAGATGGTCATTCCTCCACAAACACATTAGGACATGGGCTTGGTGCAATCCAACGACTAAGCGATCATTTTCAGATCTATTCAATGAAGGGCTGGGGAACTGTTGCTTATGCACAAAAATACATGGCTCCGCCTTTATTAAAAACAACTTCAAAAACACCGGTCATTATAAGGGCAATACAGGAAAATATTCCCGGTGAGGATGTCTGCGGTGACGGATTTTGGATAAAACATAACGAAAACGAGACGCAAATTTTTCTTGGGGATGGTTTAGGCCATGGACCTGAAGCCAACTATGCCATTAATCTGGCCATTGAATCATTTAAGTCGAATAAAGACAAAATTCCAGGAGAGATACTTAAATCAATTCACAATGATGTTAAGAAAAGCCGCGGACTAGTAGGAGCTGTTGCTGTACTGAACCACCAGGAAAAAGTGTGGAGCTTATGCGGAGTGGGGAATATTGCTACAAGAATATACACAGGCCTTGAATACAAGAATTATATGCCGCACAATGGTATACTTGGCTTGAATATTTCTAGCAACCTTACCAATTGCCAGGTCCCGGCTGAAAGATTCCAGACATTAATTATGTGTTCTGATGGCCTAAAGACCAAATGGGATATTACTAAATATACCTCCATTTTAAAATATGATCCTGCAATACTAGCTGCTGCGATTTTTAAAGATCAGGCACGCAGGACAGATGATATGAGCATTTTGGTTGGAAAAATAACTTAAGCATGATTGAAATTGTAAAAATAAATCTGGATAATGAGATGGATCTTATCCTTGCTCATAAAAGAACTATGAAGCTTGCTGAGCTTTGCGGCCTAAGCATAGCTAACCAAACAACTTTTGCAACAGCAGTTTCAGAGATTGCCCGCTGTGCTATCAGTATTGGAAACGGTTCCCATCTTATACTTTCAATAAATACACCCCGCATAAATAAAAAAGAAATTGTAGCTGTAATTTTAGATAAAGTTAATCTGGGAGAAAACACAGAAGCACTGGCGTATGCAAGACGACTAATGGGTGATCTGAAAGCTGTTAAACACAATGATTACTTCGAAATAAAACTTACACATCACATTAATTTCAGTGGAACAATATCAGAAGCTAAGATTCAAACATTCAAAGAATATTTTAAAAATGAGCCGCCTATTTCTCCTTATGATGAAATAAGAAAAAAGAATATTCAGCTGATTGAAATTTCGAATAAACTGCAGGAAAGTGAAAAGCAATATCAGATGCTTAGCGATACTCTTCCTTTGATGATGTTCGCTATAAATAATAATGGAGAAGTAACGTATTCGAATAAATGGCTTGTTGACTTTTTCTCTGTTCCTACTTTAAAAGGTAGTGTTATCTCATGGCAGTCTATGCTCCATTCTGATGATTACAAAGTGATGTCTAAAAAATGGGAAACAGCTCAACATGAAAGAACCATATTTCGTGGCGAAGGAAGATTACGCAGCAAAGGCGACAAATATGTTTGGCATTTAATTACAATTGTTCCTTCTCAAAATGAAAAAGGAATTGTGCAAAGCTGGATCGGATTTTTTGTCGATATAGACTCTCAGAAACAGGTGGAAGAAACCCTGAAAGACAATGATGGTTTAAAAACGGTCCAGGAAGAACTAAGGAATAAACATCTGTTATTAGAATCAAAATTAGGCGAACTTAAAATAAGTAATGAAAATCTGGAGCAATTTGCCTTCATAGCAAGTCATGATCTTCAGGAACCAATCAGAAAGATCAAAATTTTCACCAGCCTGTTAGAACAAAATTTAAACCTGACTCCACAACAAACCAAATATTTTTTCAAGATAAGAAGTTCTGCTGATCGTATGTCTTCACTCATCAATAATGTTCTTGAGTATTCAAGGTTGAGCAATAAAGGCAGTGGTTTGGTCCATACTGACCTCAATGATATTATGGAAACCATACTCGTAGATTATGAACTGCTGATTGAAGAAAAAAAAGCCGTTGTCATGGTTTCCCCTTTACCTAAACTGGAGGTCATTCCTTCACAAATTATCCAACTCTTCTCAAACCTGTTACATAACTCACTTAAATTTTGTGAACGTATTCCAAGAATAGAAATCAGCTCCAAAGAGATTTCTGAAGAGGAAGCTAAAAAAATTAAAGGTCTCGAAGAAAACAGGAAATATATTAATATTAAATTTAAAGACAATGGGATTGGATTTTCAAAAGACTATTCAGATAAGATATTCGTGATCTTTCAACGATTAAAAGAACTTGAAACACCCGGAACCGGAATAGGATTAGCCTTATGTAAAAAAATAGTGGAAAATCATAATGGTGTTATAAGCGCAAAAAGTGAAAATAAAAGCGGATCAGAATTCAACATATATTTTCCGTTTGATTCTAATATTGTCTCAACATCAAATTTAAATTCAGGGAAGACAATTACGCAGACTAAATAAAAAAAATCTTAGTTTTCATTTAACCCATCTAAAAAACCACAGTAAGCAGGTTTAATTTTATACCTGGTATCAAAGAGTAAAGGTTTATCACGGTCATTTTTCTCATATAGCCAACTATCTTCATCTGAAAGCCCCCACATTGTAATTCCAAAACGGTTATTCGAATTTAGCTTTCTGTAACCGGCTACAATATCTTTTATCCTTGTTCCCTGAACATTTAATAAATGTTTATTCATTGACCACAACTTTCCTGATCTGGCAATTGTGATATCGAACTCAGAATAATGAACCATGTACCCTGATGTTTGTATTCTCATAGCGGCTATGTTTATCTCGCTCATATATGGTGAATTAATGCTTACATGCATCTGCATTCCTATCCCATCAATTTTAACACCTTTAGCTTTTAACTTACCCAGAAATTTTAAAATAGCATCCAGCTTCTCCGGTTTTGACTCAAGATCAAAGTCATTGTAGAATAACAGGGCATTAGGATCGGCTTCCGCAGCGTAGATAAAAGATTTTTCAATATATGATTCGCCAATGTTTTTTAACCAGATATTTTCTCTTAATGATCCATCCCCATTAAATGCTTCATTTATTACATCCCAGCTTTTTACCTGGTCCTTACAATGACTTACAATAGTTTGAATGTGATCTTTTAATAAATTTTCCCAATCATTTTTTGACCCTTTATATTTCTCCATCCATTTTGGATTATCTCTGTACCAAAGTAAGGTATGACCATGCAATCTCTTTTTATTTTTTTTGCAGAAATTCATCAGATAATCTGTTTCCGCGAAATCATAAACATCTATACCCGGATGAATTACAGATGCTTTCATACTTCTTTCAGGAGTTATACTGCTGAATTGTGAAATAATAAGATTCGCATAACGCTTCTCATGAAGTAACTTTTGAAAATTAATTGCCACACCTACCGGAAAGTCGGCTTTTTCATAAAGTGAAGAGAGAGCGCAATCTTGTGAATTGTCGTCAAGGCTGAGCTTAGAAATATTATTGCAGGCACTTGACTTGTTTGTATCTATTGGACAAACCTGGAACAGCAGAATGAGTAAAATCAAGATCCTTTTCATTTCAGTCTTTGCAGGAATTATTCTAAATAATATGCCAATACAAAAGAAACACCCTAAAAAAGGGCGCTCTTATTATCTCAGAATTATTTTCTTTCGATGCCGCTCGTCTGCATTACTTACTTCTATAATATAAACTCCTTTTTCCCTGCCTGTCATATCAAGATTTGATAGCACGGGAGCTATAATTTTTTTACTTTCAACTATTTGTCCTATGCTGTTGTAAACTAACAGATCATATTCGCTGCCGTCCTTAGCCTGCAATTCCATAACGAAATTTCCGTCACCAGGATTTGGATAAATATTTAACTCTCTAAGATCAGTTGTAACAGAGCCATCGATTAGTTCAGATTCCGTAATTGCTGTCTCATCCTGTGATTCCTCTGCTGCTATTTCTTCACCTTCCCTTGTGGCCGGAGATAAGATCTTAACAATAAATACATCCGTTCGCGAATATGCACTTAAAGAAGTACTGCCGAATGTGGCACCATCCAGCATGCTTCCTGTAGCGTATACATTGCCTGAAGGCTCAGCACAAATTGCATTCCCTGACTCATATCCTTTCTCTTCATATTTATCTGCAGAGCCGCTTGCTGTTGTTACCCATTTAAAGTTTCCGGCATTATCTAAAGAAGCAACAAAGATGTCAGAGCTGTCAACAGCTGTTTTAGTGTACGGACCAAAATAAGCTGTTTTTCCAAACTGTCCTGTTATATAAACATTGCTTCCCGCGCATGCAATTCCTCTTGCTCTGTCAGAAAGAGAACCTCCGGCTTTTTTGATCCATTTTATATTTCCATTGAGATCATATTTTGCAACGAAAACATCTGATGAACCGGTTGTGTTAATTGTAATGCCGCCAAAATTAGAACTGGAATTAAACTCTCCTCCAACGTACATATTTCCATAATTGTCCAATGCAAGCGACCAGCCGACATCATTATACTTTCCTCCGCCTTTCTTAACCCATAGAAGACTTCCATTAGATGAATACTTTGCGATAAAAGCATCGTAATACTGAGCAGAAAGTGTTTGAGAACCGAACTGGCAACCATTGCTATATAATCCTGTGATATAAACATTTCCGTAAGCATCACACTGAACGGATTTAGCTTCATCCCTTCCGCTGCTTCCCGCACTTTTTACCCAGAGTAAAGTTCCATTAGGATCGTATTTGGCTAAAAATATATCTTCATTACCTTTTCCGGATAACGTGGTAGATTCAAACTGTGTAGAATATTTATAATAACCGCAGATAAAAACATTTCCCCATTGGTCGGCAGTAATTCCAAGAACCTTTTCTGAATTATATCCACCAGCCCTTCTTGCCCACATTAATGTTCCATTCAAAGAATATTTAGCAAACATGACATCGTTCGCACCTTTGCATTTTAATGTAACAGATGATCCTGGAAATTTTATTGTATTGCCGGATCCTTCAATTTCACCACCCGCATAAACATAATTCCCGACACATGCCAAAGCATGAGCATAATCTCCCGAAGTTCCGCCAGCAGTCCTTATCCAGTTCAAATTTCCCGTAGGACTGTATTGAGCAACAAACATATCATGATTTCCTTCACAGGGTAGCGTCACATCATTAAACTTTGCATTCTTTTCATACTTCCCTGCAACATATAAGTTTCCGGAGTTGTCATTGGCTATTCCGTAACCGTAATCATAGGCCCAGAGTCCTCCTTTTTTAGCCCACGCAACTGTTTGCGCCTGGATGCCCATAAATGATACATTTAGTAACATCAAAAAATATAATCGTTTCATTTTTCATATCTTTTATTTATTTAAAATAAAATTACAATCACTGAAACCGCTTTAAGGCAAAGATTAGTTCAACTGCAAAAAAGCATGGCTATTCATTCGCAATTGCTAGCTAATGAAGACAATGTTTTTTTAGAATAAATTTTTTAAAAACACCTGCGGCTGCGTGTGCTGGAAGATCATTACTCTTATTAATGTACAAGTAATTTAGACGCGCCAATATGCTTTTTTCCTTCGAATAACTGAACAAAAAACAATCCAGGTGAAAGTGTTCCTTTTTCTAACTGAAGACCTCCTTCTTTAATCGAAATAACACATTCCACTTCTTTTCCTGTCAGATCAAACACTCTGATAGTAAGAGTGTGCGGATCTTTACCCTTCACCTTAATCAAGGTGTTAGAGCCAAACGGATTAGGGTTAATAGTTATACCAGTATTACTGGTTGATTCCTCAATGCCTGTACAAAGATCTACAGTTATTGAAACAGAGTCCTGGTCGGTACAACCGGATGCATCAGTAACCGTTACCGTATAAGTAACATCTGAAAGTGGATTATGTGCTCTGACCACCGCAGATAGCTGTATCGGGGCCTGCATTTGCCATTACTGAATTAACTGTGATCATTTGATTACTTGTAGTGGAACCATATGCATTTGTTACAGTAAGAGAGATCACATAGTTTCCTGGAGCATTAAAGCACACTGCCTGATTTGTAAAATTTGAAGAGGATGGACTTCCTCCAGGAAAGGTCCAGCTCCAGCTGGTTGGAGAGTTGGTACTGTTGTCGGTGAAATTTATACACTGACCCTGACAAATTGTTGAAGAGCTCATGTTGAAGTTTGAAACAGGAGGAGTAGAAGGGACCTCTTTCCATCTTGCAATATATTCCCTTGACAGTCCATCAGCTTCAGTAAATTCTCCACCGGCATAAAGCTCACCTTTATATTCCTGCAGAGCTCTTATATAACCGTTCATTCCTGAACCCATTGCTGTCCAGGACGAAGAGGCGGGCTGCCATTTCGCTACCTTGTTTGCCGGGGTTCCTCCTGCAGAAGTGAAATCACCACCTGCAATTATATTCCCATTATACTTATGTATAGCTCTCACATAGCTGTTAACCCCAGTTCCAAGAGAAGACCAGGAGTTGCCGTCATAGACTGCAATACCGCTGCAGTTAGTATTTCCTCCAACTTCAATAAAGTGACCTCCCATATAAAGTTTATTACTGGAAGGATCAACATACAAAACACGCACAGTACTATCAAGCCCACCGGCAATATCAACTCCGCTGTTTCCTCCAACCCATGCTGAGCCATCCCATCTAACTATTCTATCGCAGGCTGTACACCCTCCGGCATTTGAAAAATCGCCTCCCACCCAAAGATCTCCATTGTAAACCGCAAGTGCTCTAACATCATTATCGAATGTTGCGGGGTCTCCGATTGGCTGCCATGACACACCATTCCATCTTGCCACACCATTGCAGGGATTGCCGTCTGCAGTTGTAAAATCACCACCGGCAATCAGGTCTCCATTCCATATTGTAAGACACAATACATCATTGTTAAACCCTGAACCCAAATTCGACCATTGAGTTCCATCCCATTTTGCTACCCCATTACAATCTGTACACGGCTGATTGATATTCCAGAAATCGCCAACTGCAACAAGGTCGCCCTGATAAGATATCACAGCTCTCACCACAATTTCAACGCCCGTTCCAAAACAGCTGAATGCAGTACTGTCCCACGCTGCGATCTTATCACAAGGTGAATTATTAAAACTTCCACCAATTGCCAGAAGATTATTCCAAACCGTAAAACCATGAGTATCACCACCTAGTCCGCCACCTACATCATTCCATGTTTGTGAATAAGATAAAAAATGGGCGAAAGTAAATAGAGCGAGGAGTAGTTTTCGCATGAGGTAATTATTTAGAGCTAATTAAAATTAGTCCTTTTTTTCAAATAATCAAGAGGGTGCAAATGAATAAAGAGAACAGAAAATTGATTTAAACCCTTATTCCTATAATAGCGACATCATCAAGTTGCTCAAGATCACCACGCCAATGCTCAAAGCTCTGTTCAAGGATTTCTTTCTGAGCTGACAACGCCTCTTGGTTTATATCCAAAAGTTTTTCCTGTAATTGTTTACTCTTGAATTTTTTTCCTTTCGGACCCCCAAACTGATCTGCATAACCATCGCTAAACAAATAGACCGTATCCCTATGATCAAGTTGAAATACATGTTCCGTAAAAGGCTCCGGTTCGAATGTAAAACCTATAGGCTGTTTATCCGGTTCAATGGTCCTTATTACAGTTTCACCATTTTCATTTACCGCGATCCACAATGCATTATTAGCTCCTGCCCAGACCATTTCCTTTGTTTGGAGATTCAGGCGCATCATTGAGATATCCATTCCATCGTGACTTTCCCCGCTGCTTCCGGTTTGCTTTAATTCCTTCACTATTTTTTCCCGTAGCCTGTTCAATATTTCTGCAGGACCAAACAATTCTTCAGAAGCATTAATTTCATTAAGATAAGCAATGCCCAACATACTCATAAAAGCACCAGGTACTCCGTGACCAGTGCAATCAGCAACACAGATATACCAATGGCCCTTTTTTTCCGTGCTCCAGTAAAAGTCACCGGATACAATATCTTTAGGTTTATATAATACAAAATGCTCGGGCAAATGTTTTGTTACATGGTCCTCATCCTTTAATAAAGCTTCCTGAATTCGTTTAGCATATGTAATGGAATCAATAATCCCTTTTCTGTGTTCTTCCACTTCCTGCTTTTGAAATTCAATCAGCTTCTTTTGCTTTTTAGCGATCCGGAATGAACGGAAAATAAAAACAGAAAAAATCAGCGATAAAAGCATAAGGCTTATCACCGAAATAATAATTATTCGCTGCGTTCGCTTTTCTGCCTCCCTGGTAGCCATATCTATCGCCTCTTTCTTTTCATACTCATAATTCATTTCCTTGCGGGTAATATCATCTGTCTTGTCTTTATTAAAAAGTGAATCCTTAGCAGTGTTATGATCAATCATCCTTTGATACGCTTTTTCTAAAAATCCTGCTCTTGCTTGTGGACTTATATTCTTCTGTGCGGCTATAGCAAAATAAAGTTCACTGAGATTTTCATTGATCTCCATTATTCCAAAAAGATCATTTATTTCTTTGGATAGCTCCATAGATGCGAGTAAATGTTTTTCTGCTTCAGCATAATTTCCAATGCTTGTATAAACCGAGCCAAGGCTGCCAAGATCAATGGCTCTTGTCGATTTATCTCCGTTTGGACCAATGAGAGAAAGCGCTTTTTTATAATAGACAACAGAAGTATAAAATTCAGAAATGTCTTTCGGATCTTTCCCCGCATCCATTTTATCCTGACCTATATCCTTGTAAGTAACACCAATATTACCAAGCACAAAAGCAATCCCCGAAGTGTCCTTTAATTCCTTAAACATTTCAAGAGACTTGCTTTCATACATCAAAGCCTTATCATTCTCATTAAGATAATAATAAGCTGTAGCTATATTTCCATAAAGATTCGCTTCAGAATCCTTTGCCTTAGCTTTCTTAGCATACTTAAGTGCCTTAAAATAGTAATCCAATGATTTCTTATGTTCATTCAGATCACCATAGGCGATCGCGATATTACACAGGTGTCGTTCTATGCCGATTGTATGATCAATCCCTTCATCATTCCTTAATGCCTTAAAATGAAAATCCAGTGCTTTCGGAAGATCACCTATATCCTGATAATAGCTTCCTTTGTTTCCAAACCCTGTGCTTTGCTCATGAATAAGCCACTTTTCTAACTTTTTATCCTTTACCGGTTTTTCAAGTAATGGTGTAATGATCTCCAATGCCAGATTTGTGTAAACCTGTTCCATCGTATGATTATCTTCGTTGTAAAATTCTTCTGCGAGTGAATAATAAGCGTTTATAAGAGATGTATCTTTTGTAATTCCCGGAGATACATGTTCGAGTCTGATCACTTCTTTTCGCAAAGAATCAATTGTATTTATCTGACACTGTGCGCAAAAAAACATAAGACATGTAAACAGAGCTGTTGTAATAAATCTAAATATATGCTTACCCATAAAGAGAATGAGAATTGAGGGAAAGCTTAAAAGTAACTGAAATTGATAAAAGAAACAATACAAGTTTGTTTAAACGCAACCAAAAGAGGAAAATCATCCACATAGATCAACCTTCGTAAAGTCTGCATTGACGGGCTTTTAAGCGTTGTTCCGCTCCGGAAAGCTCATGCCGGTATATAGCATGAAATTTTATTGTATAATTAAGTAACTAAAAATTAATATCATGCTGTGGAGAGGACGAAGACAAAGTAGTAATGTAAGCGATCAACGGGGAATGTCCGGTAAAGGCATTGCAATTGGCGGTGGACTTATCGGTTTAATAGTTTACATAGTAAATGCATTATTAGGTGGTGATGGAGTTCAACAGCTGAGGCCGGAGATGCAACAGCATAAGACAGAAATGTCTACAGCTCAAATGTCTGAAGATGATGAAAGAGCAGCATTTGTTAAAGTAGTACTTGCGGAAACGGAAGATGTATGGCATAAAATATTCAAGGAACAAGGACAAAATTATAAAGAACCGATGCTGGTCCTGTTCCGTGATGAAGTGCAGTCCGCCTGCGGTTCTGCAAGTTCTGCTGTGGGTCCTTTCTATTGTCCCGGTGATCAGTCGGTTTATATCGATCTTTCCTTCTATGAAGATCTGCAGCATCGTTTTAATGCACCAGGGGATTTTACCATGGCTTATGTTGTAGCCCATGAGGTGGGTCACCATATTCAGTATTTGATGGGGATTTCTGATAAAATGGAAAAACTCAGAAGTCAGGTAAGTGAGAAGGAATACAACAGGTATTCTGTGATGCAGGAATTACAGGCAGATTTCCTGGCTGGAGTTTGGGCGCATCATGCTCAGGCAATGGATACGATCCTGGAAGCAGGTGATATTGAAGAAGCATTAAATGCAGCAAATGCCATTGGCGATGATCGCCTGCAAAAGCAATCTCAGGGTCATGTTGTACCTGATGCTTTTACGCATGGAACTTCAGAGCAGCGAATGTATTGGTTCAAAAAAGGATTTATCAGCGGGGATATTAAACAAGGAGATACTTTTAATGCAAGTGATTTATAAGCATAAAAAAAACCGTGTAAATCACACGGTTCTTTTATTTTTTTGATTCCTTTTATGGATGATTACTCACTACAAGAACCATAATATCACGTGTACGTGGTAGTCTTAAGTTATGATCATTAGCGATATTAATATAGGCATCCAGTTCATCAGGATTATGGCAAACAAGATCGTCACCATGATCAAGGTGAGCATCTAAAGAATTTAAAGAAACTGTAATTTCCTGACAATTGTTAGAATTTCCAGGAGGTATATGGCAAATTGTTACTTTATCCAAAACAACTACTTGTTTGAATCCAAAAGTTACTACAGCAATTAATAATATCACACCAATAACGTTAATGCGTTTTGAGAAAAATTTTTTCATGTCTTTAGTTTGTTTATTTATTTCGGGTGCAAATGTACATATAAATATTTAAAAGTCAACGATAAATGCGGGTTTTTAATCGATGAGCTTAAAAGGCGCTCCTGTGGCTCCTATAACGGAAAATTTGAGGCATTTACTCACCTTTGCAAAAATAATGGATCTTTTTAATGATATCCCGGACATGAATATTTTACCATATGACGGTGAAGTGAGTTATTATGGGGCTGTTTTATCAAAATTCGAATCGGATATTTACTTTAATTCTCTTCTTAATAATATCGAATGGAGAAATGATGAGGCAATACTATACGGCAAACATATCATCACATCGAGAAAAGTTGCATGGTATGGTGATAAACCTTTTAATTACACTTATTCCGGTACAACAAAACAGGCGCTACCCTGGATCAAAGAATTAGAAGAAATTAAAGAACTGATAGAAATCAAAACGGGTGAAACGTTCAATTCCTGTTTACTGAATCTTTATCATAACGGAGATGAAGGCATGGCATGGCATAGTGACGATGAAAAAGCGCTAAAAAAAAATGCTGCTATTGCATCCTTGAGCCTGGGAGCGGAAAGAAAATTCTCATTTAAACACAAACAAACAAAAGAATCAAGATCAATAATATTAGAACATGGGAGCCTACTTGTGATGGCAGGCGAAACACAAATAAACTGGACACACAGATTACCTCCTACAAAACTGGTTAAAAAGGCAAGAATAAACTTAACATTCAGAACTATGGAAAGTGCTTTGTCATAGCCTCTCTATTGTTTAATAATTATTCGCCTTTCAGAGTGCTTGGTGTTTTTCAATTCAAGGATATATGTTCCTGGCAGAAATGATTTGCCAATAGTCTGACTTCTTAAAACTTTTTTATTATAAACTTTGTGTCCATGTATATTAATTACATTCAAATAATAATCCTCCTGCAGCATTTTTTCTGATAAAACAGAAACAGTAATCTCTTCAATAAAAGGATTCGGATAAATTTCAAATGAACCATTCTCTTTTTTCTCTATAACTTCAGTTAAAGCATTATTAAAGTAAGGATCATTCCATACACAGTTACTCAGTGCATTTAAAGCCGGGGCAGAAGAATTAATTCTCCAGTCGTGTTCTTTATCTGCATTAAAAAAGACAAGTGCTTTAGTCGCATTAAAATATGATTTAAGATCCTTACTCATCTGACATATCCATTCCGCCTTTGTTTGTGAGGATGACATTTCATTCCCATATCTTTCCCTGCAAGCCGCTTCAGCAATAAAAAACTGCTTAGATGGAAAATACTTCCGCATATAATAATAGTTTTCGGATAGCAATGATCTGAAAGAACGCCACGGAGGTGTTCCTGTTAACGGATGATTGTATATACTGGTCGCCACAATATCAACATATGCGTCTCCCGGGTAAGCATCCACAAACCAGTTATATGAAACATTGGGAGAGGGAGAAGAATTGGGAGACCACATCCAGAGCACATTATCAACCCCAAGAGCATTAAACCTGTCAACGATATATCTGTATGCTGCAACCAGATTTGCAGGGTCTTGTCCGTTCTCTTCTATTGACCACGAATACCAATTGCCATCGAATTCGTGAAACACACGTATAATTATCGTATCTGAATAAGTCTTGATCTGATTCGCAAACAGATCGATGTAACTATCAAAAGAACCATTTGTTATCTGGTTTAATCTTGGCTGGACCGGATCCATGGTTTGATACGAAGCATACATCATCTCCCAGGTTATAATCGGGCGATAACCGTTATTCATTAATCTCTGAACTGATGCGCCCGGAAGTGCTGAAGCTGTTGTTCCGTTATATGCGTATGGCATAAAAATATTAATATACTTCAGCTTATTGCCGGGAGATAATAAAGCTTCCACTTCTGGTGGTACAGAATCCGCAGGCGTTCGGTAAGCATAACTTCCAAGCAGACATTTATTATTTGAATTATCGAAAGGAAGAGAAAGAATTGAGTTGCCATACGGTAATGTTCCTTCTGAAAAACAGAACATATCAGCATAATAAGTTTCAGGTCCCGTGGCTGCAGCTGATCTGTTAAATTTAAAACTGATAGTAAAAATTCTGCCTTTATTACTCGTATAAGCAGCATCAAAAATACCATTGCCTCCGCTTGAAGCATCTGAAAAATCAGACAAAGGAACACTGATCAACTGCCAGGCAGATGACTTGGGGATAGTTATTGTCTTCAACCAATTATCATCAGCAGAAACTTCATAAATTCCATTTTGGTTATCATCCTCTTTAATAGCAATATCAACAACAGCGCTTGCATAATTAGAAACCGGATTTAAAAAATAAAAATTCAGGTGGTCGCTTGAAGCATTTAGCTCAATATACCTTGTGATTCCCTTTCCAAACTCCCCGCTTCCGCCAGACCACATCAGATTAAGTTTTAACACACGGTCGCCCAGCACATCACTGACTGCCAAAGGGTTCGCAGAAATCTCATAAGTAAGATCGAAGTTTTTGTAATCCCCATCAGGCAGATCAGTAACTCCGAGATCAAGACCATCAAAATCATAGATTATATATTTCAGCTGACCTGCCTGAGAGTACAAACCAGATGCTGACAGAAATAAAAAAACAAAAGAGAAAAGAATTTTCATTGTATTTGTTTCACAAATACCCTAAATATTCTTGCCATATTAATTCAAGGTTTGCAGCAAAAACCTGTTTAAGAAACTACAGGATATCTTTTGGAATAAGCTTCATCGGTTTCATCTGCATTCGTTTCTTCAGAGAGGCTTCTGTATCGGGATTAAAGTTTAAGGTTGTTTCCCAGGCATTTTCATATTTCATTTCTTCCTCAATCCCTTCTCTTACCTCTTTCGCAATTTTCCCGGAATAGATCAAAGTGATGCATTCAGTATTGAGATAAGCGCTGCGTGGGTCAAAATTGAAAGTACCCACTACAGCAATTTCATCATCTACGATCATAGTTTTGGCATGAATTCCAAATACCGGCTTATAACTTATTGTTTTCTGCAGTGATCCGGTCATGATCTTATAACGAATAAGTGCGTCAGGCTTAAATTCAAAGATTCTTACTCCTGTCTTTAACAACAGCTCCCTGTCCCTTTGGTATCCATTGAAAGCTGGTAAATTATCCGTTGAAGCAAGACTGTTTGTAAGTATTTTAATTTCTACACCACGCTTGACTGCAGCAGCCAGCAATTCTTTTCCTTTCTCTGTTGTTACCAGATAAGGTGATTGAATAATAACTGACTGTTTTGCTCTCCTGATCAAAGCCATTAATGTATCAGTAGTGATCCCGCCACTTTTTAAAGATTCATTGTTTTTCCCAGGAATATCGCTTACAAAAGTCACAGTTTCTACCCATTGAAATTTTCCCGACTGTCGAATGTCCCTAAATGCTTGTGGAACATTCATGATCCTTGTTCTTATCTGAGGCCAGAAATTGTTTGAGTCACAGGCATAATTATGCAATTCTTTAAATGGTTCTGAGCCCACTTTGTATCTATTGGGATTTACCAGGTCGGTCACCATTTTTGAAATAGGACTGTCCCAGAACTTTTCAAATGAACTTTCTACATCCTTTACAACCTTTCCTAATAATAAGACATCTCTGTCGCGGAAATTATATTCATGGTCATAATCAAAATATTCATCCGCTATGTTTCTACCACCGGTAATTGTTATCTTCCCATCAACAGAGAAAGTCTTGTTATGCATGCGCTGGTTTGTGCCCCAAAAGTCTCCTTTCAGAGCAAGAATTTTTTCAGCAGCATTTTTTCCTACGTTAACAGCAGGGTTATAGATCTTTATACTTATGTTTTTATGCGAATCAAGTGTCAGCAGTTTTTCTTCATCTGCTTCTACCAGAATATCATCAATCAGAATGCGAACTTTCACGCCCCTATCAGCCGCCCTTACGAGATAATCTGCCGCTATCAAGCCGACATTGTCTGTAGAAAAAATGAAATACTGAACATCTATTGTCTTCTCAGCATTCTCACAAAGCCAGGCACGGGCAACCATCGATGCATCACCTTCTTCAAGAATATATACGCCTGTTTTTTTCTCCATTTGAGGAATTAGAGAGTCGAGCTGAGAGGATAATCCTATATTATTATCAAGATGAATAGAGGAACAAAAATCAACAGAGGCTGCCTTTTTTGTTTCTTCTGAACTGCAGGCCGATATAAACAGGGCTGTTATATAAAATATTTTTTTCATTTTTTTGCTTGAGTAAAACTACAAAACCTTTTATAACTTATTCGTTTCCCGGTCCAGTCATTTAGAAGGCACAAATTTATATTATTGAATATTAAACTACGGTATGAAACCAAAACGGATAATATTAATCAGGCATGGCGAATCAGAAGGCAATGTAGACAGGCTGATCTATAAAAGCAAACCCGATTATGCCTTACTTTTATCAGAAAAGGGCATAAATCAGGCAAAAGATGCAGGTAAAGAATTAAAAAAGATCATAGGAGAAGAAAAAGCTTTTTTTTATGTTTCTCCCTTCTGGAGAACACGCGAAACATTTGAATACATTGCTGCTGAGCTGGATCGAAAAAAGATCCATTGGATAGAAGAGCCAAGAATACGTGAACAGGAATGGGGACATTTAAGATCACCGGAAGAAGGAGCACTTATAGAAAAAGACCGGGATGCATATGGCACGTTTTATTTCAGGATCCCTGACGGTGAATCTGCTGCCGATGTTTACGACAGAGTCAGTGATTTTTTAGGAACTCTTTACCGGGATTTTGAAAAAGAAGAATGTTCAGAAAATGTTGTAATCATTACACACGGAATGGCAATCAGACTTTTTTTAATGCGATGGTTTCATTGGACTGTGGAAGAGTTTGAAGTGATAGCAAATCCAAAAAATTGCGAGATCATCGTTATGGAAAAACATGAGAACAATAAATACGGTCTTGCTCATCGATTGAGCACGCATACTGTAAAGAGCAGCTGGCAGCGCCCTCTGAGAATAAAATAATTATCCTATCCTTATTCCAAGAATGGTGACATCATCCACCTGTTCAAGATTGCCTTTCCATTGATTAAAGATCATTTTTAAAACTTCTCTTTGTTCGGCCATAGCCATGTTTGATTTTTTGAACACAGTTTCCTTTAACGGCTTATACTTGAATTTCTTTCCTTTCTCACCACCAAACTGATCTGCGAAACCATCAGTGAACATATACAGAATATCTCCTTTATTTAATTGAACTGAATGTGTTGGAAATGGCTTTGAGCCTTCTGTTTTGCTGATAGATTGTTTATGTGGAGCAACCTCATGGAACTGACAAGAAGAGATATACCATAAGGCGTTATTTGCTCCTGCCCAAAGAACCCTTCCGGACTTCAGATTAATGCTTGCAAGAGAAATATCCATCCCATCATTTACATCTTTATCACTTTTTGAAAACGCTTCCTCAACCAGTTCCCGGGTTTTATCAAGAATTTTACCGGGATCTGTTATTCCAAATTCTAAAACCGCTCTGTTTAGTGCATTACTGCAAATTACACTTACCATTGCTCCCGGAACTCCATGACCGGTGCAATCGCCAACTGCGATCAAAGTGTTCTCCCCCTGCCGTTCCATCCAGTAAAAATCTCCTGCAACAATATCTTTAGGAAGGTAAAGAACAAAACTTTCCGGAAATGCCTCTTTCAGCAATGCTTCTGAAGGAAGGATTGCCTCCTGTATTCTCCTTGCATAAGTGATACTGTCAGTAATTTCTTTTTTCTGAGTTATTAATGTGTTATTAATTGAATTTATCGTTTGATTCTGTGAACGAATTGTACGAAGTCTCCTATAAGAAATGATAACAGCCACTCCCAATACAATTGTTATTAAAATAATAGCAAGGATTACAAAGTTTTTTCTCTTTTGTTTCTCTTCCTCGATTAACATATCCTTTTTTAAAGCAGCATCTTTCTCATTAATTTTCTTCGTGATCTCATATTTGCTTTCCTGACGTAAAAGCATTTTTGTCTGCTCTTCGTTTTCCATTGAATTTTTAAGATCTACGTATTTCTTCAGATAAACATAACTGCTGTCTTTAGTTCCTTTCTTCTCATATACTTTATGAATTTTCCAGCACAGGTTATATTGTTCACTTCTTGCTTCGATAAGCCTGGCAAGGTGAAGTGCTTTATGATATGTTTTTAATGCAGACCCGGTTTCATCTTTTATCATGTCAATATCAGCAACACCCCAAAGCCCGTAGATCATTCCGAACTTATTATTCACTTTTTCATTTAACATATAAGACATTTTATAATAGTCGTGTGCCTGATCAAGGATTGCCATGTCTGATAACTTATTATATAATTCACTATAACAATCTCCCAGATTAATGCTTGCTATTGCCTGACCTATAACATCTCCGCATTTTTTAAAATAAAAAAGAGCCTGCTTAAAGCAAAGGACTGCCGAATCTGTATTTCCTGTGGCGATATAAGAATTACCTAAACAATTATTTGAAACAGCTAGCTCCCGGATATAACCTATTTTCTTGTTTATATTCATAGCTTTCCATGCATGTTCTTTGGAACGAGGAAAATCTTTCAGCTTATAATAAAGTTTTCCAAGCCTATTATGGGACATGATCTGTCCTACACTATCATTGATGTATTCCGACAAATTCAGAGATTTAAAAAAATATTCTGATGTCCTTTCGTAATCGCCCAGGTCATAATAATCCTCACCCAGTAATAGATACGTAAATGCGACATTCGCCCTCTTAACTCCTGGGTCGTTGCTTAAGGAAAGAGCTTTATTGTGATAATATAAGGCGATCTTATAATCGCTTTTGTGCCAGTAAATGTATCCGAGATAATTGCTGCAAAAAACTTCTTCATCGCTGTATTTACCGGAATTTAATTTGTCTGCTTTATATAAATGAAAAAGAGCATTCTTATAATTACTAATTCCTTCATAATAAGCTCCCAGGAAATTATGAGCTCTTAAAGCTGTTAAAGTATTGCTTTGAGCTGGTTTTTTTAAAGTATCAGTATAAGAAGATTCACCCTTTACAATAAACTGAGGAATCTGTCCTTGACAAATAAAAACCTGCAAGCAAAAAAAAGAAACTATAAATATCTTAGGGAAGTATTTGTACATATTTTATTATCTGAACGAATATAAGAAATTTCAAGTCTTTCTTTTGGGCTATATTTTTTGCCCTTTCACCGACACTTTTCCGAAAAACCGCAATACATACAGACTGTATTTCGTTTAGTAGTTATACTTCAGTATAAACACAGTTAAAAAAATGGAGGTTATTATGAAAACGACAGATGAAAACGGCAACGGATTAACAAATAAAAGTAATGCTTCTCTAGGTAAAAAAGAGGAGGAAAAGAAGACACCGGGCCGTGGTATGGGAGAAGTTTCCAATAAAAAAGAAGATATTGAAGGTTTAGGAAAAGAAGGTCGCCTGGGTAAAGGCAGCATGGCCGTTGACAATAAACGTGAAGGTGGTGAAGTAGGGAAAGAAACAGGTGGAATAACAGGTGAAAGTAAATCCATACACGTAGAGGATTGGGAAAACGATCCGTTTGAAGCCAAAGGCGATAATGATGTAAAGGCCGAACTCGACCTGAGAAAGAATAAAAATCTTGGAAACTCTAAAGGTGGTGAAAACACTGAATTAGGAGGTGAAGGGAGATCCATGGGATCAGGACTTGACTCCAAGAAATATAATAGAGAAGATGAATCAGGAGAATCCGGGGTATAATAATAAATCCGGTCCGATTATAACTTGATTTGTTTTTAAAAATCAGAGTCATAAGTTTTATTGGTTAATATGAATTCTGAAAATTGAAACCACGCTTTACGCGTGGTTTTTTTATTTCATTCTTTCAGGAACAGGTATAATTTTTTAATGGGGAATATTAACTACTCTTGAAGGGAATGATGAAAAGCTACGAAAACACTAAAAATGAGACTATAAAGATCTCGGAAATAAAAAAGAAAGACGTGTGGACAATTCGTGTCCTTATTGGATGCGGACTTGGGTTAATGGGCATTTTTGTCTGGTGGTTTATCAGCCCGGCACATATTGGCTATAAGCCCATATTTTGGTTGCTGACCATTGCTTTGCTCTTTAAAATGGTAAAGATGCTGCATGAATGGTATCACTACTGGAGCCTCAGCATTCCTGTCCGTCCGGAATTAAAAACCAAATATACAGTCGATATTCTTACAACTGCCTGCCCGGGAGAACCACAGGAAATGATTATTCGCACATTGCGTGCTATGAAAGAGATCCGTTATCCTCATACAAACTATCTGTGTGATGAAGGAAATGATCCGGTGTTAAAAAAAGTTTGTGATGAATTAGGAATTATCCACGTTACCAGGATTGAAAAAATAAATGCAAAAGCAGGAAATATTAATAATGCTTTGAAACAAGCAACGGGTGATATTGCAATTGTCCTGGATCCCGATCACGTCCCTGTTCCTGAATTCATCGATCGCGTTCTTCCTTATTTTGAAGATCCGGAAATAGGTTTTGTTCAGAGCGTCCAGGCATACGGCAATCAGAATGAAAGTATAATTGCGAGAGGAGCCGCTGAACAAACATATCACTTTTATGGTCCCATGATGATGTGCATGAATACCTACGGGACTGTTCAGGCTATCGGTGCAAACTGTGCCTTTAGAAGAAGTGCGCTGGATTCAATTGGTGGGCATGCCGCTGGACTCTCAGAAGATATGCATACTGCCATGCAACTGCATGCAAAAGGATGGAAATCTATTTACATTCCTGAAATATTAACCCGCGGATTAGTTCCGGCAACACTATCATCTTATTATAAACAACAGCTTAAATGGTCAAGAGGCACATTTGATCTGTTGTTCAACACCTTCCCAAAACTTTATAAAAATTTCACGTGGAGACAAAAAATACATTACTTCACCATTCCAATGTATTTCCTTTTTGGCCTGATCAATTTTATTGATATCCTCGTTCCTTTGCTGGCCTTATCTTTTGCCGAAGTACCATGGGAAGTTGATCTGCAGAATTTCGGGATGTTCTTTATTCCTTTATGTGGATTATCAATGATAATAAGGCTTTTCGCACAACGGTGGTTACTTGAAAAACACGAACGGGGATTTCATCTGGCAGGAGGAATATTGCGCACAGCAACCTGGTGGATCTTTTTAATCGGATTTATATATGCCATTTTTAACATTAAAGTTCCTTATATACCGACTCCAAAGGAAGACGAGCATCAAAACTACTGGCAATTAAGCATTCCGAATTTTATTATAGCGCTAATCTGCGGAATCGGTATCGCTTATGGATTAACATTGGATTGGTCCCCATACAGTCTTGCCATGGCATTTTATGCATTGATAAATGCCGGAATGCTTGGACTGATAGTTTTTATGAGCCAGCAGAAATTCCTTGATAATCTTCAGGTTAAAATGAGTTCTGTTTCATTAGTATCTGTTTTAAATAAAAATATTCATGTGGTGGCAGACAAAACCCAACACATTATTTATGGTTTGCTTAGAAATGGACCTGTAGCTCTGCTACTCGGGAGTGCTTTATTGTTTTTAAGCTATAACAGTATCGATAATGAACAAGAAACGGGTAGCTCAATAAAGCAAAAGGATTTTGGCGGGTTTTTCACCGGAATAACGTTGGATGAAAAAATTGATCTTAAAAAAATAAATAATACAAATGTTCTTTTCGATAATAATTCAGAGATTGTTTCATTTAAAGAACCTTGGGATACCACTATAACGATCAATCAAAATCTGCCTAAAATTAAAGGCTTGAAAACCATGCCTATGATCATATGGCAAACACCTTTGATCAATGATGAAATGTGGAAAGGCATATCTTCAGGAAAGTATGATGATTATCTTGAGCGCTTCGCAGGAACTCTGAGAGCATTCCAAGACCCAGTGCTCATTAACTTTTCTCCGGGCTTTGATGATAATGACGGCCTTACTCATACTTCCAATTCACCGCAGGAATTTATAAAAGCATGGCAATACATCTATACATTCTTTAATGATCTCGGAACCTCTAACGTAACCTGGGTGTGGAATCCAAAGTATTCAACTTCAACCGCTTTTTATCCCGGACCTAAATTCCTTGATTGGATCGGAGTGAGCTGTTTGAATTATGAAGCAGCATTGAATGCTAAAAACAGATATTCATTTGCTCAATTATATGAACCATTCCGTACCAGTTTCAGTCAGTTTCAAAAACCTTACATAATCACTGAGTTAGGTTCAGTTTCCAGCAACCAGCAGGGAGAATGGTTATCGGACGCTTTCAGGAATATTAAAGAAAAATACAAAGAGATACATGCAGCCATTTTGTTTGATCAGACAAAACCGAAATATATAAATGGTAAACAGTATGTTTCAGATTTTAATCTGGCTGATAATAATACCATTGTGAGCATTGAAAAAAGCATGTCTGCTTCTCCTTTCAATAAAGAAACATTTTATGACATCACGAGTATAGCAGTACAACCTGATAAAAAATATCATTCAAAATTTATCACTGGAAATACAGGAAGTTTCAAGTTGATGATCAAAGGAAAACCTTTCTATATAAAAGGAGTAGCCTATAATACAGCGCATGACTGGAGAGATGGAAATATGCCATTAACCAGAAGACAGGTTGAAAAAGATATGCAGAAAATTAAAGAGATGGGAGCTAATACGATCAGACGTTATGACCATGGAATTTATGATAAAAATGTACTCAATATTGCCGGTGAGTATAATCTGAATGTCTTGTATGGCTTTTGGTTTGATCCGAAAGTTGATTATTATAAGGATTGTGAACAGGTTGAAGAATACATGGCGGGTGTAGAAGAAATGGTTCGTGAATTTAAAGATCATCCTTCTGTTCTTGCATGGTCGCTTGGTAATGAAACCTGGGGATTGCTTAAGCATAATTTTAACAAGCCTTACCTGACAAAGGTTCGTCAGAGCTATGTTAACATGATCGAATTACTTGCTCAGCGTATTCATGCGATCGACCCGACCAGACCTGTTTTTAGTTGTATGGAACATGAAGAATATCAGTTGCCTGGAGAACTTGTTGCTTATCATGACGCTATACCTTCAGTAGATGTTATAGGAATAAACTCTTATTATAAAGAACAGATCTCAAAACTCAATCATGTGTTCTATCAGTTCGATTCTACAAGGCCTTATGTTATTTCCGAATTCGGGCCTCGCGGATATTGGGATCCTAAGTATAACAGAACTTCCAGAACACTTTTAGTTGAAGACAGTGAGAAAGAAAAAGCAGATTGGTATACTGAACAATGGACTAAATATGTTGAAGGAAATGCCGGCTATAACATTGGAGGAATAGCATATTGCTGGCACGACAGGATGGAAGGGACTCACACATGGTTCGGACTTACAGACTATAGCGGAAGACCCAAAGCTTCTTACCACGCTTTGAAAAAATTATGGACAGGAAAAGATTCGAAATATACAGCTGGATTCTGCAGAATTAAGGCCCCTGACAAGATCAGACCCGGAGAAGAATTCACTTTCACCGCAATTGTAGAAGGCAGAGATAAAGAAGGTTTGAACTACGAATGGACCCTTCAAAAATATGAATACCTGGAAAAAATAGATGCGATCAGCTCTACAGACAATGTATCGGAAGCAAGAGTTATGATCCCGGAAAAAAAAGCAACCTACAGATTATATCTGCACGTGAGTGATGAGAGCGGGAATGTGGCCACCGCCTCTGTTCCGATTAAGGTTTATTAGATTTTACGTATCATGAAAAGATTACTTGTGTTTTTAGCCTTCTTAAATATTTTACCTGCGATTATTTGTGCACAGGTTAATGATACTCTTGTGAAACAAGAAATAAGGTATGTAACTTCAGAGGCAGAAGAAATGTTTTTTGTTTGGGGAGTCAACAACTGGCAGATCGCTGCGACATCCTTAAGGCCTGAAGGATCGTATATTAAAGACAATCTTGTTTTTAGTCCGATGAAAAAAAAGGCTCATTGTTTTGTGGTAGATCTCAAAGTCCCGAAGAACACGATGATAGATTATGTATTCTGGATATCAAAAGGACCGGCAAAAAAACCTGTTGATATCTGGGACACTAATAAAGAGCCGCAGAAAGACTATCACACGATGGCGATAAATAACAATACCGTTCTTATTCCATCCAAATTAAAGATCCGCCCGGGCGATCCGGTAACAATTCTCGACTTTGCAATTCCGCTATTGAGTATATCAACAATATTATTTTTCTTCTTCCTGATATTAAGATCCTACCGCTTTAAAGGAATGCCAATATATGCCGGTCCGGTAAAAATTATTGCGGCCACTGCGATAGTGCTTTCTCTGGGATTGGTTTTTATACGTTCTTCAGTAACGGGACAATGCTGGGATCTATACTTTCATCCCTTCAGATCCTTTCCAAAAGTTCTGTGGGCCGGATTTTATGATGTTGTTTACACCCTGATACTTGCTGGAGTTTTCCTGATTCTGCTTAAAGTTTTCAGACACAAACCTAAAGCAGAGAAATATCTGACAGGATCATTCATAGGACTAGCACTGTTCTCTTTTGTTGCCGGCATTTTGAACATCCGTGTGGTGCAGACAATAGGAAAACCTTTTAACTATCCATGGTTATATTATTCTGATTTCCTGAAAAGTTCGGATGCGCAGGCTGCTGTGACTTCAAATATTTCTCTTACATACTGCCTGCAAATCCTTATGGTTTGTACAGCGGCCTTTATTTCTGTAATGACAATTATTCTTGTTACAGATATACTCCTTCAGAAATTACGAATGAAAGGAACTTTGCTTTCTTCTTTGGTTTGCAGCAGTGCAATTTATATAACTCTTGCACCTGACGCAATTCAGCACTATAATTGGGAATATAATAAGCTTGCCAATCCGGTGGTTGCCTTTACAAGTTCATTGGGCCCGTTTTCCGAGGATCCGGAACTTTTTACAATGGATGTAGAGGATAGTTTAAAATTTGATTTGAGCCCGAAATTAAATATCACAACCCAATCAAAGAAAAATTCCGCAATTAAAAATGTGATCGTTTTTGTAATGGAATCAACTCCGGCAGAATATGTTCAACCGTACTCCGGAACATATAAAATAACACCTGAACTGGAAAAACACCTTAAAGAATCGATTGTATTCGATAATGTTTATGCGCATGCTCCAGCCACAAACAATTCAATGGTGAGTATTTTGGGATCGGTGTATCCTTGGTTATCTTATAACAGCATAACAAAAGAACATCCGGACATTCAGATTCCTACGATCAGTTCTGAACTTAAAAAGCATGGGTACCGCACAGCATTTTTTAATTCTGCAGATAATCGTTTTCAAAAAGCCGGGGAATTTTTAGCCAACAGGGAATTCGATAATATTAAAGATTGCAGCACTGTCGAATGCAGTAAACACTTTGAAGTAAACGATAAGAACTGGGATTTTCTTGATGGGAAAGATGACATCTGCACTTCGGACGATATGATGAGCTGGATAAATCAGGAAAAAGACAAACCTTTCTTTTCCATGATGTGGACCTATCAAACCCACTATCCGTATTTTACTTCCGGGAATGAAAAATTTTATACACCTGATCCGATGTTCAATAAATATTTAAATGCAGTTAATCACAGTGATCAGGTTTTAGGGAAATTATTGGATGATCTTAAAAATAATGGATTGTCAGAATCAACTCTTGTGGTAGTTGTTGGCGATCACGGTGAGGCATTCGGAAGACACAATCAATTTAATCATGCCTCAGGTATTTATGAAGAAAATCTTCATGTACCATGTGTGTTAATCAATCCTTCGTTTAAAGGAGAACATCAGCCCGGTATTGGAGGCCTGGTAGATCTTGCTCCAACAATTATGAATCAGCTGGGACTTCCTGTTTCTGAAAAATGGCAGGGAAGTGATCTGTTTACTAAAACCGAATCAGACCGGGTTTTCTTTTTTACCCCATGGGCTGATTTTCTTTTTGGTTACAGAGAGGGAGATAAAAAATACATTTTCAATGCGACAAAGAACATAACTGAAATGTATGATCTTAAAAATGATCCTTTGGAAACTGTTAATATCGCGATGCAATATCCTGATAAAACAAAAGTAAGTCATATGCGACTGGCCGGATGGGTTCAATCGCTAAACACACATATGAGCGCATTGTTAACGATGAATACTGAAAAATAACAACACTCATTTATAATAGGTTTGTTATTTCTTTTTTTCAATACTTAATGATCTTATTGATTCCTATTTTATCTTATTTAGATGATAATAAATTTATCTGGTCCGGATAAATTTCAAATAAATTTTACATACAGCTTATTCTAAAACTTACGATGATACTATTGAATAGAAATAAGATCATCTGCAAATGTATTTTAACATCCGCTTCGGTTAATCATTAACTTATTGAATAGAATGAATTGATTCAGGTTAAAACAAACTTACGTAAGAATATAAATCAAATGTTAATTTTTCTTTAGATCTAATTCACATAGAACGGTGCATTTGCTGTAGCCACTTTATTCTTGCCGTCATAAACATAAAGAAACAATCTGTAAGGGCCTGGTTTGTTCGGTGCCTTAAAAGACAAAGCTTTACCTTTTCCATTAATGATCAAGCCATCGATTGCTTCAGGCTTTTCCTCTTTGTCTCCGCCTTCTTTCTTTTCCTGGCTTTCATGAAAGACTTCCCAATAATAATATAATGTGTCGTTATCAGGATCTTTACAATCCGTGTAAGCCATGTGAGAAGATCCGGGCGCCAGGTAGACACCAAGATGGGTTTGTTTATCATCAATACCAATTGGCAACACTTCGGGTGCTTTATTAGCGGGATCTTTTCCTGTCCAGTATTTTTCCATTACGTCAAGCATGCCCGTTTCATGCCCGCTTTCCAAATACATACTCAAAAGAGTGTGAGTACGCGCTTGCTTGTATCCCCAGTAAAATATATAAGAACCCAGACACCTGTCAGGGTGGCCGGCTATTGCAGACTGATAATATTGCTCCACCATTTCGGCTTTCGCTGTGCTCGTTTGTTCTATGAATGCACCCCACGGAGTTAATGGTGATTCCCAATATCCGGAAGCCCCCCATTCTCCGATAAGATAAGGGCCCTTATAATTGGCACGGTTCAGGTGTCCGCGAACATTCGGAAGATCGAGAAACGCATTAAGGGATAATACATCTATTTCAGGAGCCCTCTTCATGATCTCCTTTACGTGGTGCAAGGGCACTCCTGCAAGCATTGTTGTAGTTGGATGATGCGGATCAACTTCATGGATGAATTTAGCCAGATCATTAACAGCATTCCAGACATTATAATTCTGAGCAAACTGATCCAGCTCGTTTCCTACTCCCCACATTAATAAAGCGGGATGATCTTTAAACGCAAGGACTTCCTTTTTTAGACGCTCTAGTTGTTCTGCAACTGCTTTCTTATTGTTGTAGTCAAACCCTCTTCTTTCAAGTTCCATATCAAGACCTAAAGTAACAGTCAATCCAAGTTCATGGGCCTTGTCCATATATTTCTTAGCCCCGATCGTGCTCCAGAGCCTAACGGAATTCCCTCCATATTTTTTTAAATCTTCAAAATGGGTGTACCCACCCGCTCCTTTGATAAAGTAGGGTGAACCATTAACATACAGTTTATAATTTTTTCCCTGCTTTCTCACTTCAACGTGTTTAGTGCCGCTGCTCATGTTCACCTTGTCAGATAAAAGACAAAGCGGGAAAAGTAACATTAAGACAATAGGTAAAAACTTCATTTTCATATTAGGTTTTTTACTCTATCACCCTCAAAAAACTTTCCAGTTAAGGATGGGGAAAAATCAGACCAATAAAGAGTTCGGAGGGATTTAATATTAAAAACAAACAGAGATATTACAATGACCCCAACCATGAGAAAGTCCATTGCGGAATTCAGGAGAAATATACCATTTTGTATATTCAAGGCTCACACGTTTGTATGCGATAACCAAACCGAAAGAGCCTGCGGCCACCAAACGTTCAATATTTTGAGGTTCGATAGTATAAATACTTTTGCTGAACATTCCTCCCTGAAGCGTTCCATTATAGGCTACTGCTTTAATTCTTCCTCTTAGGATTGCATAAAATTGAAATTTTTTATATCCCGGATATTTCGAAATTCCAAGGCTGGAAAAATAATTATGCATCCTTCCTAAACGAAATGTTCCAACCGCGCTTACATCATCATACAAGGTGCCTACCCTGGCTTCGCCCCCTCCAATAAATTCAATATACCTTTTCATTAAAATACCCCTTTCATACTGTAGCATATAATTAACAACAATATCATTCGCTACCTGGTATTCCCAGCCTAATGGCTGAATATTGTTTAATTTACGATGAATGTATTTTTGCTCCTCTTCTCCCAAAGAAGCCGGACCCATGATACCAAGATCCAGCTGTGTGTATAATTTCTGCTCTTTTTTTTGATCAAGCGATACTAAGAAAGATGACAGAAATGAAACGCCAGCGAAAGGTCTTTCGCCAACATACAGAGAATCAACTCGAATACTTCTGGGAGTGAAACCGTCTCTTTCAAATGCAAGTCCGTAATAATTCTTACCTCCTTTATTAAATTTTAATAATAGATAAGAAAGCGGATTATATTTTAAAGGTTTAAGAATTAGTTCCAGCCTGACTCCCTGGGTATAATAACGATCAGTTGCACTGAAAAAATCGTTGTCATAACTGTAACGAAAATAATTTTCTGCTTTTTCAGGTATGCTGTCGCTTTGCCCATCGCATTCGATAATGCTTAAGCTTAGTAACAGCAACAATACATTTTTCTTACAGGTCATGACTTAAATACGGTTTTAAATGGAATAAAGTTTTAGGCCAACATATGAATATATAATAAATATTAGTTAATAATCTTAACTATTAATTATTTTAACTAATTTTGACCTGCGAATTTTAAATCGATGAATGAATTATTAATAGAATCTCTTCCTTTTGGGCGCTTACTGGCCATATTTGCCAAGACATATTTTGGTGCGCTTACAAAACGGCTTGAGCACCTGGATATTGAACGGGATTATTCCATTCTCATTTTTGTGGAAAGCGCCCAAGCCGGCTGCACACAACAGTGTATTTGCGATTGTCTTAAAATAGATAAAGTAACAATGGTTGGCCGCCTCGATCATCTGCTCAAAAAAAAGTATGTGAAGAAAACCGTTAATCCGAATGACAGACGCGAACACTTTATCGAATTGACCTCTAAAGCCCGGGAGATAATGCCGGAGATACACGAAGCCATCGATTCATTAAATAAAGAAGCATTTAAAGGACTTACGAAAGAACAGCAAAAAGAACTTTACAGATGTGTTCACTTAGTTCAGAGTAATCTTGAACCCCTTCCATCTCAAAAGATCTATATCAATTATAAAAAAGCGAAAAAAGAAAAAGCATGAAGAACAAAACTTTAATAATAATTATTTTTATAATTACCGCTCTGGTCCTGATAAAGATCTTTTTTCTAAAACCGAAAAATTCGGATCTCCCTAAAAATAGTGCTCAGAAAGCATCAGTGGCAAACGCTACAGGATATATTGCTACATCAACAATGTTAAATAATAATATTTATTCCAGCGGAACTGTCCTTGCTGCTGAAGAGGTAGAATTAAGACCCGAAATGTCAGGAAAATTAATTTCTGTCCTTTTTAAAGAAGGCACGAATGTTACAAAAGGAGAGCTTCTCGCAAAGATCAATGACGCTGATCTTCAGGCTCAGTTGAAAAAACTGAACCTTCAGTATAAATTATCCAAAGAAAAAGAAGGAAGAGTTAAAGGGCTTTTAGAGATAAAAGGAATCAGCCAGGAGGAATACGATATAGCCGCTAACGAGCTGGAAACGATCCAGGCGGATTTAGATTTCACAAGAGCTCAGATTGCCAAGACAGAGATCCGTGCTCCTTTCTCAGGAAAGATAGGATTGAAATCTGTAAGCGAAGGAAGTTTTGTAAGTAATGCAACTGTGATTGCAAGTATACAGCAAACCGAAATCTTAAAGATTGATTTTTCAATTCCGGAAAAATATGCTGCATTGGTTAAGGTTGGTGATACAGTTAAATTCTCTGTTGAAGGACTCAAAGAAAAACTCAATGCGAAAGTTGCCGCTATTGAACCAAAAATAGATGCTCTAACAAGAAACATTATGATCAGAGCTTCTTATGTTAACTCTGCCTCCAATGTTTATCCAGGCGCCTTTGCCAAAGTTGAGCTTATTGCCAGCAAGAAACGTTCGTTCATGATCCCAACAGAATCACTTATTCCTGAAATGAAAGGAAATAAGATCTATGTCGTGAAGAACGGAAAAGCCTTCCCCGTAAAAGTTGAAACAGGTTTAAGGACAGATTCAAAGGTTGAGATTGTTTCGGGTCTTAATGAAGGAGATACCGTTATTACAACCGGGATCATGTCTATTAAACCGGAAATGAAAGTCCGGATCATACAATTAAAAAAATAAAGCATTTAATGAATATTTCTTCCATCAGCATAAATCGTCCTGTTCTGGCAATTGTTATGAGCCTTATTATCATCCTTTTTGGTGGTATAGGATATACTTTTTTAGGAGTTCGTGAATATCCTTCCATTGATCCACCGATAATAACTGTACGAACCAATTATTCAGGCGCTAATGCTGACGTAATTGAATCGCAAATCACAGAACCTCTTGAAAAAGCGATAAATGGAATTGAAGGTGTAAGAACTATTTCTTCATCAAGCAACCAGGGATCAAGCACGATTACCGTAGAGTTTAATCTTAATTCAAATCTTGAAGCTGCCGCCAATGATGTGAGGGATAAAGTTTCCCAAGCCATTCGTCAGCTGCCGCAGGATATTGACGGCCTTCCCACAGTTACAAAATCCGATGCAAATTCCGATGCTATATTATCATTAACACTTCAATCCGATACAAGAACACAGCTTGAAGTGAGTGACTTCGCTGAAAATGTACTTGCAGAAAGGCTTCAGACAATACCAGGTGTAAGTACTATTCAGATCTGGGGTCAGAAAAAATATGCAATGCGGATGCGAATTGATCCTGTTAAACTTTCTGCTTATGGTTTAACTCCCCAGGATGTTAAGCTGGCGTTAGATAAAGAGAATGTTGAACTACCTACAGGAAAGGTGGCGGGCAACAACACGGAGCTTACTTTAAAAACCATCGGAAGACTTAAAACCGAAGAAGATTTTAACAACCTTCTCATTAAATCTGAAGGGGATCAGGTAATACGTTTTAAAGATATAGGAACCGCAAATCTTGGCCCGGAAAATGAAGAAACTATTCTTAAGTTATCAGGAACACCAATGATCGGTATGGGACTGGTTCCTCAACCGGGTGCAAATTATGTTGAGATCGCTGATGAATTCTATAAACGACTTGAAGAAATAAAAAAAGATCTTCCAAAAGATTATGTTGTTGATACAGCGTTGGACAACACTGTATTTATTAAAAAATCCATCAAAGAAGTTGCTGAAACTTTATTGATCGCGATTATACTTGTTGTTCTTATCATCTACTTATTTTTCCGCGACTGGTTAATTGCTTTCCGTCCCCTGATTGATATCCCGGTTTCACTTATTGGTGCTTTCTTTATCATGTACCTTATGGGTTATTCCATTAACGTTCTGACACTTCTCGCGATTGTACTCGCAACCGGGTTAGTGGTAGATGATGGTATTGTTGTAACAGAAAATATTTATAAAAAAATAGAAGACGGCCTTCCTCCTGTTCAGGCTGCGCATGAAGGTTCTAAAGAAATTTATTTTGCTGTTATTTCCACCTCCATTACTCTTGCCGCTGTGTTTATGCCTGTGATCTTTCTTGAAGGCTTTGTCGGGAGGCTGTTCAGAGAATTTGGGGTTGTTCTGGCAGGAGCTGTTCTTATTTCTGCGTTCGTTTCTCTTACTTTAACTCCAATGCTGAATGCACGCATGGTAAGAAAATCCCATAAAAAAAGTCGTTTTTATGAAATGACAGAACCTTTCTTTGAGCGCATGACAAATAATTATGCTGATTCACTAAAAATATTTTTACGAAGAAGATGGTTGGCAATAGTTATTCTTTTTGCTTCTGTAGGGTTGATCTTCGGACTTGGAAGTTTGCTCCAGAGTGAATTATCCCCTCTTGAAGACAGGAACTGGATGAGGGTTTCACTTACAGCACCGGAGGGAGCTTCATTTGAATACACCGATAATTTCGTTGATAAATTCACTCAATTCGTGATCGATTCTATTCCTGAAAAAAGGATTTGCTTAACTGTAACCGCTCCGGGATTTACGGGATCGGGCGCAGTGAACACTGGCTTTGTGCGCCTTGCTTTGGTTGATGCTTCCCAACGGGATCGCTCACAACAACAGATCGCAGACTACATAATGAAGGAAAGCAAAAAGTTTCCGGATGGTAAAATTTTTGTGATACAAGAGCAGACAATTTCTGCAGGAGGAGCCCGCGGAGGATTACCTGTTCAGTTTGTTCTTCAGGCACCCAACTTCGATAAATTAAAACAGGTCCTTCCAAAATTTCTTGAAGCTGCTAATAAAAATCCGGTGTTCCAGGGAGTGGATTGCAATCTTAAATTTAACAAGCCTGAGCTTAACATTACGATTGATCGCGACAAAGCTAAAAACCTCGGAGTATCGGTTGCTGACCTTGCGCAGACTTTACAGCTTGCGTTAAGCGGGCAACGCTTCAATTATTTTACAATGAACGGAAAACAATACCAGGTGATCGGACAGTTCGAAAGATCTAATCGTGATGAACCACTGGATATAACATCTATTTATTTAAAGAACAACAGAGGACAATTGGTACAGCTGGATAATATCGTAACTATTACAGAACAAAGTTCTCCTCCACAACTATATCATTACAACCGGTACCAGTCTGCAACTGTATCAGCAGGACTAGCACCCGGAAAAACAGTAGGTGACGGAATAAAGGAAATGGAGAAAATTGCTCAGGAAGTTCTTGATGAAAGCTTCACAACTTCACTTACGGGCGCCTCAAGAGATTTTGCAGAAAGCTCTTCAAACATTCTGTTTGCCTTTCTTCTTGCATTGCTTATCATATACTTGATCCTGTCTGCACAGTTTGAAAGCTTTGTTGATCCCTTCACAATCATGCTTACCGTTCCGCTTGCACTCGCAGGGGCGATCCTTTCTTTATGGTACTTTAACCAGACATTAAATATCTTCAGCCAGATCGGAATAATCATGCTTATTGGCCTTGTAACAAAAAATGGAATCCTGATCGTTGAGTTTGCCAATCAACTAAAAGAAAAGGGGAAGTCAAAAAAAGAGGCAATACAGGAAGCCGCTGCAGCACGTTTAAGACCGATCCTTATGACAAGCATTGCAACAGCACTCGGTGCAATGCCGATCGCTCTTGCATTGGGTGCAGGTGCAAAAAGCAGAATGGGAATGGGGATCGTGATCGTAGGAGGAATCTTGTTTTCACTTGTATTAACACTCTACGTTATTCCTGCCGTTTACAGTTATTTATCAAAAGAGAAAAAACATGATTAAGTATTTATATAAATTTTTGTCTGATCATACTATATCTTTCACTTACGGAATTACACGAAAACAGCTTTTTGTTTTTATAGTATTGATCTGTTCTATAAACTATAAGAATTATTCTCAGACGGCAGGGACATTAACATATCAGGCTGTTATAGAAACTGCATTAAAGAACAATTTTGACATCCAGATAGCAAAGAACAATTTAACAATCAACGAAAAAGAGAATACATACGGCAATGCAGGTTTTCTGCCAAAAGTTGATCTGAATGCTACCGGAACTCTTGCAAGTAATAATACAAGGCAGGAATTCTCAAGCGGACTTATTGTAGATAAGAATGGAGTGAACTCAAACAATTTTAGCGCAGGAGTTTATCTTACATGGACCATTTTTGACGGATTAAAAATGTTTGCTACTAAAGAAAGACTTGAACTCCTGGAAGAAAGCGGACAGCTCAATTTAAAATTACAAATAGAGAATACTGTTCAACAGGTAACACTTGCATATTATAATATAGTAAAACAGGAACAGCTTATTAAAGGAATACTTTCTGCGAAAGCTGTTTCTGAAGAAAGAATAAAGATCTCCGAAAAAAAGCAGGTCCTCGGATCAGGTTCAAATGTTGAAGTTCTGCAGGCTAAACTGGATCTTAATGCACAAAAAGCAAATCTTATCACCCAAAAAAATCTTTTGAATCAATACAAGGGAGACTTGCTTGTTCTTCTTAAAAGTGATCCTTATTCCAATTTAAGTGTTGACTCGGTCTTTGCTTTCAGTGATATTAAATCAGCGGAAGAAATCAAATCCAATATTGAAAAAGCAAATACTTCTATTCTCCTTGCACAAAAGAATATTTCTGTTTCAAATCAGATAGTAAAAGAACTGCGGGCGCAGCATCTTCCACGATTGGCATTAAACGCCAGTTACCAGTACGGCCGAAATCAAAGTGCAGCAGGGTTTGCTTTATACAATCAAAACCAGGGACCGAATTTAGGATTTACTTTCTCCTGGAATTTATTCAATGGACTTAATACTTCTAATCAGATCAAAATAGCAAAACTGGATCTTGAAAATAATAATCTGTATTCTGAAAGCACCAAATATCTTTTGTTCTCTGCTGCTAACATTGCATACAACAGATGGCTGGGTGATAAGGAAATGCTGCTTCTTGAAGAAGAGAACATTAAACTCGCTGAACAAAGTTTAACAATTGCAGCAGAGCGGTTACGGCTTGGCCTCGGGAATTATCTTGAGATCAAGGAAAGCCAGAAGTCGTATGAAGAATCGATCACACGTCTCGTGAATGCACGATTCAACTTGAAAGCATCTGAAACCGAGTTAAGAAAATTGACCGGTGAGTTGATTCAGTAATTAATTATTCCTTTATTATTCTTTATTCTTTTGATAGAACAGGCTGCTGCTTTGCAGTACGAGAAAATATTTTATCTTTGAGTTTACGATTAACTTTTTTCAGATGAGAATTCTTAAGAAAATTGGAGTATGGTTTCTGATACTTTTTGCGATTTTAAATATTGCAATCATTGTTTCCGGACGGACTTATCTGTATAAAGGAATATCAAACACTTATTTAAAAGGACGCTCCGGCCCAAGCATAAGTGAATTTGATATTTTTGATAACCGTGAAGTAAAGGCAGGAACAGAACAGAAATGGAATTTATCAAAGAATTATAATTCCAAAAAAATTCCGGAAGAACTTGAAACTCATTTCAATGAATTACAAACCGTAGCCTTTCTCGTTATAAAAAACGATTCTATTCTGCACGAACAATATTGGGATGGATTCGGACCTGACTCTCGCTCCAACTCGTTTTCAATGGCTAAAACTTTTGTGGGTATATTAATTGGCGCTGCAATAGATGAAGGAAAAATAAAAAGCGTTGATCAGCCGGTTGGTGATTTCCTTCCTGAATTTAAAGAAGGAAATAATGCCAGACTTACTATTAAGCATTTGCTGACCATGAGTTCAGGAATAGACTTTGACGAGGACTATGTAAGCCCTTTTGCTTATCCTGCCCAGGCATATTATGGGAGCGATCTGCGCAAGCTAACAAACAATTATTCTGTTAAAGAAGAAGGTGGAAAGGTTTTCAAATACCTGAGTGGAAATACAGAATTGCTTGCATTTATTATCATGAAAGCTACCGGCAAAACGCTCAGTGATTATATGTCAGAAAAACTCTGGATACCGCTTGGAGCAAAGAATACGGCATTGTGGAGCCTTGATTCTAAAGACGGTATTGAAAAAGCATATTGCTGTTTTAATTCGAATGCAAGGGATTTTGCGCGACTCGGACAATTGTATCTCGACAGCGGTAAGTGGAATGGCAGGCAAATAATTAATCCGGAATTTGTTTCACAGTCAATTGTTCCGGCAGAATTGAATGATGTTAACGGGAAGAAAATTGATAATTATGGATACGCCTGGTGGATAATACCCGAATATAAAGGTCATTATGTTTTTTATGCAAGAGGGATTCTGGGACAGTATATTTTATGTATCCCTGATCAGAAAATGGTTGTAGTAAGACTGGGAAGCAAAAGAGAAAAACCACAAGGGACAGAGCATCCGCAAGATGTCTATTACTATTTAGATGCCGCTCTTGAAATGTATGGAAATAAGGCAGCACACTAAATCACCCGTCTTTAAGCCTTTGCCTTGGCGGTAAAAAAACATTTTTATACCTTTGCGATTCGTATGAAAAAGGACATTACTCCACCCGAAGTGAAAGACGTTGCCGTAGCTGTTATAAAAGAGCTTAACGACCTGGGAGAGAATGAGTGGAATGCATACCTTATCAATATGAGAACGAATGACATTGAAGGTGTACTTGTTTCTTCCCAGGGATACGGAGTTTACAACGAGGAAGAGGTTAAAACCTCAACTCTGAGGCACTTCCTGGATGTTGTTCCTAAAAAAGATTTTAAAAAAATCGAACCTATCGTTGAAACGGTGTTTGGCCTTAACAATGAGTTTTGGGTAAGCTTTTTTGAGAATAAGATAATGTATGATAAAAAATATATCTTTCTTCCTGAAACAATCAAAGAAGAAAATTTTGTGTTGATCCCTTACATAAATAAAAAGGGTGTGATGATAAAATAGTAACCACCTCATCCTATACTCCGGGAGAGCAATTAAAATAAATTTATGCTCGATAATGTCAAGCTTTCAAACATCCTTTTCCTGGATGTGGAAACTGTACCGGTAGTTTACGACTACAAAAAATTGCCTAAGAATATGCGTGAGCTTTGGGACTCACGTTTTCGCTTTCAACAAAAAGACAGCCCGGAAGATCTCTACAAAAAAGCAGGAGTATTTGCTGAATTCGCGAAGGTGATCTGCATTTCTGTTGGTTATTTTAATGACAAAACCTTTCGTGTTAAGTCTTTCTGGGGCCATGATGAAAAAGATATCCTTCAGAATTTTGCAGCTTTGCTCAACAAACATTTTAACCGTAAGGACAATCTTCTCTGTGCTCATAATGGAAAAGAATTCGACTTCCCTTTTCTTTGCAGAAGAATGCTGATTAACGGAGTTAAACTTCCAAAAACGCTGAATCTTGCCGGCAAAAAGCCTTGGGAAGTGCCACATCTGGACACACTGGAATTATGGAAATTCGGTGATTATAAAAACTATACTTCATTAAATCTGCTTGCTGCAGTCTTTAATATTCCAACTCCAAAAGACGATATTGACGGAAGTGATGTTGCGCGGGTGTATTGGGAAGAAAAAAATCTTCCACGAATTGTGGTTTACTGTCAGAAAGATGTGTTAACTGTAGCTCAGGTTTTTTTACGATTCAAAGGTGAGCCATTAATAGAAAAAGAGAGTATTGTGATCGCTTGAATCCATACTTAATACCCTCTCCATGGAGAAGCGAAACCTATTAAAAATTTGCGAATCTGTGGCTGTTTTTTTGCATATAGTCTGATCCTTGTCTTTTAATCGTTTATCTTTGCGACAAATGAAAAATACTCCTGCGGCAAAAAATCTTCTTTCCTTAACGATCATTTTGTTATTCGTGTTCTCTGCGTGCAGCAAAAAGGGAAAGGATCCTCTAAAAAAATACGGGACATTTGTTAGCACCGTTATAAAAGTTGACTCGGGTGCATTTCGTGGATTACATTTCGGAGATAAAATGGAAACCGTTCTTTTAAAAGAAACAACGAAGGCCAGTGAAGCAGATGAGAACTATCTTTATTTTGAATATAAGATCGATACCATGGGCTCATTTGACATCGCTTATGATTTTGATGAAGAAGGTCTCAGCGAGATCCTTTCCTATGTATACATTAAAGATATCAGTAAAATAGACAGTGTTTTTAATTCCTTTAAAACCTATTTTGATGATCATTACGGTTCCAATGAAACCCAGATGGGTTATAATGTGTGGACAGTAAAATCCCAGGGAAGAGGCGACATTCATATTAATCTTTCTGATGAAAGTGCCAATTTCACTACTGACGGTGCACCCGGAAAGCTTTCTATCTCTATCTATTCTGACAAGAATTAGTTTTCATAACTTTCTTTTATCATTTCGTCTGAGCAAACACTCTGCAAGTCTTAATTTTGTTGCATATTTCATTTACAAAATGTATTTTTAGCACTCTCTGAAAAATCCTGTTAGGAAGATGGCTAAAGAAGTTTTACTTGAGATCAAAAATCTTGTTACTGAATTTCGTACGGAAGACGAAACCGTTAAGGCGGTAAACAATATCTCATTCACTCTTGCACGTGGTGAAACTGTTGGTATTGTTGGCGAATCAGGATCCGGAAAATCAGTAACATCTCTTTCCGTGATGCGCCTGATTCCAAATCCTCCCGGAAAAATAACAGGCGGAGAAATTATCTATCATTCTAAAACCCGCGGACCTGTTGATATTGCGAAGCTTTCTGAAAAAGAAATGCGTACCCTCAGAGGTAACGAAATTGCAATGATCTTCCAGGAACCAATGACTTCACTTAATCCTGTTTACACTTGCGGTGACCAGGTAATGGAAGCTATCTTGCTGCATCAGAAATGCACAAAAAAAGAAGCAAAGGACAGAACAATCGAGCTGTTCAAAACAGTTCAGCTTCCTCGTCCCGAAAATATTTTTGAGAGCTATCCTCACCAGATCTCTGGCGGACAAAAACAGCGTGTAATGATCGCAATGGCGATGAGCTGTAATCCGAGCATTCTTATTGCCGATGAACCCACAACCGCTCTTGACGTAACCGTGCAGGCAACTATACTGGATCTTATGCTGAAGCTTCAGCGTGAGCATGATATGGGAATCATGTTTATCACACATGATCTGGGTGTTATTGCAGAACTGGCTGATAAGGTGGTTGTTATGTATAAAGGAAAGATCGTTGAACAGGGAAGTGCACTTGAGATCTTTTCGAATCCTCAGCATCCTTATACAAAAGGTCTTCTGGCTTGCCGACCTCCACTGAGCAAACGTTTGCAATGGCTCCCTACCGTAAGCGACTTCATGAATACGAGTGAAACCGGTGAAATGGTTGAAAGTAATTCATCTGTTGCAGAGGTAACCAACAGGCTTGTTGTTACAAAAGAACAACGGGAAGAAGCTCACAAGACATTATATTCAAAAAAACCGATACTTGAGATCAGGAATTTGAAAACATACTTTCCGATTAACAAAGGAGTTTTTGGAAAGGCGAAGGATTTTGTAAGAGCTGTTGATGACGTTTCTTTTGATGTTTACCCGGGTGAAACTCTTGGCTTGGTAGGTGAATCAGGATGCGGAAAAACAACACTTGGAAGGACTGTGCTTCGCCTTATCGAACCGACAAGCGGTGAAGTTATATTTAACGGAAAGAACATTACAAAGATCAGCAATACTGAAATGCGTGAGCTAAGAAAAGATATTCAGATCATATTTCAGGATCCTTATTCTTCTTTAAATCCACGTATAACTATCGGACAGGCGATAATGGAACCAATGCAGGTTCATGGCATCCTGGCAAATGACAAGGAAAGAAAAGAAAGAGTGATCGAGCTTCTTCATCGTGTAAACATGAATGAAAGTCATTTTTACCGTTATCCTCACGAATTTTCAGGCGGACAACGCCAGCGTATCTGCATTGCCCGCGCCATCGCATTAAAGCCGAAATTCATTATCTGTGACGAGTCTGTATCAGCATTGGATGTTTCTGTCCAGGCCCAGGTATTAAATCTACTGAATGAGCTTAAACGTGAATTTGATTTCACTTACATTTTTATTTCACATGATCTGTCAGTGGTAAAATTCATGAGCGACCGTATGGTAGTTATGAATAAAGGAAAAGTTGAAGAAATGGGAGATGCGGACAACATTTACAACAACCCTCAGACGGATTATACCAAAAATCTTATCGGAGCCATTCCAAAAGGACAGCTTGATGATATTAAAGCTTCAATAGAACGTAAAAAACAATTTATAACCCTTTAATTTATGCGCTTTAATCTTCTTCTTGTTCTGGGCAGCATTCTTGTTTTATCGTCCTGCAAAAATAAAAAGACGGATACACACGAAAACTCAACGCTGCTTTATCATGAATATCATGATTTTGAATCCGTTGCCGATTCCCGGATCGATTCAACCAAAGCCTTTTCAGGCAGAAAAAGCGGATCATTAAGTGATAAGATCGAGTATGGATATGGCCCGATAAAGGAAATTAAACACATTCCATCTTATGAAAGTATTGACCACATAGAAGTTTCATTTAAATGTTTCATGGATAAAAAGTATCCTGATGCAACATTTGTGTTGGCCATTGATGATGACAGCATATCAAAAAAGAATATTTTTTGGGATGGGAGACCAATCGTTCCTGCAAAATTCAATGCATGGGAAACAATTACCATAAGTTATAAAGTAAATAAAAAAGACATCCGGCCTGAATGTTTCTTAAAATTATATATCTGGAACAAAGGAAAGAATGCTTTTTTGTTTGACGATATTTCTTATTCTTTTTATAAGGATTAGGAATTAGATTAATTATTCGTTTACAAGAATTCAAATAAGGGATACGCCTTTTTAACTCAGCAAATAAATGGTTAAATGTTTCAATGACTTCAGGTAAAAACTTAAACGTTGACCTCAAATTAGACGTTAGCTCTCCAGGACCTGTTAAACAATATTTGCTTGGAATCTATGCCCTATTGCTTTTTCTTTATGTCGCTGTTCGAGCCAACAATCTGTCTCTGACGTATGATGAAATCATTTCATTTGAAACATTGAATGGCTTTTCATTGTCAACCATGGGCGAATCTGCAAACTATCATATATTGAATAGTTTATTAATGAAGGCATCGACCGCCCTTTTAGGTGACTCAGCCTTTGTTATCCGATTACCAAATGTCCTGGCCTTTATAATATATCTGTTTGCCAGCATAAAAATTGCCACTCTTATAAAACCCGAGTATAAAACTTACATTCTGGTTCTTCTGACTGCGATGCCGTTTCTGTTAGACTTTTTTAGTTTGGCAAGAGGATATGGCATGGGTTTGGCTTTTATGCTTTTAAGCCTGTGCTATTTGCTTACATTCTGCAGAAAAAAACTTTTTGTATCTGCTATTGTTGCTTTGTTTGCAGGAATGGTGGCCGTTGTTGCTAATTTCACATTGCTCAATTTTTTTCTTCCCCTCACAGCAATTTTGATATTACTGATTGTGTTTTCAGGAAACACTTCTAAAAATATTTTGATAAAAACCGGCCTGATAGTTATTTTAACAGCAGGCTTCATTTGTTTACTTCTTCCCACTCTCCTTCAGTTAAAAAACGGAGGGCACCTTATGTTTGGGGGGAGGAATAACTTATTTCATGACACCATTTGCTCTTTAGGGACATGCTTTGGATACTTTAAAAGTTATAGTCATGTAGCAAAAATAATATTCATTATAATGTTCTCTGCAGCGATAATGATAGCCCTTTATCATTTATACCTATTAGTAAGAGTCAAAAAGTTTAATGTGATAAACTGCTTATCCCTGTTGTTTTTAGGCTCATTGTTATCCCCCCTGGCACAACACATACTTTTTCAAACTCATTATCCGGCAGAAAGAACGGCTATTATGTATTATCCACTTATGATCCTCGTTTTGTTCTATGGAATATTTCTTTTTCAAAACAACATTTTAAATGTGGTTAATCGAATCATATTTTTCCTTCTTTTAACGCATTTCATTTTTTGTCTGAATTTTAAATATTGTTATTCGTGGCGTTATGAAGCGGGAACGAAAGACATGTTAACCTATTTAAAAGAAAACCATCCCGGGAATACATTACTTGGAATTGAATATATCCGTTACCCCTCAGTGAGTTTTTATAAAAGCCGGCTAAATTATGATTCTCTTTCTGTTAAACAAGTCGCTAAAGCCTGGGAATATCCTTTAGAACTGGAAGAATTAAACCCTTATTATTATGACGCGGAAACTTTTTGCCATAAAAACATGGAGTTTAATATCAGAGGATTAATTTTCCCTGGAATTGACTATTATTATGTGGACATGTTTCTTGTGGAGGAACTAAAGAAAGCTCATGTTAAACTGGAAATGCTAAAAGAGTTTGCTTATTCACGGTGTTCATTAATTAAAATTGACACAAAGGGAAATCAATATTTCAACGACTCTATAAATCATTGGATGCCTTTAGGACGAGTTGATAAAGGAGAAAAATTTATCATTCAGGCACATAACAAAAATTATCTTTCAGTTACTAATGATCATTTATTGGTTGCAAATCAGACAGATCCATTGAAAGCTGAAGTTTTTGAGCAAATTGATTTAGGAAATGGCTTTTCTGCACTTAAAACATCTCAGGGTAAGTTTGTCTGCGAAGACAGGGATGCAAAAACAGGCTATCTATATGCAAACAGGGATCAGATAAACGAATGGGAAACCTTCGAGATAACATATGAAGGCTTTTATAAAGTAACTATTAAATCCTCTTTAAATAAATATGTTTGCGGGTACTCACCGCATGGTGATACATTAACTGCAAGCCGGGATAATCCGGGAGGTTGGGAAACTTTTACTTTTAAAGTGATAAAATAATATGGATTATTAATCCAAAGCATAATATCCTTCGCATTCCCCCGTGTTTCTATCTTGGTTCCAGTTGAAATATTTCCCAATCGGATGCTTTGTCTCTGTTTGCGGTCATAACAGCATTATCAGATAAGTTGGCACTTACAAATTTATCATTTGTTGTTCGCAAACTAATTTTCTTACCATCATGTTCAATAATCTGAAAAATTTCCCAACCATTTGCATTGTCGCTCTTCGCTGCCAGGTTTCCATTTCCTGCCAAATCTGCCGACACGAATTTCCCGTTTGATGCTTTTAATGCGGTTCCATTCATAGTCGCGGTTAGTTCAAAAACCTCTGCCTCTGAAATAGATTTGTTTGCAGTAAGCAAATTTGTTTGAGAGTCAACAGAAACATATTGATTATTTGCAGCTTTAATTATGAATTTTTTTATCGGATAAAGTTTGTGATAAAGCAACACTTCTGTTCCATTACAAATATATTTTATTCCCGAATTCTTCAAAAGAAAGCCATGCTGGAAAACAATATCAGTTAAGCCGCCCGGGAACCCCTTACCGTTATTAAGAAGATAGAAGTTTGTTTCTTTTAATGGCAGGTTTCTCCACTCATAATTCCTGATAAGTTCGCCTTCAAAGGGCAAGGACTGTAAACTATCAATTGCAACTGAATTTATTAAATACACATCCCAATATCGACCTATTATTGTTCCTCTTGGTAATTTTTGATATTCACCATACAATTCAAATGGGCCAGGAATTTTTTGCTTATTGAAGAACTGTAACAATATACAACTCCAAAAAAAACAAAAAGGAGAGAAACCACAAATTTTGCATATTTTTTAAAATAAGCCTGATCTGCAAACAACAAAAGAATAAAGCAAAATATAATATAGACCGGTGTAAAATATCTAGGGCGGAAATCGCTCCTTAAATTCCAGATTGAACAAAACAACATTATCGTTGAAACAGTACATACCACAAGCAATGAATAGATCAATGTTGATTTTTGAACGCGTTTGTTTGTTTTTAAAATGACAAATATTATCCCTGAAAAAATAATTAAATACCAGTTAAAAAAATTCTCAAACGGGTGAGGATCTGTAAAAAGTAAACTTGCTTTAAGCCTTGCAAGAAAAAAATCAACATTTTTCCCTATATCCTGGGCATTGTCAAGAAAGACTTTATTGTATGCCTCATCCTCAAGGCCATTTGCTTTTATTAGCTTATAAAAATGAAGTGTACTGATGAATAATACTAACAACAAAAGTTCAAAAATTATAAAATAAATATTCCGGAATCTTTCCAAAATAATTGTTCTTAACTCCTTCTCCTTTAAAATAAATATCATCGGAATTAAAACTAAGACTGCATTAAATTCGGAGACCCATATTCCTACTAAAAAGAAGAATGAACTACCGAAGCTCAATAACACCGAAATAAGTAATTGTTTTAATCCGAATTGGCGATTCGCAAGTAAATATTTTCTTAGAGCAGAACACATATAAATAAAAATGCTTCCTGCAAATAACTGTGAAGAGTATGGATGTCCGAGCTCTACCAGATATATATATTCATTGACAGGCATAAATATGACAGCGCATATGGCGATTTTCAAAAGAGGACTTTTGAGTTGAGTTGAAATAAGGTAAAATCCGGTAAATAAAAAAGCGTATTGGACAAATGAACATATATATAAAGTATGTACGGGAAATACTCTGCCAAATAGAGATGCTACCATAGGCAATAAACTGCCCAGTCTGTTTTGTCCCCAATAATAAAAATCTCGGGGAAGTTGAAAGGTTTTCGCCATCAGAACGTGAATAGCCTGATCTGAGCTATAGTCCCAAAAATTACAAGGAGCGTAATACAAAAAAGAAAACAATATAATAGCACATACAGTTCCTATGTATAAAAATTTGTTCTTCTTTTTTTGCCCGGTTTCGTTCAAAGTATGTTTTAACTTTCTATTGTCTATTTATTTACCTGCTTCTTTCCGCTCATACGCTTCTACCTTGAAATCGTCAATATAAACCGGCTGCTTACCTCTCAGCCAGAAATAAATATTAAGCTTATCGTTCTCATCACGCACTTCGGGCGTTAGATAATCTACAGTGTATTTAATCCATTGCCCGGGACTGGCTTGATCGCCCGCCTGAGTTCCGATATCAACAACACTGTATTTATAAGCCTCCCCTTTCTTATTTGTAAATGTAACCACTAAACCAAGCCTGTTATCCAGAAGGTTTGCTCTTGTATAATACCAAAAAGAGGTGCGGATCCATGCATGATCTTTTCGTGTGATCAGATTATAAGGCAGCTCATTGTTCCGTGTGAATATAAAATTACTGTCGACTTTAATGGAAAATTTGCCATTTCTTAAGACGGAATCAACATATTGATCTTTGTTTCCTTCTATAGTTTCAAAATCATCCATAAACAAAAGCCTTTTGTTATAATCTCCTTCCTGTGAGAAATGCTCGATGCCTCCCTGAGACCGGTCAACTAACAATAATTTTTTGTGCTCATCTTCTACTTTTGTTTTTCCGAAAATTTTGAAATAATAACTGCGGGTCATCCGGTCGCCATGCAGGATTCCATTGTCATACTGCCAGCTCTGAAAAATATTTAATCCCAAAAGAAGTAAAATAAGAATCAGTGAACCCCACCTTACAATCGCTTTTTGAGAGGAAAGAGTGCCTTCAATAAAATATCCAAGTGGTAAAATTAAAACAGCATAAGATTCAACCATTGCACGCTGACCGTAACATCCGGCATACCACCAGCAGCTCCAACTGGAAACCACGTATACATTTAAAAGAAAAAATATAAAAACAGCATAGAATATTTTTTTGTTCTTTTTATACATTTGGATAAAACCGATGGTCGCTAATATCATCAGTGGTGTATAAATAAACCAACCCTTTCTGAAGCTGAATAAAACCTCAAGAAGATATGGTTGTAAAAACTCGAATCCCTCCCCTGCATTATTATTGTAACTCATGATCAGCCAGGTGTCGTTTACCGTTTTCCAATACCACATTTGTAGAAAAACAATTGCGAAACAGAAAACGATGATCAGAAGTAGTTGAAATTTATAATTTGAAAAGTAAAATTTAATTTTTTCTTTGAACGTTTTAACAGAAGTAACATTCCATAAAATGGGAATCAGGGCTATTAAACCATCAGTTGGCCTTACGATAATCGAAAGTCCCACACACAGTCCTAATAGTATAGCAAGTGATCTTTTCGGGTCTTCATGCCACCGGATCGTGAGATACAGTATAATAGAAAACAAAGAGAACTCCATTGTATGTATGGAAACACCGCCCGATGTGATATAATAATTTGTGCCCAGCAATATTAGAACCAGCAGGAAGGCGGTAATTTTATCAGAAAAGAATTTAAGAACAACTTTCCTCAGAAAAACAACTCCGACTATAAGGTAAAAAAAATGACACAGGATCATTGCCTGCTGATAGGGTTCAGAAAAACCATCTTGTTCATAGCCCAGGGAAGGTGCAATAAAATGAGCTGTCATAAAAAACGGAAGCTCCATTAGAGCAGAGCCCAGGGTATATTTGATCATCCAGGATCCGTTCTCTGTTTTGCTTCCCTGATAAAAAGAAGGAGTATTGTGATACTTCGCATTCGTTTCTTCAACCTTTGAGAAATCCTTAAGCGCAGGATCATCCCAGATAATTATTGCAGGAGAATACAGATAATAACCAAACAGGTCCCATGACATTGGGTTCTCTGTTTTATTAAAAGATGTTGCACTCAGCCACCCTACGATTGCGATCATTACAATTAAGGAATATCTCGCAGTGGTTTTCTTTGCAGGCTCTTTAGTAATTCTCATCTGATTAATTACGTGTTAGCAAAATTAATTTATATATATCCGTAATTTTTCCCTCTTGCCAATGGACTTGGCATTCACTTTCAGAAGGAATGGATCTTTCGAATTAACATGAACATATTTTCCGTTAGCTGCCTTAAGTGCAAAGCGGTTGTTTCCCAAATAAATCAATTCAAAAGTTTCTTGACTTCCTATTTCCGGCTTATTTCCATAAAGTTTATCTGTCATTTCAGTTTCAGCACTTATATAATTGCCGTCTGCCACTTTTATTGCCACTTTGTTATTTCCTAAGGGCACAAAAGAAAATGTTTCCCATTCACTCGGTTCGTTTCGCGTTGAAGTAAGCTCCTTCCTTCCGGCAATCTCGCAAGTCACAAATAAATTATTAAACCCTTTGAACCTGATCTGGTTCGCGGCTGTAATATTTTTTATTTCTTCTTCAGAATATGTTTCTGAAATCCCTTTCCGTGCACGGTTATAATCCGGTGCCTCCAAGGCATCATACCATTCCGCAGTATGATGTTTCATCCCAAAACCCAGTATATATGATTCTTTTGTCATTGAATCATAATGGATCAGTCCTTTGTTGAATTGCCAGGTTTGAAACATGTTTAAAAAGATCAGAAGAAACGCTGCTGTTGCCACTACCCATTTAATTTTTTTAAATTTCGCCTGGAAAGCTTGTGTATAAAAACTTGCTAGCGGAATCGCAAGCAACCCGTAATAATCTACAAATGCCCTTAATCCGAAAGAGCCTCCATACCACCAAGCCCACCAGGAAAAGAAAACATAAATTAACAACGGCAAAAGAATGGCAACCGACAATAAAAATTCCGGTACATTTTTCCGCATATAGAAAACGCCTGCTATCGCAAAGACCATTATTGGTGTATATAATAACCAGCCTTTTCTGAAACCAATCAGCCCTTCGATAATGTGTGGATTGTTCCAGTAAAAACGTTCACCCACATAAGAAAAGAAAAAGAAATTTCCTGTAATGTATTTCCAGTAGGCCAGCTGAGGAAGAAGAACAATAAAAGCACATAAAGCAATAATCACCAGATGAAATGGTCTGCCTGTAAGTTGTTTTAATTTTGCCGTAAAAGATTGCTTATCATAAACTGAATAAAGTGCAAAAATCACAAAACAAACAATCATCGTTGGGCGGATCAATGTCATTAATCCTCCGGAGAGTCCTATTAAAATTGCTGTCTTAAGTTGTTGTTCCTGGTGCCATTTCACAACCAGGTAAATAAAAACAATAAGAATAGTAAACAGGTAAGCGTGAGACATCAGCCCATCGAATGTTGCATACCAAAGTAAATTCGTTCCAAAAAACACAGAGGCCATGGTAAGCGAAGTAATTCCATCTGTAAAAAAAATCAGCAGGAGCTTGCGTAAAAAATGAAATCCGATAACCAGGTAAAACAAACAACTGAGTAGCATAAGAATTAAATAGGGTGCCGAATAACCATCAGCAGGATAATCGAAAACCTTGGCTATTGCATGGCCTGTTAAAAAAAAGGGGAGGTACAAAAAAGACAAACCCATTGTGGTTTTTATTACCCTTCCGCCATTAGGTGCATTCTCAGGCCAATATTTTCCGGCATATTCATCATGTCCGACAATGAAATCCAATTTTATATCATGGTGAATTATGGCTGCTGGCAGATAACCATAATAAGAAACAACATCATTGCTGATCAGGTTCTTTTCCCAATGTCTGGATGAACCGATTATACACACCCAGGAAAACACGATCAGCCAGATAATGGTTGTGCTGTTAAGTTTTAAAAATCTTTTAATAGACATCTTTCGATTTTTTATCTGACAATCAGCTTGAATTTACTCCTTATTTCCCACCACCGCTTATTTTCAGTAACAAGATCCACCTCAACTGTATAATCTCCTTTTTTTTCCGGAAGTGTGACCATTATGCTTTGAATGATTTTGCCTTTTAAGTCAGCTTCAAGGGGCGTTCTTTTCCCGTCAAATACAACCGTTTTCCCTCCCTGCTCTATGTGATAGCTTAAGAATACCGGATTGTTTCCCTTAGGAATTGACGCAAATGTTTTATAAAGAAGATTGGTTATTTCTATTTCAGCCACAATAAAAGAGTCAGCATCCGAATAATAAGTATCCTGTAAAGGTTTTATCAAAATATTCCCTTTGTCGAAATCGCTTTCGTGAAAAGCGCTATCTGCCTGACTTGTATTTAATTTTGCATATCCCGAAGAGGGAAAACGAAAGTAGTTCTGTTTAAGATGGTGACTCTCAAACCATGTTACCGCCCATTCAGGTCCAAGAAAAACATTCTCTTTATTTATCAATGAATCATATTTGTCGATCTCAGGAGTGACAAAACAAGTTACCACTGAATCCGCTCCGGCAATAGCAGAATATAAAGTAGTCTCGAAAGGCAATGCCCAATGTACCCATCCATATTGCCAGGGAAAATTTTGAGAACTGACCAGAAATTTTTTCTTCTCGTGCTTTCTGCCTTCGGAAACAAGACGATCCAGGTAGTCAACCCTTTTCGTAAAGCTTGCATGCGCGTTATGAATACCATGCACACTAATCACCAACAATGGTATGATCCATAATAAGCGCCATTTTTCGCTTACATTGTTGTATAACACATACATGAATGCTATTCCTGCAAATACACCAAATACTGTGTAATAATTCTCATACATCAATGCTGACTCGCCTTTATAATAAGTTATAAGAATAAGAACTAAGAAAGCGATAGAAAAAGCAGGAAGGAACAAAACATTCAACCATTTTTTCATTTTAAATAAATAGATCCAGGAAATGAAAAACACCAGAAATAAAGGCCAGATCTCATACTTTGCATAGTGCTTAAAATACATCCCGCTGGGAGAGTATCGTATAAAGGGCAGCTGTTCTATAAAAACGGATAAACTTGGTATCTTTTCGCTTTCATATTCTGTGTTAGTAAGCACAAATATTCGAATATAAAACCAGATACTAGCAGCAGCAAAAATCATCCACAATCTTACATCTTTATATTTGTTTCCGGATATAAACTCCCATATTAGAATAAAAACAATTGCGAATACAGTAAGCTGATGTAAATAAGACATTATATAGATCAGTACAATAGAAAAAAGCAAAGCCAGCCATTTTTTAATAGCAGTATCATATTCCTTTTCAGGAGCGATAATTGCCCAAAATAAAACCGATAGTGCCAGCCCGAAATAAAGTTCTGCGGTGGTATAATAAAATGCATGTCTGAAGCCAAGGCACAATACAAGCATTAGCGCTATTGCTGCGCGATAATTCTTTAATGCGATTATTATGAGAAAAACAATTATGTAGTTAATAATTGGTGCAATGGAAAACAACCGGAGGAAGGTTTCCATGCTGCAGTTGCTCTTAAGGGCAATCAAAGGAAGGATCTGAGAAAATATAGCACCCCAGCGCCCCAGTGCAATGCTGTAATTCTGAGTGTCTATTATTTGAAATGCAAAAAATGCAGGATCAAAAGACAGTACTCTCTCTTTGTAATAGATCCATGAAAGAAACAGGAAATAGGAAAAAAATAAACAGCCTGTAATGATGACCAGCTTTTTATAGTTTTTTTCAATATATCCCATCATACACGAGGTTGCTTCAATATTTAAATATTAATTTAAATCTCTCTGACGGTCCCGGAAGCTCTGATTTAGCTTCAATATTATCGCCTGCAGCTGTGATGAACTTGTTGTTTGCTCCTTTTAAACTTATTGTTCCATCATCGTTTTTAACAAGTTTGAATATTTCCCAATCTGCAATCCAGTCAGTGGAAGCTGTTACCAATCCTCCGTTATTTAGATCACATGATAAAATTTTATTTCCCTGCGTCCTGATAGCAACGAGGTCTTTTCCTAACGGGAGTATAGTGAATGTTTCGGCTGAGGTTGAATCACCTGAAACTTTTAATGGCTTTGCTCCTTCTGGCGAAACTGTCAGATATTGATTATTGCTGTCTTTGAGCGCTCCTTTTAATGGGTTGTTCTTTTTGGAAGGCAACGACAACCTATAAATAAATATCGTTTTGTAGTTTGCAACATAATCTCCGGTGTAATTCAACAAAACCGGATCAAATAAGAGCATAGGATTATTAATAAACAGGTATTGAGCACCATTTTGAATACATTGATTAAGGCTTCCTTCTTCAATTTTGGCATCATAACCACTCCATCCCGGACGGCCAATCAAATAAAGAGTAACATCTGGTGTTATATCCGGAAAGCTAATGATCTTGTCCGTTTTTTTAACTCCTATGCTATCTACAAACGGCCTGAACTCCGGTTCATAAAAACCCGGGTTGGATTTCCAGTGATATTTTCCTCCATGATAAAAGACTTTCAACTTGGCTTTCGCATAGGTAACATTAAAAACAAGGAAACCACATAACAAGAGCTTAAATAAAACGGAGTGAAAAATATGAGGAAACAGCGTTTTAAAGATCAGTGCAGATGTGATCATTATAAACACGGGCAATATCATTAAATTAATAATGTAATAGACATTGTCGCCCACACCGACATAAAACATACACACAAACATTATTATACCCAGCAGAGTTAATATTAATGTTCCAAACAGCAATGGATCAAGCACCTGTCTGTTTGATATTATAAAAAACAAAAGGAAGCCTAAAACTATGCACGTTATATAGGAAAATAAATAGCTCGCATGTTCAAAAAAATGGTTTAGCGTTCGTGTGAAATCATAGTCGCTTGTTTCCCAGATGGGCCAGCCTGGCCAGGATTGAGTTCCCAAAAATGATGTAGAATGTTCTGCGTTATAATGTATTGCCCAGAGATACCAACTGGCCACAACGGCAACAACCATAAGAAAGCCTGCAATGTTGCTTTTAATATTCCTGAACATTTTTCCATTATTTCCTAATTGAACCCAGCCAACCATTTCAAGGAAAAACATTCCTGCTAAAGCAATCATGCTTATCGCGGAGTTTAATTTTAAGAGTCCTGCAAAAGCAAAGAACATCATGCCTAACCAAAAATGTTTTTCCCTTGTTGTATCGCGATATTTAAAAACAAAATTCCAGCCGATCAAAGCCATACTTAAAGAAGGAATGTCGCATAAAAAGTTGTTTCCGAACACCATGATCAATGGAGAAGAGAAAAGAAGAAGAGGAATAACAAAAGAGAGAACCAGGTCCTGGGTAAGCCTTTTAACTATTTTAAATAACGCAATAAGGCCGCAATAAAAAATTAAAAGAAAGAACACTCTGAAGATAACCTCATGTGGCCCAAAAATTTTATACATGCAGGCCACGAGGTAGTAAAGTCCGGGAAACTCTCCGGCAGCATGGCCACCGCCCATTAATACATTAAACACCTTAGGCTCAAAAAAATTCATCCCGTGATCATAATACATCATGGCAAAGGAGGCGCAATCTGTTGTGCGCCAGTCGTGATGACCCTGAGGAAGCAATAAAGTTGTTTCGTGATACTCAAATATAAGGGATAAAATAAGCACCAGCAGCAGAAAAACGAAAAGGCTTTTTTGCTGAAAAAACAGAATTATTTTGTTCATTTGATTTTTAATTTTGGCGCAAAAGTTCGAATGTTTCCCAATCTCCCGCCCCTGCACGATCCGCCTTCAGAAAACTTCCAGCTGTTTGGTCCGCACATACAAACATTCCTGAAGATGCTTTAATGTTTACTTTTGTCTGATCTAAGGCAATTATTTCAAATGATTCCCAGTCCCATGTGTTAGGGCTGTTGCCAAAAAGCTTGTTTTCTTTCTTTCTGTCATCAACCACATATTTACCCGGGGCTACTTTTAATGCGCACCTTCCATTATTAAGATCTACGATTTCGAAGACCTGAGCGTTTGTTGATATAGGTTCGTTTGCTATTAAAACAGAGTCTTTATCCATTTTTATAAACATCATATTAGAAGCCTTTAAAATGAATTTTACATTCACATCTTCTTCTACATTCTGAGCAGCCTCCTGCTTAGGTTCCGAAGATCCGCATGCCATTAAAAAGAATAATGCAATAACTGCCGCGCTGATTTTTGTTTTCATGTTTACTCTTGTTGTTTTGTTATGTTATTTAGAGAATATATTATATTTCATTATACACCAAATGGCTCTAAAACCATCTTTCCAGCCTATTTTTTTACCTTCTTCATAGGTTCTGCCGTAATATGAAATTCCAACTTCATAAATTCTAATGTTAGGAACACGAGAGATCTTTGCAGTTACTTCAGGTTCAAATCCAAAGCGCTTTTCTTTTAGTTTGATCGCCTGAATAGTTTCTGTTTTGAAAAGCTTATAACAGGTTTCCATGTCTGATAAATTCAGATTAGTAAACATGTTTGACATGAAAGTAAGCATCTTGTTTCCGATGGTGTGCCAGAAGAACAGAATCCTATGAGGCTCACCACCTGCAAAACGGGAACCGAATACAACATCTGCAAAGCCATTTATAATTGGCTTCAAAAGAATATTATATTCTTCGGGGTCATACTCGAGATCGGCATCCTGGATGATCAGAAACTCGCCAGTTGCAAGAGAAATCCCTTTATGCAGCGCTGCTCCTTTTCCCTGGTTATATTCCTGATTAAACAAACGGATATTGCTTGCGTTATGATCTATAATGTATTTTTCAATCACTTCTTTTGTTGCATCTTTCGAACAATCATTCACAATAATGATCTCTTTTTCAATATCATTAACAAGCTTAACTGCAAGCACCTTATTCAGGATAAGATGGATTGTTCTGGCTTCATTGTATGCCGGAATAACGATCGAAAGTTTTTTAATAAGCATTTTTATTGTGTTAGTTTATATATTCACGAGATAAATTTTCATTAAACCCTCCCGTAAGATTCTTTCGGTTGTCCATTTCTGATCCAGAAATCTTTTCTACGCACCACTACCAGTATCTACAACAATAACTCCTTTTAACTGTATTTTTTAACCAGCAGGTCCCTGTTCTGAAGCGTCAAATATATTAAATCTTTCCCTACCAGAGAGTCTGCGTGCTTTATATTTTCCGCCATTAAATTGAATACAATATTAAGATTTTTTCTTTTTGCAGGTTTTTACTATTCATCAAACCCTTTATCCGGGTCAGAAAAAATAAAAGTGTAATGAATTAAAAAGCATTAATATTCTAGTTTAAAACTGGGACAAGCCATTTAAATTCCTGCTCTTTTATAAACAGTTGATGTTTATCCGGATTCCATATGTAAAGCTTGAGCTCGTCTCCTCCTTTAGCTTCTGCAGGAATAATGCAAGTAAAATTCGCTCTGAACCAATTATCCTCATCTTTAATGAGATCCTTGACATATGCCTTCTGCCAGGAGTACAAAGAACCCTTTTCATCCTGAAAAGAAATTACCATGATTAGATTATTGTTTCCTTTGTCCGGTGCCTTCACCTCAGCGTAAAACGCTACAATACCTTTTTTATCCGGAGTAATACTATCGTTTATAATATATGAGAATCCCGGTGCGTATTCAACATTTTCATTTACTATAAAACGACCTTCATTTTCATTTGGGAAGGTCTGAATTTTTTCAATCTGAGCGTGATACTCTTTAACAGGATATCTTGGCCTTGCAAGCATATTTCCCGTTCCTGGGTATGTTTTAATGATTTGCAGAGAATCCATATTAAAACCTTTCAGATCATTTTTTGATATGCAGAAATAATCGTGGAGCATATTATTGGTTTCTTTCCTCCATGTTGTATTAAGCCAGCTATAGTCTTTTAGTTCTCTGTAAAAATTTGTTGCGGGATGGAAAATAAGCGGTATCCCAACACTAACCGTTTCTTTACCTTTTGGTACCGCTTTTATCTCATTAAGATCCGACAGCATCTCCTTTGTATTTGCATCGAACCTCCACTCAAGTACATAGGTTAGGTTACAACACAAAAAGAAATGGATCAGCATAAATGCCGCTGAAACATGCACCAAATAGACAGAAAGGGGGCTTTGTGCTGATAGCTCAGTTATAAAAAAAACAAAGATAAGACTAAACAATATGACCAGGAAAAGCGCTGTTCTGTCAAGGAGATAAGCTGTTCCCATTAAATGATGCTGAACCACTGTTGACAGACAGCAAAAACTGATCAGGAACAAACACGAACCTAAAAAAAGAGTATTAGTATTCAGTTGTTTTTTGAAAAATTTTAAACAAAAATAAATCGCAGAACAAATCAGGACCAGAAAGATAAACGCTTTTGTTATTCGCTGCAGCCAGTAATTGTAACCAATTTCATAAAAACATCTGTCAACTATTGTACTGATTGTATCCGACCAGAAACTTCTTTCCCCTCCAAAGAACAAAGCTCCGGCTGCTTTCAGATCAAGCGTTATAGGAATCACAAAAAGAAACAAAAGAATAGCAACTAAGAATGGAGCAATAAGCTTTTTCAGCACCTTAATAATAAGTCCTGTTCTTTCTTTTGAATTCTCTTGTTCATAATAAAAAGTGAGAATTATTATTAACCCGAATAACACAAGAAAATAATGCAGCAATACAAAACTCGCCAACACAGCTATTCCTGCGAATATTAATGAGATTACCGCACTCCTGGTCTTTCTCTCCGAATTAAATTGATAAAGAAAATACAGGCTGCTCATCATCAACCCGATCGACAGCCCATATCCCCTTGCAACAGTGAAAAAATCTATCATGTAAGGATTTACATTCAGAACAATAAACGCAGTCACAGAAAACCATTTCCTGTTTATTTTTCCGGCAAGCTTTGCTGAAAAACAGAGGTACAAAATGTAGGTGAACAAAACGGGCATGCGCATTACAAACTCTGACACACCGAACGCTTTTGTAAACAGGATCATCAGCCATGTATTAAGAATGTGGTTGTTGGCCGACATCAGATCATAACTTTCAAGAAGCACTTTTCCGTTTCGGGCGAATTCAATATACGTGTATGCCTCATCCCAAGTGATTGAAAGAATCATGGCGCGAAAGGCTGTATAACAGAACAATAAAACCGCTATTATAATTATTACAATGTTTGCGGGACTATTTTGTTTTCTTACTGTCATCGTTTATCTATCGTAATCATTTCCTTTTATATAGCTGCAGCTTATTGTTTTCGGATGTGTAGACCAGGTCAAATCTTGATTTTATCTCCGCCTCAACTAGTGCTGTGCATGAATCTGAAACATTCCCATCAAAACAGAATCTGCTTAAATAATCTATTCTATGATGTGTTTTACTTTCATAATTATCAATGTTAATACATGGCGGATTTCGGTTTCCATACTTCTGCATCAGATCATAAACCTGTTCACCTTGCTTCCAGATCAATGGAAAGTGGGGTTTTGTCGGTTCATAATTATCGAGGTTGATTATATTCTTCTCTGTGGCCATATAATTTGCGTGATTTATATGCATCCAGTTTTGCGAGTAATTTAATGGCAGCAAGAGCTTGTTTCCATCCATAAATTCTTCCGCACTTACAAGTGTTTCTGCATACTCGCTTAAAATTGCAGTTTCCTTGTTGTGGTAATCAATAAAGAAAAGATGATTTATTAAAAGAACAGCTATGGGCAATGCCAACAGTTTTGGAGCCAATCCTTTTGCTGCAATTAAAAGAATAAGTACCAGAAAGAAGAATAGGGCCCAACGAATAGAAATGAATCCACCGGACGCAATCCAATCGGGGAAAATATAAAACAACAACAGAACAACTATCAGAGAAAACAGCCACTGCGGCTTGGGTGGGACATTTTTTTTTCTGGTCTTAAAAAATGTATAGATTACAAATGCGCCCAGAACACACAATGAACATCCGATTATACGGGCATATAAAACTTCTTTTTCATAGCTTAATGTAATGGCCGGACTAACATTGATAAGCGTTTCTGTAAGTTTTTCTTTCGAAAGATAAGAGGGTGGTGCATGTTCAAAAGCGCTGTTTGAAAGGAGAAATAGGCATGTCAATAAAATTCCCGGTAAAAAAATCAGTACAGGAATGCGCAGCGTTTTTATAATTCCCTTTAGTGTTCCCCTGTTTATGACATGTTGTATCTCATTCACAAACAACAAAATTCCCAATAACATAAAATTAAAAATATGTGTTGCATAAACAATTGTTGTAAGAATTGTCAGCCAGATGATTTCCCTTTTATTCAAATCTGCCCTGTGTTTCATCCAGTAACCTAATGTCCAGAAGAGTACCGGAATCCCCATACAAAAATTGAAAAAACCTATCCTGAATGTGAATGAGTAAACAAAAGGAAATATAAGATAAGCACTGATCGCAGCAGAATTTTTTTCATTAACAATCTGTTTTACCAGATAGCGAAAAGAAAACGGGAGAAATAAAACATAGAACAGAAGAATACTTTTTTCCACCAAATAAGTTGGAAGGAATAATCCAAACAGCGCGAACCATACATGGTCTACGAAATTAGAATTCAAATGACGATTCAGATCAAAGAAATCAAGAATGAATTCATCATTGTAAAAAAAATAATGTTTTAAAAGATTGGCATTATGCAGGTGGGCTGGGCCATCTACCGTAGGAAAATATTGGTTACCGATGACTGGTATTGCAGTAATAAGAACAAAAAGTGCGAATAGAAATGGTTCACATTTCCACCAGGATCTTATTATTCTTTCCATATTATTCTATTTGCATTTCTGGGATATCGCCTTCAATGATCAGCTTGCCTTCGGTTGCATTTTTTATCTGCTCAACACTTATTCCGGGAGCTCTTTCCAAAAGTTTAAAGCCCTGAGAAGTTACATCAAGAACAGCAAGCTCAGTAACAATTTTTTTAACACATTTTACTCCCGTTAAAGGCAGGCTGCATTTTGTCAGCAGCTTCGATTCGTTTGCTTTATTTACGTGCTGCATCGCAACGATAATGTTTTTTGCCGAAGCTACAAGATCCATTGCTCCTCCCATTCCTTTTACCATTTTTCCCGGTATTTTCCAGTTGGCAATGTCTCCGTTCTCGGCTACTTCCATGGCACCTAAAATAGTAAGATCTACTTTTCGTGAACGAATCATTCCAAAGCTCATAGCAGAATCAAAAAAGGCAGAACCGGGAACAGTGGTGATGGTTTGCTTTCCTGCATTGATAAGATCCGGATCTTCTTCTCCTTCAAATGGAAATGGACCCATTCCTAAAAGGCCATTTTCAGACTGCAAGACAACGTTCATTCCTTTGGGAATATAATTGGCTACAAGGGTAGGAATTCCTATTCCTAAGTTAACATAATAGCCGTCCTTTATTTCTTTTGCGATACGTTTCGCTATACCTATTTTGTCTAACATATGTGCTGATGTATTTATGTGCTGATGTACTAATTCGCACATCGGTACATTGGATAACTATTTTTTCCTTACCGTTCTCTGCTCTATTCTTTTTTCATACTTCTCGCCTTTAAAGATCCGGTGAACATAAATTCCAGGAGTGTGTATATGATCCGGATCAAGAGCTCCAAGAGGAACAAGCTCCTCCACTTCTGCTATGGTTATTTTTCCAGCCATTGCCATCATCGGGTTAAAGTTTCTTGCTGTTTCACGAAATACAAGATTTCCCTGGGGATCTCCTTTCCATGCTTTAACAATCGCGAAATCCGCATCGAAAGCCATTTCCATCAGAAATTCCTTTTCGGTACCATCGACTATAAATTTGCGTGTTTCTTTTCCTTCAGCTACTTCCGTTCCTACACCTGCTGGCGTAAAAATGGCCGGCATGCCATAACCTGCGGCAAGACAACGTGTTGCCAGTGTTCCCTGAGGGATCAGTTCTACTTCAAGTTCACCGCTTAGTAATTGCCTTTCAAATTCAGCATTTTCGCCTACATATGAAGCTATCATCTTTTTTACCTGCTTTGTCTTGAGCATCAATCCAATGCCGAAATCATCAACTCCGGCATTGTTTGATATACAGGTAAGCCCCTTTACACCCTTTTTAACAAGGGCAGCAATTGTGTTTTCCGGAATTCCGCAAAGACCGAATCCACCAAGCATAAGCACAGCATTATCCTGAATGTCTTTAATCGCTTCTTCCGCGTTTTTAACAACTTTATTCATGGTCTACGAATTACGATTTTATGAATCTGTTCAAACTACGAATTACGAATCTGTGTGATAAAATATTTGACAAGATTTCCATTTATTTATATCATCCTTTTGTAATACTATTTAAATGTTTACCGTCTCCGAACTACCAACTCCGTTCTCCTGACTAAAAACCTCCGTCTTCTTCAAAACTGTCTGTTTCTTTTTCTAAAGCATCATTATACTTGCTGCAATCCATTTCTATATCTATTTTCTTAGATGGCTTGTCAAAATCCCCCTGTGATATTTTAATGGTTTTATCTGCATAAACCTTCTGCATGTATTTCCCATAGATCGGAAGAGCCATGCTTGCTCCCTGGCCCATATCAGTGGTATTAAAATGGACCGCTCTGTCTTCTCCTCCAACCCAGCATCCGGAAACCAGATCAGGGGTTATTCCCATGAACCATCCATCTGAGTTATTCTGAGTTGTCCCTGTCTTTCCTGCAGTTGGCTGATTTAATTTGAATCTTGTTCTCAAACGAGTTCCTGTTCCCATTTGTACAACACCTTTCATAAGCTGGATCATTACATATGCTTTTTCCTCGCTCATCACCTCTTCTGTGGAAGGAACAAAATCCGCCAGCACCTTTCCGTTCTTGTCTTCAATACGTGTAACAAAAGTCGGCTGGATCCATGTTCCTTTATTTGCAAAAGTAGCATTGGCTCCTACCATTTCGAAAACAGAGATCTCCACTGTTCCTAAACAGATCGAAGGAACCGGATCTAACTTAGATACCACTCCCATTCTATGAGCAAGATCCACTGTGGCTTGCGGGCCGAACTGTTTCATCAGGTAAGCTGTGATGTAGTTAACAGACCCTGCCAGTGCCTGTTGCAGCGTTAACATCTTTCCGTTATTCTTATCATCTGAATTTTTCGGTGTCCAATCCTTTCCGTCATAAGTAATTGTGGTAGGAACATTTGGCAGCCTGTAGCATGGTGAATATCCTTCCTGGATCGCAAGCGCGTAAACAAAGGGTTTGAAGGTGGAACCAACTTGTCTTGCGTGACCTATTTGTACGTGATCATATTGAAAATGCTTATGATTGATTCCGCCAACCCAGGCCTTAACATATCCCGTCTGAGGTTCAATCGACATGAATCCTGCCTGTAAATATGTTTTTGCATAACGGATAGAATCCCATGGGGTCATCACTGTATCAACTTCACCATTCCAGGTGAATAAAGTCATTTCTGCAGGGACATCAAAATTCTTTCTTATCGCTTCTTCACTCATCCCGGCTTTTTTAAGTACACGATAACGCTCAGAACGCCTCATTCCCTGCTTCATGATGTTTGCTATCTCTTCCTTGTTTACATTCCAGGCAAAAGGGGCATTTCTTTTTTGCTTGCAATCTTTAAAAAATGCAGCCTGCAGATCTTTCATGTGTTCTGAGGTTGCTTCTTCCGCATAACGCTGCATTCTGGAATCTAAAGTTGTGTAGATCTTCAAACCATCGCGGTAGATATCATATTTCTTTCCATCCGGCTTCCTGTTTTCTTCACACCATTTCTTTAAGAACACATCTCGTAAATATTCCCTGAAATACGGAGCCGGACCATCATTATGGTCTTCCGGTCTAAACCTCAATTTCAGGGGGATCTTTTTAAGAGAGTCCAGCTGCTCCGTTGTGAGATAACCGTATTTATTCATCTGCATCAACACAGTATTTCTTCGGCCTTCTGCTCTTTCATGAAATCTGTTTGGGTTGAATAATGCCGGATTTTTCGCCATACCAACAAGCATTGCAGCTTCCTCAATCTTAAGATCCTGAGGAGTTGTATTAAAATAGATCTGTGCAGCCGATTTTATTCCAACAGCATTATTTACGTAATCAAATTTATTTAAATAAAGGGCGATAATCTCTTCCTTAGTGTATTCCTTTTCAAGCTTAACTGCTATGATCCACTCTTTGATCTTGCGGATCACTAATTCAACTTTGCTTAGATCTTCCCGCGGAAACAGCATCTTTGCAAGCTGTTGCGTTATTGTGCTTCCTCCACCGCTGGCAGAATTTCCGGTTAATGCTCCATACACAGCTCTTCCCAATGCCCGTACATCAACGCCTGAATGATCAAAGAATCGCGCATCTTCTGTGGCTATGAGAGCATTTACAACATTAGGTGAGATGTCCTTAAACTTTACATTGGTCCTGTTTTCTGTATAAAATTTACCAAGGACTTTCAGGTCGCTTGAATAGATCTCTGTTGCTAATAATGTTTTAGGGTTTTGTAATTCTTCAGTATCAGGAAGGTCTGCAAAAAGGCGGATGCCTAGAACAGTGAGCAATATCCCAACGATTGGCCCTGCAAAAATGATCCAGAACCAGATAACATATTTTTTAAAACTTTGTTTCTTTGCTTTTTCTGAACCCATCACTCTGCTTTTTCTATTCGTAATCCAATATCCATGATCAATGGAACATTGCTGACTCTCATTCCCTGCTGAATTTCAAAAATATAATTTCCCGCTATCGGAAAACGTACGTTTCGTTTAAATGGAATTCTGTTATCGTAAATATCTCCAATGCCTTTTCCAATCCACTTTCCATTATCATCTGCAAGCATACACTCCAGTGTATCATTTGATTGTTTTCCGTTTGGAAATTTGGTTTTTACAAAAAGAAAAAGGTTGCTATAAGGATAGCCATCAGCATTTCTAACATTCACAAAAAAATTGGCCGGAGTTGATGGGTCTTTAATTTCTACATTAAAGCTTACAACATTGCTTGTATCCCAGCCGCTTTCCGGGATTGCTTTATTTTCCTCAAATATCCTGTTATCATTACAGGAAGAAAACAAAACTATGCTCATCAGAATTGCTGCTGAACAAAATGTCTTTCTTATTCTTTTTGATCTATACATATAACGCATGGCCCCTTATTAATTAAGGAGCCGGAGGTGTATCGTTTGGTTTTGGACGATTTGTATTGGGCCTGTTATTTCTGTTCGGCCTGTTTGGACGATTGTTAGGTTTATTGGGATTTGGTTTATTGGGGTTTCCAGAAGTGTTCTGATTATTCGGGTTTGGTTTATTTGGATTAGCAGGTTTGTTAGCTGGATTATTATTCGGTCCCTGCGGACGTGGTCCTTGAGGGCGAGGCTGCTGTGGTCTTGGCTGACCAGGAGTTTGAGTTTGCGATCCTTCCGGCCCGCGCTTTCTGTTATTATTCTTGCTTTTGAATTTTTTGGTTTTTGTTTTATCAAAACGCGTAAGAGAATCCTGGCCTACAACATTTTCATAATCCGGAGTTTTTTCAATCACCTTCTTTTCAACATGTACAAGAAGATCCATTGGTTTATTGCCTTCTTTGTTCATCGCCATTACTTCTTTAACACGGTCAACAGAAAGCTGAATAAAATTATCCGGTTCATGTGTATATGAAAAGAACATTCGTTTTCTGAAGATATCCGTTTTTTGATGGAAAGCGCGTCCCTTCTCTGTTTCAAGCTTTATATTATTTACTTCAGGAATATCTTTTAATGCATCCATATAGCTGTCGAGCTCATAGTTCAAGCAGCATTTTAATTTACCGCATTGGCCAGCTAATTTTAAAGGATTCAGCGAAAGCTGCTGGTAGCGGGCTGCGCTGGTTGATACCGAACGGAAGTCTGTCAGCCATGTTGAACAGCAGAGTTCTCTTCCGCATGAACCGATAGCTCCCAAACGGCTCGCTTCCTGCCTGGCACCAATCTGACGCATCTCAATACGGACCTTGAATTCTTCTGCAAGCACTTTGATCAGCTCACGAAAATCAACCCTGTCATCTGCTGTGTAAAAGAAAACGGCTTTGGTTCTGTCTCCCTGGTATTCAACATCACTGATCTTCATCTGAAGGCCAAGCTTTACAGCGAATGTTCTTGCGCGGTACATTGTTGCCTGCTCAAGACCCTGAGCTTCCTGCCATTTTTCTATGTCTGTTTGCTTGGCTTTACGATATACTTTTTTTATTTCCGGTGAAGCAGGATTTACTTTTTGTTTTTTCATCTGCAGCCTGACCAGCTCTCCGGAAATTGAAACAATCCCAATATCATGTCCCGGAGAAGCTTCTACCGCGATCACATCACCAACATTTAACTGAAGGTTATTTACATTTCTGAAAAATTCTTTACGGCTATTTTTAAAACGCACTTCTACAATATCGAATTCCGGCTGGCCGCCAGGAAGTTCCATATTTGCAAGCCAGTTAAAAACATTCAGTTTATTACATCCGCCTGCACCGCAAGATCCGTTATTTTTACAACCGCCCGGCAAACCAGTACTTGCAGTACTGCATCCTCGACCGGTTGAACATCCACTACATCCCATAGTTTTTAGTTAATGGTTATTGGTTATTGGTTATTTGGCAATGCCAGAAAAACAATTCCTCACCTGTTAAATTTTTTAATCTCTGTTTGGCTCGACCTGAATTAACAAAATCAACCAAACACTCATCTACTTTCTCACCATTTCCTCTTTCGGAATATTCAACAATTCATTAAATTTAAAAGCAAGGTCCATAAATAAGATTCTTGCATTTGCATTGCGCTCCATGTGATAATAGGCTTTGTTAAGCTCTTCCATAAAACGCTCAATATTCCCCGCATGAATAAACGGAGCAAATTTTCTTACAAAGTCCTGTTCATCTGCTCCAAGCTTTACAAGACTTGCATCTCCGTAATTCAGCATCATACTCTCACGTATGATATGCAATGCATAATTTATAAAATTCTTCTGACGTTCTCTTCCTGCTGCATTCACTTCATCTATCCAAGCAAAAACGCCCTGGGGATTAAACTTTAAACTTGCACGCATCAATTTTTGAAAGCTTGCAAGATTTTGTGCAGCATTCTCATTCTCATTCAAAAGAAGCAGCGCATCAGCATAATTACCATCGGCAAGATGAGATATTTTTTCTGCAGCTTCCCTTGAAATGCCCTGTTGATCAACAAGAGCATTAATAAGATCTTCTTCAGATATTTTAGGGATCTTAATCAATTGTGTTCTAGAAACGATCGTACGAAGCAATTGTTCTTCGTTCTCACACACGAGCAAAAACAATGTTTTGTCCGGTGGCTCCTCAAGTATCTTTAACAGCTTGTTTGCAGAAGCCTGATTCATTTTTTCTGCCTGCCAGATCACCATGATCTTATATTCGGCTTCGTATGTTGTAAGGCTTAATTTGCGTAATATTTCACCGCTTTCTTCAACCCCAATAACGGCTTGTTTGTTTTCAGCATCAAGACTTTCAAACCAATTGAATAATGTTATGTACGGATTATCTAAAAATGTTTCTCTCCATTTCGGAGCAACATCGGTGCTCACACGTACATCTTTGGAAAGCGCAACCGGATAAACAAAATGAAGATCCGGATGTATAAGTTTGTTGTATTTTATACATGAAGAACAAGCACCACATGAGTCGGTCGGTTGTTTGTTGCTGCATGAAATATATTGTGCGTATGCAACAGCAAGTGCCAGACTGCCGCTTCCCTGAGGGCCAAGAAACAACTGGGCATGACTGATCCGCCCGTCTGAAACGGAACGCAAAAGCCTGTCTTTTGCTGCCTGTTGTCCTATTATCTCACTGAATAACAATTTCTTTTCTGTCTCCTTCTTTTGAAAGATTTGAGGAATGTTTTAAGCGATTTCAAAGATAACAAATCATTCGGCACTACAGTTTTCCGTGGCCATAAATTTTGAATGTTTAAATTTGAAAACTCATCAGATTTGCAAGATTTAAACGAGGTCTCGCTTGTTCGAATTTTTATTCGGTCTTTTATTTGTTTTTTTGAACATGTTGATTAAAAATTATACATCGTTTGAGAGAATAGTTATTTTTGCAAGCCTTCAGGAAATTCTGAAACCGAATTAGAAAATATCTTATATGAAAACTGTAGAGAATTATAATTTTTCTGGTCACAAAGCCCTTATACGAGTTGATTTTAATGTGCCTCTTGATGACAAGTTCTGTGTGACTGACGACACCCGCATGCGTGCGGCTTTACCTACTATAAATAAGATCCTGAAAGATGGTGGTGCAGTTATTCTTATGTCACATCTTGGACGTCCAAAAGAAGGACCAACAGACAAATATTCCCTAAAACACATTGTTGATCACCTTAGCAAATTATTAAGCCGGCCTGTTAAGTTTGTGTCTGACTGTGTTGGAGAAGAGTCTAAAGAGGTTTGTGCTTCTTTACAACCCGGGGATGTGTTGCTATTAGAAAATCTGCGTTTTCATAAAGAAGAAGAAAGAGGAGATGAGAATTTTGCAATGAAACTAGCTGAACACGGGACTTTTTACGTGAATGACGCATTCGGAACAGCGCACCGTGCTCATGCATCTACTGCTGTGATCGCGCAATATTTTCATGCTGATAACAAGTGTTTCGGATATGTTATGAGCGGTGAATTAGCGTCTGTGGATAAGGTTTTAAATGATTCTGAAAAGCCTTTCACAGCTATTATGGGCGGAGCAAAAGTGTCTGATAAAATTCTTATTCTTGAGCAGTTGATCAGTAAAGCAGACAATATTATTATTGGCGGTGGAATGGCATTTACTTTTGTAAAAGCTCAAGGCGGAAAGATTGGAAAATCCTTGGTAGAAGAAGATAAACTACAAACCGCTTTAAACATTCTTGCTGATGCAAAGAAAAAGGGGGTGAATATTTACATCCCTGTTGATGCTGTTGTTGCTGATAATTTCGCGAATGACGCCAATAAGAAAACAATCGATATTAAAAATATTCCTGATGGCTGGATGGGGCTTGATATCGGACCGGAAACAGAAAAGCTTTATGCTGATGTTATCGCAAAATCAAGGACAATTTTATGGAATGGCCCAATGGGAGTTTTTGAATTGAGCTCTTTTGAACACGGAACAAAAGCTGTTGCTGATGCAATTGTAGTGGCTACAAAAAATGGTGCATTTTCTTTGATCGGTGGCGGTGATAGTGTTGCTGCTATCAATAAATATGATCTCGCTGAACAGGTTTCTTATGTTTCAACAGGTGGCGGTGCATTGCTGGAATACATTGAAAGTGGAAGCCTGCCGGGTGTTGATGCTATTGAGAAATAGTTTTTTTAACCACTAAGGCACTTAGAAAAAGAAGAACCACTAAGAATTCTTTGTGAAACTTTGTGCTCTTAGTGCCTTAGTGGTAATCTTTTTAAGCAAGCATCTTCCTCTTTCGTCATCTCCTCTTTCGCTGATTTAGTCTTATCCTTATAGCCAAGAAGATGAAGCGTGCCATGAATAATTATCCGGTGCAATTCGTGCTCAAATGACTTGGAAAATTTTTTTGCGTTCTCTTCCACTCTTTCCACACTTATAAAAATATCCCCTGAAACAGGCTGTTTCTGATCTTCTTTGGAATAATCGAAGGTGATTATATCAGTGTAAGTATCGTGGTTTAAATACTGCTTGTTGATGCCCAATAAATGTTCATCCGTGCAAAAAATAAAATTCAGTTCACCCGCTTTTCTTTTCTTTTTCTCTATAATGGAAGTGATCCATTTTTTGAGAATGGTTTTATTCTTTAATGTGAATTTTATGTCTTCTGTATGAAAGCTGATCATTTGTTTTTACTTTATTCCCTTCCGCTCTCTCCACATCTGGTTAAAGGACTTTGGAGCAACCTGAGGAAGATCCCTTCTGTCGCCCCATTGCTTTTTAAAGAACTGTTTTATCATAAAGTTCTTCAGTTTTGATCCTCCTTTATCCATCTTACTTCTCTTGAGCATTGCGCCTTTCCAGAAGAACCATACCCAATTCTCGGTTTTTGTAGTAAATCCCTTTTGAACAGCATCACTTCTGTTCAATAATAAAAGCTTGTGAATATCAATTTTTACAGGGCAAACATCTGTACATTTTCCACATAAAGTTGAAGCGAAACTCAGGTGCTTGAACTCATTTATTCCTTTAAGGTATGGTGTTATCACAGATCCGATCGGACCGCTGTATGTGGTTCCGTAAGTGTGCCCTCCGACTGTTTGGTAAACCGGGCATGCGTTTAAACAAGCTCCGCAGCGAATACACGAAAGTGCCCTTCTTTGTTCTGTTTCTGCAAGCAGGTTTGTCCTGCCATTATCAAGAAGGATCACATACATTTCTTCAGGACCGTCTGTTTCTCCCGGTTGTTTTGGACCGCTATAAATCGTATTGTAAACTGTTACATCCTGCCCTGTTCCGTGTGTTGCTAATAGTGGCCAGAAAAGATCAAGATCTGCCACAGATGGTATTATTTTCTCCAGGCCAACAATTACGATCTGTACTTTTGGAAAAGCCATTGACATTAAACCGTTCCCTTCGTTTTCAGATACTGCGACAGCACCAACATCTGCGATCAGGAAATTTGCTCCGCTCACCCCCACTTCTGCTTTACTGTAACGATCACGCAACTGAAGCCTTACATAATTCGTTATCTGCTCCGGGCTCCAGTCTGCTGGTGTACCTTTAAGTTCATTGAAGGTCTTTGCAACATCTTCCTTAGAAAGGTGCATTGCAGGTGTAACAATGTGATATGGCGGCTCTTTTCTTAACTGAACGATGTATTCTCCCAGATCCGTTTCTATGCTTTCTATTCCATTCTTCTCAAGCTCCTCATTAAAATTTACCTCTTCTGTGGTCATTGATTTTGCCTTCACAACAGTTTTGGTATTTGCCTTCTTCATGATCTGCAGGGACTCTTTCACAGCTTCTTCCGCATCCTGCGCCCAAATCACTTTTCCTCCTCGTTTTATAAATGCTGCTTCAAATTCTACAAGATATTTTTCAAGATTGTCTATTGATTTTTGTTTTATCGCTGCAGCTCGGGTCCGAGCCAGCTCCAGATTAGAAAATTGCTCTTTTCCATGAGCAACTTTTTTATCATATTGTCCGATATTATAGTTGATCGTTCTGCGATGATCAATATCAAATGCTTTCTTCTCCGATGCTTCTAAAAATAATTCCAGTTCTGATGACATATTCGTTATTCGTTTTATTCGTTATTCGGTGAATTATTTTTTATTCGAATCAACAGCAATTCTCTCATTCCTGTTCGCTAATTCCCATGCAGTAAAGAAAACAAGGCGTGTTATCTTTTCCATTTTCTTAAAATCTATCTTCTCAACTTCATCTGTTTCTTTATGATAATCTGCGTGAACTCCATTAAAATAGAAGATCACAGGAATTCCATTTTTTGCAAAATTATAATGATCCGAACGGTAATAAAAACGGTTTTTATCTTTCTCATCATTATATGTATAGTCTAATTCCAGTTTCGTATACGTATTATTTGCTGTTTCGCTTATAGAATGAAGATCTGAACTCAGCTTATCGGAACCTATGAGGTAAATATAATTTGGGTTTGACTCGTGTCTTTCATCAAGTCTTCCTATCATATCTATATTTAGATCGCAAACAGTATTTTTTAAAGGAAACTCAGGGTGGTCCACATAATAAGAGGAACCTAACAACCCTTTTTCTTCACCTGAAACACACATGAATAATATGCTTCTTCTTGGACCTTGTCCTTCTTTTTTGGCTTTGGCGAAAGCGCTGGCAAGTTCTATTACCGCTACTGTTCCGGATCCGTCATCGTCAGCTCCGTTAAATACAACATTTCCCTCCATACCTAAATGATCGTAATGAGCCGTTATTATAATAAGCTCATCTTTAAGATCACTTCCTTCAAGATAACCAAGAACGTTCTCTGCCTCTATCTTCTGTACGGTGTTTTTAATCTTAATTTCAAGATCAGCTCTTATTTCCTTATTATAGGGAGCACCTGAATCTCTGATCTTTTTCTGTGTTTTTTCAATGGATTGTTTTTTTAAAATGGAACCAGCCATCTCCTTCGAGATATAGATAACAGGCATCTCTTTCTTGCCTAATTCCAGTTTCATAGAAGGCGTTTCCAGCCTGTGTTTATTATTTTCCAGGGATTTTTGAATATCATCGACAACAATAAACAATGCCAACACCCCTTTTTCCCTGGCTTTTTCAGGCTTGAGTTTATAATAGCTTGTCCACAATGAGGGTGACTTTTTTCCTGTAATTATTGAAAGTGAATCTTTAGAATATGGCTCTCCTCCCATTATCATGATAACCTTTCCCTTAACATCCGCATCTTTATAGTCATTGTAAGACTCTTCTTCTATTCCATAACCCAAAAAGAGGATATTATTGGATGTGATAATCTGTTCGCTCAGACCTGGAAAATTGTAGAAATCTTTGTTGCCTTTATATTTTTTGTCTTTGATCGTAATTTCTGCCGGAGCCGGCATTATCATGTTGAGAGGATACGTTTGAAAATAGCTGTTATTTTTAAATGGGAGAATCCCGAATGTTTTAAATTGATCCGCAATATATTCTGCTGCCATCTTTTGGCCCTTTTTCCCTGTTTCCCTTCCTTCATATTCGTCTGATGCCAACACATGAAGGTTTTTACTCATTCCTGCTGATGTAACGTTTTCCGAATAAATTAATGCTTTTGGATCCTGGATTAAGGAATTGTTCTTTTCCTCCGCTTCAGGAGATTTTTGAGAAAAAAGGGAAAAAGGAAGAGATATAAATATTAATCCCTTTATAAATAAAGATCTGTTCATTCACTGGAATTTTAGTAACCTTCTGAGATTTTCTTCACTCTGTCAAGGTGACGCCCGCCTTCAAACGGAGTATTAAAAAAAACATCAATGCATTTTTTTGCCTCATCCTCATCCATATACCGGGCCGGGAGAGTTAAAATATTCGCATCATTATGCTGACGCGCCAATTCCGCTATTTCTGGTTTCCAGCAAAGCGCAGACCGTATACCTTTATGTTTGTTTGCTGCCATATTGATACCATTGCCGCTGCCACACATTAAGAGGCCAAGATCAAACTCTTTGCTTTCCACTCCAATAGATACAGAATGGGCAAAATCAGGGTAATCAGCACGTTCTTCTGAATAACACCCAAAATCCTTAATTTCATATCCTTTTGATATAAGATAAGGTTTTAGCTTTTCTTTAAGTAAAAAAGCGGCATGATCACAACCTATTGCTATTTTCATATAGATGTTTGTTTAGTTGGCACGAGTTTTTATTTATTTTACCTTTAGCCCTTAGTAATCAGCTGTTTGGTTTCAAATTCTCAGGATTGAACTGTTTTTATTTAAGTATAAACCCCTTAAATCCCCTGTAATTAACAGCTTTTTGGGCTTATGAACATGTTTGTAAAGTTCAGCAATAAACCCTTGATAATTAGCGTTCTATTTTTCTATTTATCAACACCTTTTCTGTTGATAAGAATGTTTTATGTGTTAAAAGTGTGGAATTTTTTCCTTGTTTTGTTCGATTCTTATATCGCATGCATAAATTTTTCAATAAATCAACAGAATGTTATAAGACTTTCACACATAAACATCAACACTTATATCACATAATTAACAGTAACTTTGCATCCAAGTTATCAGATGAAAACGTTACTAACAACACGTTAATAAAGTTGATTATTATTAAGCATCAGTTAGTTATAAAATGATAACTTGTTAAGTTGTGTTGGCGGGTTCTTAATAACTGAATTAACAACGCTTTTAAGTTTATTTTTTACAATGGACTAACAGACCAATAACAACAACATTTTTTATTAAAATTTAAATATTTAAATATTATTATTGTTATGAGTAACGATTTGCTCACAAAAGGTTTTTTAGATGTTCCGATAGATTTTTCTTTAGATTTGTTCTCAGAAATTAAGAAACTCAAAAAAGAAAAAAATGCCATCATTCTTGCCCACTATTACCAAGACGCAGATATTCAGGACATTGCGGATTACATTGGCGATAGTCTGGGCTTATCCCAGCGGGCTGCAAAGACTGATGCAAAGATTATTGTTTTTGCAGGCGTTCATTTCATGGCTGAAACAGCTAAAATACTTTGTCCCGACAAAAAAGTTTTATTACCCGATCTTCGTGCAGGATGCTCACTCGCTGATTCCTGTCCGGCTGATAAATTTACTGAATTCAAAAAACAATATCCCGATCATCTCGTAATTTCCTACATCAATTGCACAGCTGAATTAAAAACGCTAACTGATATAGTTTGTACTTCAACAAATGCTGTTCAGATTGTTGAGAGCCTTCCGAAAGATCAGAAGATAATATTTGCCCCTGATAAGAACTTAGGTGCTTACATAAAGAAAAGAACGGGTCGTGACATGATATTATGGGACGGTGCCTGCATGGTGCACGAGATCTTCTCTCTTGAAAAAATAATTAAATTAAAAGCTCAACATCCGGAAGCAAAATTATTAGCTCATCCTGAATGTGAAGCAAACTTGTTAGAAGTCGCAGATTATATTGGTAGTACAACAGGAATTCTGAATTATGCAACCAAATCTGATGCGAAAGAATTTATTGTAGCAACTGAAGCGGGTATTATTCATCAAATGCAGAAATCTAATCCCGGAAAGGTATTTATACCCGCTCCACCGAATAATTCCTGCGCTTGTAATGATTGTCCTCACATGAAATTAAATACGCTTGAAAAGCTTTATAATTGCCTTAAATACGAACAGCCTGAGATTATATTGGATGCTGTCTTAATTGAAAAGGCAAAAAAACCTATTATTAGAATGTTGGATCTTTCTGCACAAATGGGCTTATAGAGTTAAATTATTGATATACAATTGGTTAGATAATATTATTGGTTAAAGTGTTTATAATCAGTACTTTTGCCGACTTTTATTTTATAAAGAATGTTCAAAGAATATGATGTAATAGTTGTTGGTGCCGGTCATGCCGGTTGTGAAGCTGCTGCTGCTGCTGCAAATATGGGTTCTTCTACCCTATTGATTACTATGAATATGCAAACTATAGCTCAGATGAGCTGTAACCCTGCAATGGGAGGTATTGCTAAAGGTCAGATAGTCAGAGAGATAGATGCAATAGGAGGATATTCCGGTATCATAACTGATCGGACAGCTGTTCAATTCAGAATGTTGAACAGATCGAAAGGTCCTGCAATGTGGAGCCCACGTGCACAAAGTGATAGGCATAGATTTGCTGAAGAATGGAGAGCGATGTTAGAGAATACTCCTAATCTTGATTTTTGGCAGGATATGGTTAAAAGTCTGATCATCGAAGATGGAAAATTATGTGGTGTTGTTACCGGGATGGATGTTGAGATTAGAGCCAAAGCAGTGGTTTTAACCAATGGAACTTTTTTAAATGGAGTTATTCATTTAGGTGAAAAACAATTTGGCGGTGGTCGTGCCGGTGAGAAATCTTCTACAGGAATTACTGAACAATTAATTGAGCTTGGATTTGAATCAGGGAGAATGAAAACAGGAACTCCACCACGTATTGATGGACGGACACTTGATTTTTCTAAGATGGAAGTTCAGCATGGAGATGAGAATCCCAGTAAATTTTCTTATCTCGATGTAAATCAATTTGAGTATAGAAAGAGAAAATCTCCGGAAAATATTTCTTCCGCCACTAAACCAAAAGGGTTGGATTGGCCCCTTGGTCCGGAAGGACAAATGCCTTGTTATATAACTTACACAAATGAGGATGTTCATGAGATCCTGAAAACCGGATTTGAAAAGTCTCCTATGTTTGCCGGAAGAATTCAAGGATTGGGTCCAAGATATTGTCCTAGTATAGAAGATAAGATAACACGTTTCGCTGACAGAGATCGTCATCAGATATTTGTTGAACCGGAAGGATGGAATACAATTGAAATGTATGTAAATGGATTTTCTACTTCATTACCAGAGGATGTTCAATTTAAAGCATTGAAGAAAATTCCCGGATTTGAGAATGTAAAAATGTTTCGTCCGGGCTATGCAATTGAATACGATTATTTTCCTCCGCAGCAATTAGCTTTGACATTAGAAACAAAATTGGTTGAGAATTTATACTTTGCCGGACAGATCAATGGAACTACCGGTTATGAAGAAGCAGCTTGCCAAGGATTAATGGCAGGTATAAATGCCCACTTAAAAATTAACAAGAGAGAGCCATTTATACTTCAAAGATCCGAAGCTTATATTGGAGTATTGATTGATGATCTTGTAACGAAAGGTACAGAAGAACCATATCGCATGTTTACCTCTCGTGCTGAATATAGAATTTTACTACGTCAGGATAATGCTGATATAAGACTTACACCTAAGTCAAATGAATTAGGATTAGCATCGTCAGAACGACTTGAAAAGGTGAGAAAAAAAATAAAGGACACTTCTGAAATCGTTAATTATTTCAAAAAGGAAAGTATAGAACCACAGGAAATAAACCCGGTTTTAGAAACAATTGGATCTTCACCTGTTTCTCAAAAAGTGAAAATGTTTGGTATATTAACTCGTCCAACAATTACTCTTTTAGACTTTGCTTTATGTTCTGAAAAAGTAAAGAATTTCATATCAGCCTATGATCTTGAATGCATTGAACAAGCAGAAATTTTAATGAAATATGAGGGTTATATTTTCAAAGAACATGAGCTGGCTGATAAACAAATTAAACTCGAGGACTTGGTTTTACATGACGACTTCGACTATAAAAGATTAACTTCTTTATCAGCTGAAGCTAGGGAAAAATTAACTAAAGTCAGACCAAGAACTATTGGTCAGGCTTCTAGAATTTCAGGGATTACCCCTTCCGATATTTCCATCCTTATGGTCTATTTAGGAAGATAGTTCCACGTGGAACAAAGAAGATATATGAACGCAAATCAAACAATAATTAAATAGTTCCACGTGGAACTATTTGCTTTTTTATGGAAACACTATCAAATTGTCCCATCTGTAATTCGACTCAATATTCTCCTTTTATTCATTGTAAGGACAATACTGTTTCACGTGAAACATTCACAATAGTTCAATGTAATTCTTGTGGATTTAAGTTTACTAACCCAAGACCTGAATCCAACGAATTAGGCAAATATTACAAGTCGGATGATTATGTTTCTCACTCTAATGCAAAGAAAGGTTTTATAAACTCCACATATCAATCTGTTAGAAAGTATACTCTTCTTAAAAAATTACAACTCATTTCTAAATATTTTAAGACAGGAAGAATTTTAGATATCGGATGTGGGACTGGAGAATTTCTTAATACCTGTAAGAATGCAAAATGGCAAACTCTAGGAATTGAACCGGATGATGATGCCAGGAAAATGGGCATAGAAAATTATAAATTGGATATAAGGAAAGAAGAAGATCTTAACTTACTGCCTGATTCCTCTTTTGATATTATTTCAATGTGGCATGTGTTAGAACATGTTCCTAATTTGAATAGAAGAGTTGAGGAATTAAAACGATTAATTAAACCAAATGGAATCATTATTATTGCGGTTCCAAATGCAACCTCGTACGATGCAAAAATTTATAAAGAAAATTGGGCTGCATATGATGTGCCTCGTCATCTTTATCATTTCTCTCCGAAAGATATTGAATCCCTATTTAGGAAACACGGACTTAAAATGTTTCGCATCCTACCAATGGTCTTTGATTCTTTTTATGTTTCTATGCTCAGCGAAAAGATTAAAACTGGAAAGATAAATATTATACGTTCCACGTGGAACGGATTAATTTCTAATCTATCTGCTCTTAAATCCGGAAAGACATATTCAAGTCAGATCTATCTAATTAAGAAATAATATTACCATCAAGGTTTTCTAATTCTAAAATTGTAATATTTCATTCCCCTCCGGAAAATTTTGTTTTTTACAATTACTGGAAATAATTCGACAGCATCTACTCCAAAAGTTTACAAAAATTTTACGGGAAGAGTTTCTGAATTTCCCATGATTGTATAATTCGAAATGTGATCATTTATTCATCCTTAAATTTTATGGAGCAATAATTTAATTTGGTTTGGAAGTTATAAATCTGCATAATCAATCATGCAAATCAAGTTATCTTTTAGCATATACCAAGTATATTTCCTCCCAAAACTTCATCCATATCAATTAGAGCTTTTTTAATAACTCTTTTAAATAAGGTTAATTATCTACACGGATTTACAGATCAGAGATCAGATCAAGATTCTTTAATTTTACTTTTATAAAACACAGGATTTAAAAGTTGAATGTTTTTTTTCAAAAAACAAAATCAGTTTCACGTGAAACAATAAATTTCAATAATTCTAATTATTTCACAAAAGGACCCTGGGGGAAACGGCAGAAACTAATGCTTCGGCCTCAAACAGGCTAATAGCGGGCTTAACCACTCTTTGGAGTGTTAAGGTATTTAAAAAACAAAAAAGCGTCTTAAATGGCTTAAAACAGGGCCTCCTGAAAGCCTTTATTGGTGGGATTTACAGCCATTTTTACTTCTTTCTGGCTAAAAACACATCTTTTTCACATAATTTCATCTGATTAATCATGTCTGCAGAAACCAGCAAAAAGATCTTTGCTATTTTTGGCCCTGATTAAAAATGAAATTTTTATGAGAGGCTTTTGGACAATCATTTTATTGATACTTTCTAATTCATTCATGACTTTCGCGTGGTACGGCCATTTGAAATTTAAAGAAATGAAGTGGTTTGAAAACCTTGGACTGATTGCAATTGTGCTTATTAGCTGGGGAATTGCACTGTTTGAATATTTCTTCCAGGTGCCCGCAAACCGTCTTGGATTCAAAGAAAACGGAGGCCCATTCAGTCTGGTAGAGCTAAAAGTAATTCAGGAAGTTATTACTCTGGTCGTGTTTGTAGGCTTCACATTGTTATTTTTCAAGAACGAAACATTCAAATGGAATCACGCTGTAGGCTTCATCTTTCTTATACTTGCCGTGTATTTTATTTTCAAAAAATAAGCTTAAAATAAACTAATAGACCCTCTATGGACATTTCTTACATCCTGAATCACCTTGGCGAAGAACGCGATGAATACTATGGTTCCGTGGCTCCGCCAATCTTCCAGACAACCAATTTCTGCTTTAAGACAGTGGCTGAAATGCGGCAGAAATTAACCCGCGAACTAGAAAGACCATTTTATACGAGGGGCTACAACCCAACTGTAGCAACACTTAGAAAGAAATTAGCTGCTCTTGAAAAGGCTGAAGATGCAATTGTTTTTTCAAGTGGAAGCGCTGCGGTTGCTGCTGCTGTGATGAGCGTTGTAAAGGGTGGAGACCACGTAATTTGCGTGCAGAAACCCTATAGTTGGACTGGCAACTTATTGACTAAATACCTAATAAAATATGGTATTTCAACAACATTCGTTGATGGGAGCAACCCGGTTAATTTTGATAAAGCTATTAAAGAAAACACAAAGCTTATCTACCTGGAAAGCCCGAATTCACTGACATTTGAGATGCAGGACATTGCCGAGATCACAAAAATAGCAAAGGCAAAAAACATTACTACGATTGTTGATAACAGCTATAATTCGCCATTGAATCAAAATCCTATAGAAATGGGCGCTGATCTTGTTCTGCACTCCGGAAGCAAGTATATCAACGGTCACAGTGATGTTGTCTGCGGAGTTGTTTGCGGAAGCAGAGAGCGAATCATGAAAATGCTTGCCGAAGAATACATGACAATCGGTAGTTGTATTTCTCCTCAGGATGCCGGACTCATTTTGCGCGGTTTAAGAACAATTGAGCTTAGGGTTAACCAAAGTGCCGCCAGCACCAAAAAAGTGGCTGATTTCCTTGAAAAACACCCTAAAATTAAACAGCTGAACTATCCATTCTCTTCAAAAAATCCACAGCTTGAGCTTGCAAAAAAGCAAATGAAGCAGGGAGGTGGCTTGCTTTCAATAGTGATCAAGGCTGAAAACGAGGCAGGGGTAGAGCGTTTCTGTGATAACCTGAAAAGATTCCTGATGGCAACATCATGGGGAGGATATGAATCGTTGATATTTCCCCTTTGCGCTCTTGCAGCAAGTAAAAGCTTTGAAAATCCTTTACCATGGAACACGGTAAGATTATATATCGGACTTGAAGATGCAGATCTGCTTATTGAAGATTTGAAACAAGCGCTGGATAAGGTTTAGTAAAATAAAAAAGGGCAACAAATTTTGTTGCCCTTTTTTATTCATTGAATTTTTTATTCGATGATAACTCTTTTATTCATTTCCACACCGTCAACAAAAGCTTTAACAAAATACACACCTGTTTCCAGGCTTTCAGTGTTAATTGTTTCTTGTTTTGAAGCGTTTGACTTTTCATAAATAATTTTTCCTGAAAGATCATAAATAGCAAAAGAAATATTTTCCGAATTCTCTGTGCCGCTTAATTCTATAGTAACTACACCAGAAGCAGAAGGATTAGGGAAAACATTAAGATATAAATTCGCGCTTTCTTTTTCATTATTTTCTGTGATTGACATTCGCTCATCAGGATTGTTATAATCTGAAATTATCATAGCTCCTGCAGGATTATAAACCATTGAACAACTACTTGCGCTTGCTGGTCCCCAGGCTGTGCCTGTTTCTGTGGCATATTCAATTTCTACAGTCCAGTTGTAAGTTTGACCAATCACCAATCCTGCAACTGTGTTAAAATAAATATAATTTGAAGTTTGAGTTTTTTGAGCGATAAGAGTGTTTGATAAATCATAAAAACTAAAGCGATAATTTACTGCTCCAGAAACAGCTTGTGCCGTGGTGTATGATGCATAGGTATTGCCGCATGCAACAGAAGATTGTGCAGGTGCGAAAGTGATGGTGCAGGTGGAGGAGCTTGGTGGCCCCCACAGAATTGTTGTCCCATTATTGTATTGCACTTCAACGGTCCAGTAATAGCTGTGATTGTACATTAATCCGCTTACCTGGTGAAAATAAATATAGTTTGAAGGCTGTGTTCTTGTTGCAGCCACAACTGTTGAATTGTTTACATCATAAAACGTATAACGGTAATTAATAGCACCGAATGCTGCAAGCGCAGTAGTATAAGAGTTAAGGGTAGTGTATGTGTTTCCGCAGGGAACTGTTGTTTTTGCCGCCCCAAATGTTATTGTACATGTTGAGCTGCTTGCAGGCCCCCACACAAGTCCGGTTCCGTTGTTGTACTGCACTTCAACTGTCCAGAAATAAACATGATCGTACTGTAATCCGCTTACCTGATTAAAGTAAATATAATTCGATGGTTGCGTTCTTTGAGCTGCAATTACAGATGAACTGTTTACGTCATAAAAACGGAAACGATAATTGACAGCACCAGAGATAAAGGTCGCGGTTGTATATTTATAAAGGTTGTTATAAGTAACTCCACATGGAACAGTTGTTTGTGCGGATCCAAATGTTATTGTACATGCTTTGCTGCTTGAAGGACCAAACAGTCCTGCAGCATATTCAACTTCTACAGTCCAGAAATAACTATGATCATACATTAATCCGGGTACCTGATTGAAATAAATATAATTAGATGGTTGAGTTCTCTGGGCTGCAATAACAGTTGGAGCATTGATATCATAAAATCTGAATCGATAGTTGATCGCTCCGGGAACTGTTGTGCAGGTAAGGTAACTATTAAGTTTTGTGAACGTGTGTCCGCAAGGAACAGTAGAACAATACGGACTTGTGGTAAGTGTAATGTTATCAGACGCAACACATCCGTTTGCATCGGTTACATTTACTGTGTAAGTGCCAACTCCGGCAGTAATTGTTTGGGTCGTTTGACCGTTACTCCATAAATAAGAAGAGAATCCTGCTCCCGCATCAATCACTGTGTTTCCGCAAGTTGTAGCATCAGGGCCGAGATTTACGACAGAAGGAGTAAAATTAGCAACACTGAATTCTTTTATATAAGAAAATCCATTACTGTAATAAACTTCAACAGTATATGTTCCCGCAGGAACATTTATAGTTTGAGTTGTAGCACCGTTCGACCAAAGGAAGCTGCTGAATCCGCATCCGGCATCCAGTGTGGCCGTTGTTCCTGTACAAACAGATACAGCCGGATATATAACAGTTTGAGTTGCATAAGCCCCTAATCCTCCTAAAAGGAAGAGAAGCATCATTAAATTTTTTACAATAGATTTTTTCATTTTTTTACCGTTAGATTAAATAATTGTTTTTAGAATCGCGCGAAAGTATGCCAATGCACTTGCGGACTGGATTATAAATACAAGAAAAATAAGGTTTCGCTTGGCTTAGAAAAGGTTGTGATAGCCTTTAAGTCAAAGATTTTTTGCAAACGGTCTAAGGTTTTGTCCTCAAGTTGGTGATATCATTAAACAAAAAGAGCAAGCCTATTAGCTTGCTCTTTTATTTATAAAACAATCAATTATCTCGGACTTCTTGGTTTTCCAAACCACTTCTTTTTGCTTTCAGAAGAAGGTCTGTTAACCGGACGACCACTTGATTGACGGCCTTCGCCATTTTTGGGTGAAGAATTATGTGAACGACCTCTTTGCTGCTGTTTAGGAGCTTTTTCGGGGTTGTGATCAATTAAAGGAAAAGGATGATTATCAATAACAGGGATCTTCTTTGAGATCAGTTTTTCGATGTCTTTCAAATATGCTTTTTCTTCTGCATCGCAAAAAGAAAATGCAGTTCCGTTAGCACCTGCACGACCTGTTCTACCAATGCGATGAACATAAGTTTCCGCAATATTTGAAATGTCATAGTTAATTACATATTCTAATTCATCAACATCGATACCGCGAGCTGCAATATCTGTTGCAACAAGCACCCTGATCGTCTGATCTTTAAATCCGCTTAAAGCGCGCTGTCTGGCATTCTGACTCTTGTTGCCATGAATAGCTTCTGCTTTGATATTGCTTTTAACAAGGATCTTCTGAACCTTATCGGCTCCGTGTTTTGTGCGTGTAAAAACAAGAGCTGTTTTAATATTCTGATTTTTTAAAATATCTACAAGCAGCGCATTCTTATTTCCTTTATCAACAAAATAAATAAATTGTTTGATTGTATCTGCTGTAGAAGAAACCGGTGTAACCTCAACTTTGGAAGGGTTAACAAGAATGGTATTTGCAAGTTTTACAATTTCAGGTGGCATTGTCGCTGAAAAGAATAAAGATTGACGCTTCTTTGGAAGAGCCAATAAAAGCTTTTTTACATCATGGATAAAGCCCATATCAAGCATACGGTCCGCTTCATCAAGTACAAAGATCTCAATGTCCCTCAACGAAACATGTCTCTGATTCATCAGATCCAATAGTCTTCCCGGGGTTGCGATCAATATGTCAACTCCGTTTTGAAGCGCAGCTGTTTGGGGATTCTGATTAACACCACCAAATATCACAGAGCATTTAAGTCCGGTGTGACGTCCGTAGTTATTGAAGCTTTCAGCGATCTGGATGGCAAGTTCACGTGTGGGTGTAACGATCAGGCTTCTGATCTTCCTTTTTTTATCGAAAGATTTATTTGCGCTAAGCAGCTGCAGAATAGGAATAGCGAACGCTGCAGTTTTTCCTGTTCCGGTTTGTGCACAGCCAAGAAGATCTGTTCCTTCTAAAACGATTGGGATTGCTTTTGCCTGGATTGGTGTAGGGGTAGTGTAACCTTCTTCTTTTAATGATTTTAGAATAGGTTCAATAATGTTTAATGATTCGAATTGCATTTATGAAATATAAGTTTTAGTCAGGAAGGAATTTTTATTTTAAAAGAATTGTTCCGGAGTGAATGAGTTACAAAGATAATGAAAATAAATGTATTACAGGCTATTACAAGGCTAAAGAACGCCAACCTTAAGCTTCTTTCCGGGAATTAATGTGAATTTGGCACCGAGGCCATTCATCTTTTTTAACTCATCTGTTGTCATATTATTTGCTTTAGCGATCTTATAAAGAGAGTCTCCTTTTTTAATCGTATAGTATTTGTATTTAGCTGCCCCGGAATTTTCTTTAGGAGATGAAACCATAGTGCTTGCGGCATCTACAGCGGCAGCTTTCTTCTCTGCAATTTTTTTGTCGTAAAGATATATGGTCAGTTTTCTGCCTGGCTTAACAGTACTGCTTTTTATTCCGTTCCACTGTTTTATATCAGCAACAGTGCAGCCATATCGTTTCGCAATTGTACTCAGGTGTTCACCGCTGCGAACTGTATGGATTTTAATTACCTCCTGGGATGCAAGCACATCACGGCTATTGATCGTATCTTTCTTGTAATAATTATAAATTTTACTTTCATTGGTAATGAATGCTCCTGCTTTTCCTGCTGGCAGTGTGAGATAGCTTTGTTCTTCCGGCAAAACAGGAATTACATTCTTCTTGTAACTTGGATTCATATACCGAAGGTCTTCAACCGGAATGTCAAGAACGGAAGAGATCTGAGAAAAAGAGATCTGGTGTTTTACGTTAACGGTATCTACTGTAAGAAAAGTTTTCTTTGGAATAGCAGAATACATATTATGCTCAGATGTATAGCTCATAACATAGTTTACCGCTATAAATGCCGGAACATAACCCTGAGTTTCTTTCGGAAGAAAAGGTCTGATTTCCCAATAGGTTTTTTTGCCACCGCTTCTGCGGATAGCACGATTCACTGTTCCTGGCCCTCCGTTATATGCAGCTAGTACCATCTGCCAGTCACCGAAAAGTCGATACAGATATTTAAAATATTCACAGGCTGCAATGGTTGATTTGTAAGGATCACAGCGTTCATCAACATACGATGAAACTTTTAGCCCGTAAATTTTTCCTGTAGGATACATGAATTGCCAAAGGCCCATTGCTCCTGCACGGCTTTTAGCCATGGGATTCAGGGCGGATTCACAAATAGCAAGATATTTTAATTCAAGAGGAAGATTATACTTATCAAGTTGCTCTTCAAACATTGGAAAGTATAATTGAGAAAGAGCCATCATCCTTGATACAAGTTCGCGTTTGCGGATAGTATACATCTCAATGTAACCTTTAACAATACTGTTGTACTGAAGATCAAAAGGAGAAGCCGCATCTATTTTTTCTAGCCGTGAAGCGTAAATACTTTCATCATATCTCGGAATTGAATCTTTTGAGAATTGATATTTAGGATTTTTTGGATAAACGACTTTGCCATATCCTTTTTCAAAAAGATCAAGCTTATAAAGACTGTCTAACACCAACGCTATTGGATCGTCCTGCAGCTGATCGGCAGAAGTTGTTGCGGGAGCTTGGCCTAAAAGAGAGCCAGCGCTTAGCATAAGAAAAAGAATGATCCACCGTTTCATAAAAAAGAATTTACCACTATCCACAAACTTAACAATGATACTTTAAAATACCAAGAAAGATTAGACGAGTAAAGCGTATTTATCAACGAAAAATTGTTGAAGAGGTTTTAGTGGTGAAAAGCGGAATGTTGCAATGTTTAAGTGGGCAGGTCACTCTGAGCTTGTCGAAGAGTGTGCGAAAGCCGACCCAAATGTTTCGACAGGCTCAACATGACAGCACACAGTCGTATCAAAAAAATTAATACTTATCCATTACTTCTTTCGAGAAGGCCATTAATTGACCATCGGCAAAGGCTTTTGCTGTGAACTGAATCCCGAATGGAAGTCCGTTTGAATGTTTTCCCACAGGCAAGGATATTGCCGGATGTCCGGTTATGTTTGCAAGAACGGTAAATATATCTTCAAGATACATTGCAATCGGATCCGCACCTTTCTGCCCAAATTCAAAAGCGGTTCCGGGTGTAGTAGGAGAGAGGATAAGGTCGTAACCGGAAAAGATCTCGTTTACTTTATTCTGAAGCATTTTACGGACACGCTGCCCCTTTGAATAATATGCATCATAGTATCCTGCACTAAGGACAAAGGTTCCAAGCATGATCCTTCTTTTCACTTCTTCTCCGAATCCTTCTGAACGTGATTTTTTGTAAGTAGATTCAAGATCGAATGCATTCGGACTTCTGTAACCAAAGTTGATCCCGTCAAAACGGGCAAGGTTTGAAGATGCTTCTGCCGTTGTTAAAACGTAATATGTTGGTACAAGGTAATCAAGATAAGGGAAATCAACCGCTTCTATCGTATGTCCATCAGCTTTGAGCTTTTCAATGATTGAAGTGATGCGTGTTTTAACTTCCGGATTTAATCCAGGATTTTCAAGGCAATCTTTTAGGTATGCGATACGGAATTTTTTTCCGCTTGTGTTTAATTCTTTGGAATAAGCAGGAACCGGTTTTCTGGAGGCAGTGCTGTCGAAATTATCTGCTCCGGCCATAACTTCCATTATAAGTGCAGAATCTTCTACATTCTTTGAAATAGGCCCGACCTGATCGAAAGAGGATGCGTATGCTATTGCACCGTAACGCGATACTCTTCCGTATGTAGGTTTAAGACCAACAACCCCGCAAAAAGAAGCAGGCTGACGAATTGATCCGCCTGTATCTGTTCCTAGCGCTGCAAGGCAAAGATCTGCTGCAACTGCTGCTGCTGATCCTCCGGATGATCCACCCGGAACACAATTAGGATTGTAAGGGTTCTTTACATTACCAAAAGCAGAATTCTCATTAGAGCTTCCCATTGCAAACTCATCACAATTAGTTCTTCCGATTATGATCGCGTCCTCTGCAAGGAGCCTTTCAACAACAGTTGCGCTGTAAAGAGATTCGAACTTTTCAAGGATCTTTGATGAAGCGCTTACCTGATGGCCTTTATAACAAATGTTATCCTTAAGCGCGATAACCATTCCGGCAAGTTTTCCTGCTGTTTTGTTCTTTATTTTTTCATCAACTTCTTTGGCTTTGAGCAAAGCGGAAGATTCAAAAATTTCAAGAAAAATATTTAATTCCTTCTTCTCAGCAATACGATGAATATATGCTTTGGTAAGCTCAATACACGTAAGGTTGTTGCTGTCAAGATCAGAGCGTACTTGGGAAAGGGAGTTATAGGTCTTCACAAAAATAATTAAACGATAAATAATCTTAAGACAAAATCAGACTGCAATATAAAAACAAAAACCCCCTTGTACAGGAGGAGTTGCTTTATTTGTAAAAAGAATTTTAATCTTTCTTTTCTACAGAAGTGTTTTCGCTTTCTGCTTTTGAAGCATCTTTGAATTCTTTTACGCCTTTTCCAAGACCTTTCATTAATTCAGGAATTTTCTTACCTCCGAAAAGCAATAATACGATCACTAATATAATTATCATTTCTGAACCACCAAGGCCCATAAATCCGATCAAGACACTGTTTAACATTTTGTTCTGTTTTAAATAATACGCTGCAAAGATAAGGAAAATATCATTAAGCGCTTAAAATTCACCTAATTGCTTTTATAGATCCAGCTTTCGGGATTAAGTTTTGCCTGGCCTTTCCAGATTTCAAAATGAAGAATGGTTTTGCTTTCATCATCATCATAAAGAATGGATCCAATGTTTTGCTTTGTAGTTACTTTGTCTCCGACTTTAACGTAAAGCTCTTTCAGGTTGGTGTAAACCGTGAAAAAGTCGCCATGCCTGATAAGAACATACTGGCCGGTACCCATTGCACCGAGCGCCCTTATCTCACCATCAAACACAGAACGGGCAATAGAGCCAGAGTTTGTTGCGATATCAACTCCGTTATTGTTTACATCAATATTCGGCATTAATGGATGCGGATGAACACCGAAATGTTCGCTTATAATTCCTTTAGCTACAGGCCATGGCAGTTTTGCTTTATTACTTGCAAAAGAGTTTGACAATTGTTGAGCTTCGGGCGTTAATACAAGTTTCTGGGGTTTAGGTTTGTTTTGTGCAACAGCTTCTTTCTGGGCTTTTTCTAATTCTTTTTGGAGAACTCTCTGAATTGCAGCCTGCAGGTTCTCTGCATCTTTTTTCTTTTTCTCGAGATCTTTCTTAAGTTTACCTTCCTGCTCCTGAAGTTGTGTGAACACATGTTCTTTTTCACCTTTTTCTGAAGTGAGGTTTTTCTTTTCACTTTCTTCTCCGGTTAACAAAACACGTTTATCAGATTTTTTTGCCTCAAGATCCTGAACTTTTTCATTGAGTGATCTTTTTGTGTGAGTGATTTTTTCTGCCTGACGATGGCGATAATCGCTATACTGCTGCAGATATTTAAGCCTCATGTAAGCTTGTTCGAAATCACGGGAAGCAAAAATAAAAACGAGACGATTATAGCCATCCTGATTTTTATAAGCATAATAAATCATCCTTGCGTATTCAGCTTTAAGCTTAGCAAGATCATTCTGCAAACCCTTGATGGATTCATTGTTTTCTTTGATCTCTTTATCCAGTAAATAGATCTGGCTGTTGATATTGGCGATCAGCTCTTCACGCTGGGAGATCTTCTTGTTTAGCGCTACAAGCTCTGTAAGAGATCTTTTTTTGTTCTTCTTGGTTTCTGCTAAAAGCTGATTGGTGTAATCAATCTCTTTCTGGATCTGCTTTTTCTTGTTCTCCAAATCTTTTTTGCTTTGTTTTTGGGCAAAAGAAGTTCCCGTGCCTAAAAACATCAGGCATGAAAAAAGAAAAACAATAAGTGAACTATTTTGTCCCTTTGTAGATGATCTGCTCATAATTATCCGGTATTTTGAATGGAAA